>USCR01000032.1 GCA_900553295.1 uncultured Eubacteriales bacterium | reverse complement strand
TGGGTGACGGCATCAACGATGCACCGGTGCTGCGCCGGGCCGACCTGGGCATTGCCATGGGCGGTGTCGGTTCGGATGCCGCCATTGAAGCGGCGGATATTGTGCTTATGGATGACGATCCACGCAAGCTGCCCTGTGCCATCCGTATCGCCAGGCACACCCTGCGCATTGCCAAGCAGAACATCATTTTCGCATTGAGCGTAAAGGCGATCATACTGATCATGGGCGCCATGGGCCTGGCCAATATGTGGCTGGCGGTTTTCGCGGATGTTGGGGTTTCCTTCCTGGCCATCCTGAATGCCATGCGTGCCATGCGGGCAAAATAATTTCCAATCATAAAAAAGGAAGTCCGGGCCTATGCCGTCCAAGCAGGGCCCGGAGTTCCCTTTTTTAATAAAACATGGAAAATACAGAAGCGCCCACCACCGTGAGCAACCCGGCAACGGCAATGGACAAGCTGCTCATGGCGCCTTCAATCTCGCCCATTTCCAAGGCCTTGGTGGTGCCCATGGCGTGCGCCGAGGTCCCCAGCCCAATGCCCTTGGCTATGGGCTCAGTAATCCGCAAGAGCCTGTATAGCCCGTCGGATACCATGGCCCCCAGGATGCCCGTAACAATGATGACCGCCACCGTAATGGTGGGCACTCCGCCCAATTCCTCCGTTACGCCCATGCCAATGGCAGACGTAATGGATTTGGGCAGCAGGGTAACGTACATTTGATGGTCCAGCCCCAGAAGCGCCGACAGCACCAGCACGCACACCAGGCTGGTGAGCACCCCACTGGCAATGCCCGCCGCGATGGCCTTCCAGTTTTTCTTCAAGAGCGATAATTGCCGGTAGAGCGGAATGGCAAGGCACACCGTGGCAGGGGTTAACAGATAATTGATATAGTGCGCCCCTGCGTAGTAGGTGTCATAATCCATGCCAAGGACGAGCAAAACCAAAATGGTCAGCACAACGGAAACCAGCAGGGGATTGAACAGGGGAGCATGAAACTTTCTCTTCAACCACAGCCCCAATGCAAATGTGCCCAGGCTAAGCAGTACGCCAAAGTAAACGGAGCCGGTTAGCAGTTCAAGCATGGTGCTTCTCCTCCTGATGATGTTTTGCTTCCCGTCGTAGTGCCCATTGTGTTACCCGGCCGGATACCGCCATCACAACGATGAGCGACAGGAAGGTAATCAGCGCTACCTGCAACAGTACCGGCTGCAGCACATCCCAGGCGGCCATGACACCCACGGTTGCGGGGACAAACAGCGCGGGCATCAAGTCGATGAGAAAATCACCGGTCTCTTCCACAGCGCGCAAGGGAAAGACTTTGAAGCACAAGCATAGCAGCATCAGCACCAGTCCATAAATGCTGGCGGGCACGGGCAGGGGAAGCAGGAAATGCAGCGCTTCGCCCGCAAAGGTTACACCGAGAATGATCAACAGCTGCTTGATAAAGCGCATGGCGTATGCACCTCAGTATATAGAATGAAGAAAACGGAGCAGATTCCGCATGCGGCGAAAGCTGCTCCGTCGGGATGGGAAACAGAACCCAGGCTTGTTACACCTTGAAGTTCACGGAGGTGTCACCCTGGCTATTCTGGCCGAACACATAGTCGTTACCCGGCAGGATGGCATTGAGTATGATACCCACCAGAGAGGCAATGGCCAGGCCGGAGAGGCTGATGTCGATGCCGCCCACCTGGAAGGCAATGGCGCCCGCGGTGGAGAAGTTGATGCCCAGGGCCAGGGACATAATCAGCGCGGAAATAATGACGTTGCGGCTCTTGGTGAAGTCCACCTGGTTTTCCACAATGTTGCGTACGCCCACCGCGGAGATCATGCCGTAGAGAATCAGGCTCACGCCGCCGATGGTTGCCGTGGGCATGCAGGAGACCAGCGCGGCAAACTTGGGAGAGAAGGAGAACAGCACGGCGATCACGGCTGCCAGGCGCACCACGCGGGGATCGTAAACCTTGGTCAGGGCCAGAACGCCGGTGTTTTCGCCATAAGTGGTGTTGGCCGGCGCGCCGAAGATGGCCGCCAGAGAGGTTGCCAAACCGTCACCCAGCAGGGAGCGGTGCAGGCCCGGGTCCTGAATGAAGTTCTTTTCCACGGTGGAGGAGATGGCGCACATATCGCCGATGTGCTCCATCATGGTGGCCAGCGCGATGGGCATCATCATGGCGATGGCAGAAGCAAGCAGGGAAGTGTCCACATTACCGGCCAGGCTGAACACGGTGTCAGACCAGGTAAAGGGCAGGCCGATCCAGGCAGCTTCGGCTACGGGGGTAAAGTCCACCTGGCCGCACAGCGCGGCTACCAGATAGGAACCCACAACGCCCAGCAGAATCGGGATGATCTTCAGCATGCCCTTGCCCCAGATGTTGAACACCACCACAATCACCACCGCCAGCATGGCAATCCACCAGTTGTTGGCACAGTTGTTCACGGCGCTGTTGGCCAGGGTGATACCAATGCAGATGATAATGGGGCCGGTTACCACCGGCGGGAAGTAGCGCATGACCTTCCCGGCGCCAAAGAGGCGGAACAGCTGGGAAACGATCACATACAGCAACCCGGCGCAAGCCACGCCCACGCCGGCGTAGGGAATCCAGTTCGCGCCCGTGCCGCTGTCAACCACCAGACTCTTCACGGCCGAGTAACCACCCAGGAAGGCGAAGGAGGAACCCAGGAACGCCGGAACCTTTCTCTTGGTAATCAGATGGAACAATAGGGTACCCAGGCCCGCAAACAGCAGCGTGGAGCTTACGCTCAGGCCGGTCAACGTGGGTACCAGCACCGTTGCGCCAAACATGGCGAACACATGCTGGAAGCCAAGCAGCAACATTTTACCGGGAGCCAACTCAGACTTTGTCATAGGTAAAAAATCTCCCTTCCCTTGCTTGAAATGATAGAGCCTATATGACAGCCGGAGCATGACTCCGGTAATCACCTTTTACCGGCCCGCGTCGTAGAGGGCCACGCCGTCGCCGCCGTCGATTTCCATCATCTGTACGCCGATCTTCTCGCTTTGGGCGGTGGGCACATTCTTGCCCACATAGTCGGCCCGAATGGGCAGCTCCCGGTGTCCGCGGTCAATGAGCACTGCCAGGCGGATCTTTGCCGGACGGCCCCGGTCCATCACCGCGTCCATGGCCGCGCGGGCGGTGCGGCCGGTGTAGAGCACATCGTCCACCAGAATGACCGTTTTACCGGTAACGGGCAGGTCCAGGCGGGTGGCGTCCACCTGGGGCTGGTCATACAGCCGGGAGAGATCATCCCGGTATAAGGTGATGTCCAGCTCGCCCACGGGCACACGCACGCCCTCCACCTTTTCGATAACGTCGGCCAAGCGCTGGGCCAGCGGAACGCCACGGCGGCGAATACCTACCAGGATGAGATCCTGCAAATCATCCGCGCGTTCCATGATTTCATGGGCCATACGGGTCAATACCCGGGACATGGTGTCGCTGTCCATCAGTTGAGCCTTGGGAATACCTGCACCGATCATTGCTGTCGCTCCTTTCCCGTGCGCATGCACGGCCAAAACAAAAGCCTCTTCCCGAGTGCGGGGAGAGGCAGCTTTACGCATGCGTAGCAACGGAACAACGCTTACACCTTCCCAGCCTCGCAGGACTGACCTTAAAGGGTTGCTTTCATTTCCGGCGGTTAGTATAGCACAGCACCAGGGCTTTGTAAAGTGACATGCCGCATTTTTCTGTCGAAAATTTGCTGGAGCGCAGAGGGCCTTTGCATGGGAATTTATGCGTTGACAATCCGGAAAAAGGATTTTATAATAAGGTTGGCTGTGAAGAGAAGAGCGGGTGGATGCGGCCCAAAGAGAAGGGGAGCTTGGCTGAAAATCCTCTGGCGGCAAATCCCGGAGACACCTCGGAGCCTTTCCGCGAAAGCGGGACGTATCTCCTCACGTTACAGAGGAAAGCAAAGATGCCGTTAGTGGCATGAAGATGGGTGGCACCGCGATGTAAATTCGCCCCATGCACGGAGTGCGTGGGGCTTTTTTATATCATTGCGGTGCGGCGGCGAAGGAGGACGTGGATGATGTTCATACAGGCACCCCGGGGCACCAAGGATGTGCTTCCACAGGATAGCTACCGCTGGCAGGTGGTAGAGGCAAAGATGCGTAAGGCTGCGGCGCTGGCGGGTTATCGCGAGGTGCGCACACCGGTATTCGAGCATACGGAGCTGTTTGCCCGGGGCGTGGGCGACACCACTGATATTGTACAAAAGGAAATGTATACCTTCAAGGATAAGGGCGACCGCTCCCTGACCCTGAAGCCGGAGGGTACGGCCGGGGCTGTTCGCGCTTTCCTGGAAAGCAACCTGTATGCCGAAGCCCTGCCCTGCAAGATGTATTATGTGAATTCGCCTATTTTCCGTTATGAGGCCCCCCAGAGCGGACGCCTGCGGGAACATCATCAGTTTGGCCTGGAATGCTTCGGGGCGCAGGACGCCACCACCGACGCGGAACTGATTTTGCTGGCCTACCGGCTGGTGAGCAGCCTGGGCGTGAAGAATCTGGCGGTGAAGATCAACTCCATTGGCTGTCCCAACTGCCGGCCCAAGTATCACGCTCGCCTCAAGGAATTCTTGGCGGACCGCATCGACGAGCTGTGCCCGACCTGCCGCACGCGCTTTGAACGCAATCCCCTGCGTGTGCTGGATTGCAAGGAAAAGCACTGCCAGGAGCTGGTACAGAACGCGCCTTCCATCCTGGATCTCCTCTGCGACGATTGCGCAGATCACTTTGCGCAGCTCCAGGAATGCCTGCAAGCGGCCGGTATTCCCTATGTGGTGGATAGCCGCATTGTCCGTGGCCTGGATTATTATACCAAGACGGTGTTCGAGCTGATTACTCAGACACCCGAGGACAACCTTACGGTTTGCGGCGGCGGCCGCTATGACAATCTGGTGGAGGAGCTGGGCGGGCCGTCCATTCCTGCGGCGGGCTTCGGCATGGGCATAGAGCGCTTGCTGATGCTGCTGGACAGCGAAGGGGTGCAGCTGCCCTGCCCCGACACGCTGGATGTGTTCGTGACCTATATGGGCCAGGCCAAGCTGGCGGCTTTCCGCCTGGTGGAGGAGCTGCGCGCGGCGGGCATTAAGGCGGACATGGATCACTGTGGCCGTAGCCTGAAGGCGCAGTTCAAGTTTGCCAATAAAACCGGCGCGCCCCTCACCGCTACCCTGGGCGAAGAGGAGCTGGCTCAGGGCGTGGTGAAGCTGCGGGATATGAATACCCGTCAGGAGCGGATTGCTCCCATGGCCGAGGTGGCAGAAGCCATCCATGAAATGCTGTGCCGGTAAGTGGGAAAGGACCCCCTATGCTGTACTTGAAAGCCATGAACCCGGAGGACGCGGCGGCGGAATATGCCTGCCTGCAGGATCTGCCTGGCGAAAACGGATTTACAAACGAAGCTTACGGCATCCCCTTTGAATGCTTTGTGGAAGAAGAAATACCACGCCGGCTACGCTGTGCACAGGGGCGGGATCTCCTACCCGGCCGCGTGCCGGAGACGTATTTCTTTCTCTGGGAGGGAGATACGCCCGTGGCGCTTTTCAAGGTGCGGCATTTTCTGAACGATGCGCTCCGAAAGGGTTCGGGCCATATGGGATACGGTGTACGGCGCACCTGCCGTGGCAGGGGCTATGCCACCCGCGGACTGGCCCTGGCCATTCAGAAAGCCCGGGAAATGGTGCCGGAGAACGAACTTTATCTTTCCGTTGGCAAGGAAAACCTGGCTTCCCTGCGGGCGCAGCTAAAAAACGGGGCATACATACACCACCAGGACGGAGAAAAATACTATACCAGAATCAAGCTATGATGTATGAGGAGCGAGACACATGACACAGAATCGGACCCATACCTGCGGAGAACTGCGTGGAAGCAACACGGGAGAGTGCGTGCAGCTCTGCGGTTGGATGGAAAACCTGCGGGAGGTTAGCGGCAGCCTGGCTTTTCTGGTGCTGCGGGACTTCTATGGCACCACGCAGGTGGTGCTGGAATCCGAAGCAATGCTGCAGAAGGTGGCCGGGCTGAATAAGGAGAGCGTGCTGTGCGTTCACGGAACGGTGCGGGAGCGCTCCAGCAAAAACCCCAATATGCCCACCGGCGAGGTGGAAGTGGTACCGGATGCCATTGAAGTACTGGGCCGCTGCCGGTATAACGCGCTGCCTTTCCAGATTAACTACAGCCGGGAAGCCGATGAGTCCCTGCGGCTGAAGTACCGCTATCTGGATCTGCGCAATCCTGAGGTGAAGAAAAACATCGTCCTGCGCAGCAAGGTGGTTTCCGCGTTGCGCAGCGCCATGGCCGATCATGATTTCCTGGAGATTACCACGCCCATTTTGACGGCCTCTTCTCCCGAGGGTGCCCGCGATTACCTGGTGCCTGCCCGGAAGCATCCCGGCATGTTCTACGCGCTGCCCCAGGCACCTCAGCAGTTCAAGCAGCTGCTGATGACTTCCGGCTTTGACCGCTATTTCCAGATTGCTCCCTGCTTCCGGGACGAGGATGCCCGTGGGGACCGCAGCCCCGGCGAATTCTATCAGCTGGATATGGAAATGGCCTTTGCTTCCCAGGAAGATGTTTTTGCGGTGCTGGAGGATGTTCTGCCGCCCATCTTTGCCAAGTATGGCACGTATTCCGTGGCCTCCACCGCGCCCTTCCAGCGGATTCCATACCTGGAGGCCATGGAGCGCTATGGCTCGGACAAGCCCGACCTGCGCATTGACCTTACCTGCCAGGATGTCACGGAGCTGCTGGAGGACTGCGGCTTTGGCCTCTTTGCCGGCCAGCGGATCAAGGCGGTGGCGGTGAGCGGCTTTACCGCAACGCGCAAGCAGATTGACAAGCTCTGCGCCGACGCGGAAGTGATTTCCGGCAATAAAGCGTATTGGTTCAAGCTGGATGAGAAGGGGGAAATCTCTGGCGGTATTGCCAAGTTCCTCCAGGAGAAGAAGCAGGCGGTGATCGACCGGATGAAGCTGGAACCCAATACCTTTGTAGCCTTGAGCTGCGGGAAAAACCTGGCCGCGCAGAAAACCGCCGGCGTGCTCCGCCGCTTGCTGGGCGAGCTGTGCCCCCAGCATATGGACCGGGAGCGCTACGAATTCTGCTGGATTGTGGACTTCCCCATGTACGAAATCGGCGAGGAAAGCGGAGAGCTGGAATTCTGCCACAACCCCTTCTCCATGCCCAATGGCGGACTGGAAATCCTGAACAAGGCCGCCGCTGGGGAAATCGATCCCCTGACCATTACCGCCTACCAGTATGACCTGGTATGCAATGGCGTGGAGCTGTCCTCCGGCGCGGTGCGGAACCACGACCCGGAGATCATGGTGAAGGCCTTTGAGCTGGTGGGCCTGGGAGAAGAGGACGTGAAGGCCAAGTTCCCCGCCATGTACAACGCCTTCTGCTACGGCGCGCCGCCCCACGCGGGCATCGCCCCCGGCGTGGACCGCATGGTGATGCTCCTGGCCAATGAGGAAAGCATTCGCGAAGTTATTCCTTTCCCCATGAACAAAAACGCGCAGGATCTGATGATGGGCGCTCCCGGACGGGTTGAGCAAAAGCAGCTGGATGAACTGCATATCGCGTTGGTGGAGGAAAAAGCGGCTCAGGAATAAGACTTTCCCTGGGCATCGTCCCAGGGAAAACCTTTTTTGACAGGCTGCATTGTTGTCAAGCGCTCCAAAATCTGTTATACTAAGTCAGAAACCCAAGGAGGTGTGCAAAAATGGCAAGTAAGAAGGACAATCTGCCCCAGGCGGTGGAGAATGATATGGAACAGGGAAACACCATTACCTACGCCAATGAGGTGGTCGCCATTATTGCTGGTGTCGCCGCAGGCGAGGTGGAAGGCATTGCCGGTATGTGTTCGGTGAGCGGCATTGATATTCTGGGCCGCAACAAGAACATCACCAAGGGCGTGAAGGTGGAGATCGGCACGGAAGAGGCCAGCGTTGACCTGTATATCGTTGTGGAATACGGCACGCCCATCCAAAAGGCCGCTCAGGACGCCCAGGAGAATGTCCGCAAAGCCATTGAAACCATGACGGGTCTGCATGTGGTGCGCGTGGACGTGCATGTGCAAGGCGTGAGCTTTGAAAAAGAGAACAACGCCCTGGAAGCGGGGAAACAGGTGAAGCTGGAGGCGGGCGAAAAGGCAGCCAAACCGGTACTCATGCCTGATCCCCCTGCGACGCCTGAGACGAAGCAATCCACGGAGAAACCCCAGGAGTAAACGCATGCCTGGGACCAGGGAGGGCAGCCATGAAGATACGTGTTCTGGATCGGATTCTGGTTTTTTTTGCGGGCATTGTATTGCTTTTCACGGGCGCAGGGGTGATCGCCGAGCGCTTCTTTGACGTGCCGGTGTTTGATACCCTTGCCGATATGCTTTTCGAAAGCCTTACCGTGGTGATTGTGGCGGCAGCTGTTCTGGTGCTGCTGGGCGTGTACTGCGTGTGCATGATGTTCCGCCGCTATAAGGGAAAGCGCGGCTTTGTGGTGCAGCGCACGGAAGGTGGGGAGCTGAGCATCTCCATCAAGGCCATCGAAAATCTGGTACAGAAGTGCATCGATAAGCATGAGGAATTGCATGTGATGTCCACCGGCCTGGAAAACAGCCGGGATGGACTGGTAATCAAGCTGCGTATCGGCCTGGCCAGCGGCGTGTCGATTCCGCTGGTGGTTAGCGCATTGCAAAAGCAGATCAAGCAATATGTCACGGCTTGCTCCGGCGTAGATGTGCGGGAAGTCAAGGTGCAGGTGGAGACTGCCTCGGCAAACCTGAAGGCCTCTCCCTTTGCTGTGCCGGATCTGCTGGCTACGCCTGTAACTGAAAAGCTGGCCACCACAACCCAGGAGCCTGCTTCCGTGAACAGCCCGGTAACGCTGGTGCCTCCGGAGGCGAATCCGGCGGCAAAGCGGCCACTGCATCAGCGCATCTTTGGCCGGGAGGAGCAGCCCATGAATGTGCCTGTTCCGCCCAAGGCAACGGACGCGGAAACAACGGCGGAGTCCGAGAAACCCTCTGCCCAGGCGCCGGAAGCGGAAACGGAAATTTCCGCAGAGCCTACGCAGGAGAACCCTGCCGTCCCGGATACACAAGAAGTGGAGGCAACCGACGACCCGCATGCGGACGAGGCTTCGGAGGAACCTGAGGCTACCCCCACGCCTGTGCAGCCGCTGGAAAACGGCTTCCCCACCCAACTTCCCGAAGAGAAAGAGGAGGAACAGCATGAAGTCGCTCAATGATCTGCTGCGGGAAATGACTACATGGGGGACACCTGCCTGCGGCGCATTTTGCGGCGTGATCGGCATTGTGGTGGCAGTGCTGTTGCTGACCATTGGCTTCTGGGAAACCGTGCTGGTGGCGCTGATGTGCGCGCTGGGTGTTTTCCTGGGCGCGGTGAAGGACAAGAGCGCCTTTTGCAAGCGCGTAATCAACAAATTGTTTCCACCCAAGGCATAAAAACAAAGGAACGGATGTGTAAACCATGGCGCGAGTTACTGCACGGGCGGCGGTTATGCAAATGATTTATGAACACCTTGCCGGAGGCGAAGGTGGAGAGGAAACCCTGCAAATGGTTTATGACCAGCTTCGCCGGGACGGTGTTCCCGGGGTGGATGAGGTCCGCCCTTCCGAGCCAGGCGAAGGGGATCGGGCATATATCGCCCGAGTGCTGGACGGCGTGATGGCGCACTTACAGGAGCTGGATGAAAAAATTTCGGCTGCCAGCGTGGACTGGACGCTGGACCGGATGCCCATGGTGGATTTGACGATTCTGCGCTTGGCTGCGTACGAGATATTATATGAAGACGATGTACCGGGAAGCGTTGCCATCAATGAAGCGGTGGAATTGGCCAACCGGTACTCCGAGCCCACCAGTGGCCGGTTTATCAACGGCGTGCTGGGTACAATCCTGCGGAATAAAGAGGCGGCAGAATGAACGGGGAAGCCGTGGTGCTGGGCTTTGACACCAGCTGCTATACCACTTCGGTGGCGGCGGTGGACCTGGCTGGCCGGCCGGTTGCCAGCTGCCGCCGCCTGCTGCCCGTTCCCAGCGGGGAGCGCGGCCTGCGGCAGAGCGAGGCCGTGTTTATCCATGTGCGTCAGTTACCGGTGCTTATGGAGGAATTGGCTCAGCGCATCCGCGGCTGCACTATTGCAGCGGTGTGCGCTTCGACACAACCCCGGGATGAGCAGGGGTCCTATATGCCGGTATTTCAAGCGGGGGATGCCCAGGCGCGCGGCGTGGCCGCGCTGCTGGGTGTCCCTTGCTTTGCTTCCAATCATCAGCGGGGTCACTTGGAGGCGGCGCTGGTGGATTCCGGGGTTGAGCCGGGGGCGCTGCTGGCGCTGCATCTTTCCGGCGGCACCACGGAACTATTGGCTTATGACGGAGAAAGAATTACCCTGCTGGGGGGCAGCCTGGACCTGCATGCGGGTCAATTGGTGGACCGCGTGGGCGTTGCTCTGGGCCTTCCTTTCCCGGCGGGGCCGCACTTGGAGGAGCTGGCCGTCCGGGGAACATCCCAGGCGCGGCTTCCGGTGAGCATGGAGCAGGGTGGGCTGTATTGCCACTTATCCGGCGCGGAGACGCAACTCCAGCGCTGGATCACCGCCGGTGAAATGCCGGCGGAGCACATTGCCCGGGAAGCCTATGACCTGCTGGCGCGCACGGTGGCGCGTATGGTGCTGGCGGGCGCCAGAAAAACGGGCCTGCATCAAGTGCTCCTGGCAGGGGGTGTGGCATCATCTGCACTTTTCCGCGAGCTGGTTACTGCCAGGGTAGCAAAGCAGGACCGCTCCTTATGCCTGCATTTTGGCCGGCCGGAATACAGCGGGGATAACGCGGTGGGCGCCGCGCGAATTGGTGCAAAGCTGCTGTGCGCAAAAAACAGTGTTCAAGAGCAAACGCAAGGAGGATGAACAGCCATGGCTGCACAACTGCTGGACGGAAAAACCATGTCCAACGAACTGCGGGAAAAGTTGGCCCTTCGGGTGGAAAATCTCAAAGCGCGCGGCGTTACGCCAGGACTTGCGGTGATCCTGGTGGGGGAAGATCCCGCCAGCCAGATATATGTAAAAAACAAAGGGTTGGGCTGTGCGCAGGTGGGCATGCACTCGGTTACCATCCGCCTGCCGGAAACGACCACCCAGCAGGAGCTGGAAACGCAGATTGACCAGCTGAACGGCGACGCGGCCATCCACGGCATCCTGGTGCAGCTGCCTCTGCCCGCAGGATTGGACGAGGCGGCGGCCTTAGCCCGCATTGCGCCGGAAAAGGATGTGGATGGATTCCATGTGGTCAATGCAGGCAAGCTGTTCACCGGCCAGAAGGGCGTTGTGGCGTGCACGCCCAAGGGCGCCATGGAGATGATTCGCCGTACTGGTATAGATCTGTCCGGTAAGGAAGCCGTGGTGGTGGGCCGCAGCAACATTGTGGGGAAACCCATGGCCATGCTGCTTTTGCAGCAAAACGCCACGGTGACCATGTGCCATTCCCGCACGCAACACCTGGCGGAACATACCCGCCGGGCGGATGTCCTGGTGGCGGCCGTGGGCAAACCGCGCTTCATTACTGCGGACATGGTCAAGCCGGGTGCGATTGTCATCGATGTGGGCATCAACCGTGTGGATGGCAAGGTGGTGGGGGATGTGGACTTTGACGCGGTGAAGGAAGTTGCCTCCTGGATTACGCCTGTGCCCGGCGGCGTTGGCCGTATGACCATTACCATGCTGCTGGAGAACACCATTGAGGCCGCTGAAAGAACGGTGGGATGATGGAACAGGACTGGGTCCTCTCCGTAAGCGACCTGAACGAGTATGTGCGCCGTTCCCTGGCGGCCGACCCCATGCTGCAGGGCCTGCGCCTGCGGGGAGAAATCAGCAATTTCAAACGGCATAGCTCCGGCCACTGGTACTTTACCTTGAAGGACGCGCAGAGCCGGATTAACTGCGTGATGTTCCGCCAGTACAACATGGGCGTTTCCCTCCGCCCCGCGGACGGCATGGCGGTAATTGTATCCGGCAGCGTAAGCCTGTATGTACAAGGGGGCGCCTACCAGCTCTATGTGCAGGCCATGCGCCCGGACGGTTTGGGTTCGCTTTACGCGCAGTTTGAGGAACGCAAGGCACGTTTAGCCCGCGAAGGCTTGTTTGATGCCGGGAAAAAGCGGCCTTTGCCTCTTGTGCCCCGAGGGATTGCCATTGTTACTTCGCCCACCGGAGCGGTGTTGCACGATATACGCACGGTGTCCGCCAGGCGCAATCCCGCCATTCCGCTGACGCTGCTGCCTGTTCGGGTACAAGGGGATGGCGCGGCGGAGGAAATCGCCGCGGCAATCCGTCAGGCGGGAAAACTGCCGGGCATTGATGTAATCATCACCGGGCGCGGCGGCGGCTCCCTGGAGGATCTGTGGGCATTTAACGAGGAATGCGTGGTGCGCGCCATTGCGGAAAGTCCCGTGCCGGTGATTTCCGCGGTGGGCCATGAAACAGACGTTACTTTGGCGGACTTCGCGGCGGATGCCCGGGCGGCTACGCCCTCCATGGCGGCGGAACTGGCGGTGCAGGACAGGGCGGAGCTTCTGGCACGGTTGGAGGCGTTGCGGCGCCAGTTGGGGCAGCTTTTCTTGCAGCAGGTACTGCTGCGGCAACAGCTATTGGGTACCTTACGCACGCGCCTAACGGCGTGCCATCCCGTGCAGCGCCTGGCGGCGCAGGAGCATGCCCTGGCAACGCTGAAGGCCGGTATTCGTACCGCTATGCTCCGGCGCATGGATGAAGCCGCTGCGGATGTGGCGCGGCAAAAGGCAAAACTGGAAGCCCTGGGACCCATGGCGGTGCTGGGACGTGGCTACGCGCTGGTGATGCGCGGACGCTCGCCCGTGACCTCCGCACAGGCGGCAAGCAAGGCGCAGTCGCTGACCCTACGCTTTTATGATGGCGCGGTCGGCGTGCGCGTGGAAAGGGAGAAGGAACATGGCGGCCAAAAAGAAGGCAACCTTTGAGGAAGAACTGGCCCAGGTGGAAGCTGTCCTGGAGCGCATGGAAGCCGGTGGGCAGCCCATTGAGGAAGCGCTAAAAGACTATGAGGCTGGGCTGAAGCTCATTGCGGGCATGGAAAAAGAGCTGGCAGGCATGAAGCAGCGCATGACCGTACTGGGGGGAGAAAACATCCCCGAGGAGGAAACATGACGTACGAAATCCTGGAACGGATGGTCAACGAGCACTTGTCTGCCTACGTGGATAGCTTGGGGGAAATCCCTGCTACGCTGCGCGAATCTATGCTTTATTCCCTGGAAGCGGGAGGCAAGCGGCTGCGGCCTGTGCTGCTGCTGGCTGCCTATGGTCTGCTGCAGGAGGATATAACCCCTGCGCTGCCCTATGCCTGCGCCCTGGAAATGATTCATACCTATAGCCTGATTCACGACGATTTGCCGGCCATGGATAACGATACCCTGCGCCGGGGCAAGCCCACCAACCATGTGCGCTTTGGGGAAGCGGTGGCGATCCTGGCGGGAGACGGGCTGCTGAATGCCGCCTTTGAACTCATGCTGCGGGAGGCTGCGTCCGCGGGGAGCCTGGCGGGGCTCCGTGCGGCGGAGATCATCGCCCGGCGGGCCGGTGTGACCGGCATGATTGCCGGACAAACCCTGGATGTCACCCTGGAAGGTACGGCGCCGTCCCTGGAAAAGGTAAGCTACATCCATGCGCACAAGACTGCCGACCTGCTTACCGCGCCCCTGGAGGCCGGACTGACGCTGGCCGGGGCGAGCGATGCGGCATTGGCGGCGGGGCGTGAGTATGGCTTTCATCTGGGTATTGCCTTTCAAATGGTGGATGATTTGCTGGATCTGGAAGGGGACCCGGCCCAGTTGGGGAAAAATACCGGCATGGACGCGGCACAGGGAAAACTGACGTGGCCTGCCTGCGTGGGTGTGGAGCGTACACGGCAGGACGCCGCGGATCACATACACAAGGCTATGGCGGCGCTGCATATGTTCGGCGATCAAGGGAATTTTCTCAAAGCCCTTGCGCAAAGTACCCTGACAAGGGTACAATAAGGCGCAGGATACGCATGGTGGAGGAGGGAAGAGATTGCACAACCTGTCAGAGCTATTGCAAAATGAAGTGCTGATCTGTTCGTTGGTATCCTGGTTCATTGCGCAGGTGTTGAAGATTCCCACCTACCTGCTGGTGGAAAAGGAGCTGAACTGGCGGCGCTTTTTCGGCTCAGGTGGCATGCCGTCCTCGCATACATCCTTTGTGGTGGCGTTGACGCTGATGACCGGGTTTGACGCGGGGTTCCAGTCCGTGGCGTTTGCCATTGCTTTTACCCTGGCGGCTATCGTGATGTACGACGCCATGGGCGTGCGGCGGGAAACGGGAACCCAGGCGCAGGTAATCAACGCGATTCTCAGAAATGTTTTTGTCAATGGCAAGCCCATTTCTGACGACGACCTGAAGGAGCTGATTGGCCATACGCCCCTGGAGGTATTGGGCGGGGTGATTATCGGCATAGCGACTACGGCTGGTTTTCTCATCTGGTAATACCGATGAAAGTGGAGGGTGTAATCTATGGATCGTTTTCTGGAAGAAATCGTGGTCAAGAAAAACCGTACAGTGAATGAAATCCTTTTTGTGCTGTCCATGGTGGTGATGATCCTTACTGCGCTGTATGCGGTGATGATGCTGCAAATGCTTTTCTACGCGTTCTCTGTGCCTGCGCTGATTATCGTGCTGCTCAATGCCGGCATTGCGGTGGCGCTGTTCCTGTTCCGGGACCGCCTGCGCACGGAATATGAATACACCTTTACCAATGGCGATCTGGACTTTGCCATGGTGTTCAACAATCAGAAGCGCAAGAGCCTGGGCAGCCTGAAGGTGCGTAACGTGGAAGCCTTTGGCCCGGTGAACGGCAAGTCTTTTCAGCGCTATATTACCATGCCGGACGTGAAGAAAAACAATTGGTTCCTCAACCGTGGAAGCGAGCTGTATTTCTTCTATTTTCAAAAGGAGAATAATAAGCGTATCATTATTCTGGAACCCAGCGAGGAAATGGTAAGCTATATCAAGCAATATCTGCCGCATGGCGCTTATCAGGAGTAAAGCAATGCAAGTTTATCTGGACAACAGCGCGACCACCCAGCCTTTTCCGCGGGTGGTCGCTGTTATGCGTGAAGCCATGGAAACGGGGTGGTATAATCCCTCCGCACTCTATAAGCCTGCCATGGAGGCGGAAAAGCGCGTAACGGCCGTGCGCACAGACTGCCTGAAAGCGGTTAACGCCCAGGGCCACCGCATGGTTTTCACCTCTGGAGGCACGGAAGCCGATAATCTGGCCATCATTGGCCATTTGCGCACGGTCAAGCAACCCGGCCGTGTGCTGATCCTGTGCGTGGAGCATCCCGCGGTATTGGCCTGCGAAGAGGAGATCCGCCGCCTGGGACATCGGGTGGAGGAAATTCCGGTCACGCGGCAAGGCACTGCGGACCTGGACTGGCTTGCGGCGCACCTGGATGAAAACGTACGCATGATCTGCTGCATGCAGGTGAACAACGAATCCGGCGCCATACAGCCCCTGGAGGAGATTGTTCGCCTGCGCGACGGGCGCTGTCCGCAGGCAGCCATCCATGTGGATGGGGTACAGGGATTTCTGCGCGTGCCCTTGGATTTTCGGGGGCTGCGGATTCAGTCCTACGCCTTCAGCGCCCATAAGATTCACGGTCCCAAGGGGATTGGCGGGCTTATTTTTCACAAGGATTTCCGCGTCTCGCCGCTGCTGTATGGCGGCGGGCAGGAGGAAGGCCTGCGCTCCGGCACGGAGAACACCCCTGGCATCCTGGGCATGGGAGAGGCAGTGCGTGCCTATCCGCAGGGAGCGCCTGCGGAGATGATGGCGAACAAGCGGCTGCTCTGGACGCTTATCCAGCAGCGGATTCCAGGCGCATGCCTCAACGGCCCCGCCATGGATGACCCTGCCTGCGCGCCGCACATTTTGAACGTGTCCTTCCCGCCGGTGCGAAGCCAGACCATGCTTTTTGCCCTGGAGGGGGACGGCATTTATGTGTCCAGCGGCTCGGCCTGCGCCAGCCGGAAACAGAAGCTCTCGGGCGTATTGACCGCCATGGGCCTGCCCACGGACCGCATTGACAGCGCACTGCGCTTCAGCCTTTGTCCGGGGCTCACCAAGGAGCAAATGACGTATACCGCGGATCGCCTGGCGGCGCACTGGACGCTGCTGAGCCGGTTTGTCCGACGGTAAGAAAGGAAGGGAAAGCATGCGGGAACTGCTGCTGGTACGCTTTGGCGAGATTTTTTTGAAGGGGCTGAATCGCCCGTATTTCATGAAGGAACTGGTGAAGAAAATCCGCTATGCGGTGCAGGCGGTGGAGGGCCAGGTATGGCTCCATGACAGCCGGGTGTTCGTCAGTGACTATACGGACCAGGAGGAATGCATCCGTCGGGTGACCAAGGTGTTTGGCGTACACAGCGTATGCCCTGCCGTGGAAATGGAAAAGGATGACTTTGCGGCCATCTGTGCCCAGGCCAGTGCCATGATGGCGGGACTGACGGGTACCTTCAAGGTTTATGCCCGCCGCAGCGATAAACGCTATCCCATGGACAGCGGAGAGATCAACCGGGCAGTGGGCGGCTATATTCTGGAACATCACCCCGACCTTCGCGTGGACGTGCATGAACCGCAGCACAGGCTGAACGTGGAAATCCGAGATAAGGCGTACCTGTATGTACGGGTGGTTCCCGCGGTGGGCGGTATGCCTGTGGGTACAAACGGGCGTGCCACGCTGCTGCTCTCTGGCGGCATTGACAGCCCTGTGGCAGGGTGGATGATTGCCAAGCGTGGCGTGAAGATCAACGCGGTGCATTTCCACAGCTACCCCTACACCAGCGACCGCGCCAAGGAAAAGGTGCTGGATCTGGCGCGAATTCTCTCTGAAAGCTGCTGTGGCATTCGGGTGCATATCGTCCCCTTCACGCGCATTCAGATGGAGATTCACGAGAAGTGCCCCGAGGAATATACCACGCTCATTATGCGCCGGTGCATGATGCGTATTGCCGAGCGCATTGCCCGCAAAACAGAGAGCATGGCGCTGATTACCGGTGAAAGCATCGGCCAGGTGGCCAGCCAGACCATGGAGGCGCTGAACGTGACGGACAGCGTGGTATCCATGCCCGTATTCCGTCCGCTCATCGGGTCAGATAAGGAGGAGATCATTGAAGTGGCGCGAAAAATCGGCACCTTTGAAACATCCTCCCTGCCCTATGAGGATTGCTGCACCGTCTTTACGCCCCGGCATCCGGCAACGCATCCCAAAATGGAAAAGATTAACCTGGGAGAGAGCCGCCTGGATCTGGAAACGCTGCTGGACGAAGCAGTGGAAAATACCGAGGTCGTTTCCGTCTAAAGCAGGCGGAGCACCAGCAGCAGGCATGCCCCTGGTAGCCCCAGTGCGCCTGCTGTATACATGGAAAGCAGGTTGACGCCCAAATGCTGCACGGAAAATACGCCGTTCCAGCAAAGCAGCAGCGCAAGCCCCAAAAGCAGCCTTTCCAGGGTGCGGGCCGCCCAAGTGTTTGGACGATAGAACCTGCTGAGCACGTAAAGAGCGGCGCCTATGGCCGCCAGAAGGAGCATGAGCCGCAAATTGACCTGTACCATGTTCCTACCTCCCTGCACCATCCTATGCGGTGGTTCCAGGAACTACACCCGAAAAGCAGAAATTTCACAAACACGGTTACGGGTCTTGCGGAACCTGCTTGAATATGGTAAAATAATCGGGACGTAAATGGACCAGTGGGGCGGTTGACGGCCCACAGGGGAGGAGGCAGTGCATGCAGGAGGATTTCCTGGGACTGATGCGGCAGCTCGGCCCGGATCTTGCTGCAGAGATGGCGCGCCGGGCCCTGGTGCTGGAGCGGATTGCTGCACTGTCCCCAGTGGGAAGGCGTCAGCTGGCGGCCAGGCTTAACCTCCCGGAGCGGGAGATCCGTTCAGTGGCCGCTTTCTTGAAGGAAGAGGGCTTCATTCATCTGGACGCGGCAGGCATGACGCTGACGCCCAAGGCGGAGAGCATATTGCCCAGCGCCCGGGAGTTTAGCCGGGCCATGCGGGGATTGACCGCCTTGGAGACGCAGCTGGCGTCCGCGCTGCATATCAATCGTGTGTGTGTGGCGGCAGGTGACTTTGACCAGGATGCCCGGGTGCTCCAGGATGTAGGCCGCATTGCGGCGCAGCGGGTACGCTCCCTCTTGCAAAGCGGCAGTACGCTGGCGGTGACCGGCGGTGCGACCATGGCGCAGGTGGCGCATTTTATGTCGTCTCCAACGCCCATGAATGTTATGGTAGTCCCTGCACGGGGCGGCATGGGACGCGCCGTGGAGACCCAGGCCAATACCCTCGCGGCGGAGATCGCACGCAAGATTGGCGGGCACCATCGGCTGATGCATTTGCCGGATCATATGGACGCGGCCGCCATGCAGGAGATGTGCAAGCTGCCGGAAATCAAGGAAGCGCTGGAGCTGCTCCAGCGTGCGGACGTGCTGCTGCACGGGATTGGCCGTACGGACGATATGGCCCGTAACCGTCAGATGTCCATGCCCCAGCTCAGGCAGCTGCTGGATAAGGGCGCAGTGGCCGAGGCCTTTGGCTACTATTTTGACGCTGCAGGAGAATGTCTGTATTCTGCATCCAGCGTAGGGGTGGATCTGGCACATCTGTCGCCCACATGCCAGATGGTGGCGGTGGCCGCAGGCCGCCGGAAAGCGCAGGCAATGCTGGCAGTGCTAAAGCGGTACAGGCACACCATGCTTGTTACCGATGAGGGGGCCGCCCAGGAGATGCTGCGCCTGATGAATTCCTCCAGTTGATTGCACGGTCCTCGGCGTGTATTGCGCCGGGCCGTTGGCAATAGATTTTTACAGAAAAGTAACAGAAATTAAAGGAGTGTGCACCATGGCCAAGAAGACGATTGATGACATTCAGGTTGCCGGCAAGCGGGTTCTGGTTCGCTGCGATTTTAACGTTCCCATGCAGGATGGTAAGATCACCAGCGATAAGCGGATTGTGGCGGCGCTGCCCACCATCAAGAAGCTG
>USCR01000031.1 GCA_900553295.1 uncultured Eubacteriales bacterium | reverse complement strand
GCTCGTCCTTTGGAAACCTTCGGCCCCTTGCTACAAGTAGAAATTTGTGCAAAAAACAGCTTCCTTGCAGAGGGCAGGAAAATGCCTTTCTCTCTCGTATCACAAACACTTTCGCCTCTGCGGAGGCGCCCAGGGGGCTTCCCCCCTCGCCCCCTGAGCCCCTTTCGCTGGCGAAAAATATTCCTTCCACCGCATGGCGCATCCGCAACAAAAAACCCCCGGCCCCCGCGGCCAAAGGCCGCCGAAGCCAGGGGTTCCATTCTTCCCAAAGATTCTTCCTTTTCCCGTTAATCCTTCACCCCGGTGATGAACATGGCATCCCCGAAGCTGAAGAAGCGGTACTTCTCCTTCACCGCCAGCTCATAGGCCGCCAAGGCCTGCTCCCGGCCCAGGAAGGTGCTCACCAGCATCAGCAAGGTGCTCTGCGGCAAATGGAAATTCGTAATCAGCGCATCCACCGCTTTGATCTTCACACCGGGCTTGATGAAAATAGCCGTTTCCCCCGCACCGGGATGAATAATTCCCCCATCGTCGGCCACGGTCTCAATGGTGCGCACGGAGGTGGTGCCCACGCAGATCAGCCTTCCACCCGCCTGCCGGATGCGGTTCAGGGTGTCCGCCGCCTCCCGGGTTACCTGGTAGTACTCCGAGTGCATGACGTGCTTGTCCACGTCCTCCTCCTTCACCGGGCGGAAGGTCCCCAATCCCACATGCAGCAGCACGGGCACCACCGTAACGCCCATGGCCCGCACCTGCTCCAGCAGCGCGGGGGTGAAGTGCAGCCCCGCCGTGGGCGCGGCGGCGGAACCCTCCGCCTTGGCATACACGGTCTGGTAACGGCTCTGATCCTGGAGCTTTTCGTGAATGTAGGGGGGCAGGGGCATCTCGCCCAGGCGGTCCAGCAGCTCCTCAAACACGCCCTCGTACTGGAAGCGTACCAGCCGCCCGCCGGTCTCCGCCACGTTTTCCAGCACCGCGCAGCGCAGCAGACCATCCCCGAAAACGCAGGTTGCCCCGGGCTTCAGGCGGCGGCCCGGGCGTACCAGGGCTTCCCAGTCCGTGGCGTTTTCCCGGCGCAACAGCAGCACCTCCACGGGTACGCCGGTGTCCTCCTTCACCCCCAGGAGCCGGGCGGGAATCACCTTGGTCTCGTTGATGACCAGGGCGTCCCCGGGACGCAGGTACTGGGGCAGATCGTAAAAGTGCTTATGCTCAATGGCTCCCGTTCCCCGATGCACCACCATCAGCCGGCTGTGATCCCGGGGCTCCATGGGGGTCTGGGCAATCAGCTCCTCCGGGAGCACATAGTCAAAATCGGATGTTTTCATGGGTTGCGCTTCTCCATTCCTCATAGGTTCGGTGCGGACGCATTCCCGCCCGCTCAAAGGTCAAACCGCAGCTGGTCGGGATGGTCGTTCCCGGCTGGCGGCGCGGGAGGCGTGCGCCGCATGTGCTCGTAAGCCGCGGGGGTACACACCCGCCCCCGGGGCGTGCGCATCAGGAAGCCCAGCTGCATCAGGTAGGGCTCGTATACGTCTTCGATAGTGACGGCGTCCTCCCCGGTGGTGGCGGCCAGGGTATCCAGGCCCACGGGGCCGCCGCCAAACTTGTCCATCATGGTGGCCAGCATGTTCCGGTCCACCCGATCCAGGCCCAGCTCGTCCACGTCCAGCATGTTCAGGGCGTCCCGGGCCACCTCGTAGGTGATGGTGCCCTCCGCCCGCACCTGGGCGTAGTCCCGCACGCGCTTGAGCATGCGGTTGGCAATGCGGGGCGTGCCCCGGCTGCGGCTGGCGATTTCCAGGATGCCGTCCCGCTCCGCGCTCACCCCCAGGATGCCCGCGCTGCGGCCCACGATCTGCGCCAGCTCCTCGGGGGTATACAGCTCCAGGC
The DNA here is from genome assembly GCA_900553295.1 of uncultured Eubacteriales bacterium. Classification (GTDB taxonomy): domain Bacteria; phylum Bacillota; class Clostridia; order Christensenellales; family Aristaeellaceae; genus Egerieenecus; species Egerieenecus merdigallinarum. The sequence goes on along the minus strand of USCR01000031.1, from coordinate 17,526 downwards.
GGAAAAGCATGCCGAAGCGGTCCCGCAGGGGCGCGGAAAGCTGCCCCGCCCGGGTGGTGGCCCCCACCAGGGTGAAGTGCGGCAGATCCACGCGAATGGACCGGGCCGTGGGGCCCTTGCCAATCATGATGTCGATGGCAAAGTCCTCCATGGCGGGATAGAGCACCTCCTCCACCTGCCGGGAAAGGCGGTGGATCTCGTCAATAAACAGCACGTCCCCCGCCGTCAGGTTGCTGAGGATGGAGGCCAGATCCCCGGGCCGGTCAATGGCCGGGCCGGAGGTAATGCGGATGTTCTGCCCCATCTCCGCGGCCACAATGCAGGCCAGGGTGGTCTTGCCCAGGCCCGGCGGGCCATAGAGCAGCATATGGTCCAGGGCGTCGTGCCGGGTCAGCGCCGCCTGGATGTAGATGCCCAGACTGTCCTTCACCGCCTTCTGCCCCACATACTCCCGCAGGGTGTGAGGGCGGAGGCTCTGCTCCACGGCGCTGTCCTCCTCCCGGAAGCCGCCGGTCATCAATCGATCTTCTGCCATGGGTCGCCTCACATTCCGGCCATGCTGCGCAGGGCCAGCTTAATCAGTTCGTCGGTCTTGTCGCTCTGGTCGCGGACGCTCTGCACGGCGTTGCGGGCCTCGGCGGGGGTGTAGCCCAGGGCCTGCAGGGCCTCCAGGGCCTCGGTGACGCAGTCGGCAGCCATGGACTGCACCGGCGCCGCGCCGCCAACGGAAACAGCGCTCACGTCCTCCTGGCTCACCTTGTCCTTGAGCTCCAGGGCGATGCGCTGGGCGGTCTTTTTGCCGATGCCCGGGGCGCGGCTCAGGGCGGTGACATCCCCCAGCAGGATAGCCAGGTTCAGCTCCTTCAGGGGCATGCTGCCCAGGAGCGCCAGGGCCATTTTCGGCCCCACCCCGGAAACCCCCGTGAGGGAGAGGAACATGCGCTTTTCCTCCCGGGAGGCAAAGCCGAACAGTTCCATGGCGTCCTCCCGCACGGAGAGATACGTATAGCAGCGCATGGTCTCCCCCAGGGCAGGGGCGGCGGCCAGGGTGTTCATGGAGCAGTTGATCTGATACCCCACGCCCCCCGCCAGCAGGATCAGTTCCCCGGCGTTCTTTTCACATACCTTGCCTTCGATAAATGCGTACATGCCCTTCTCCTTTTTCCAGGCGTCATTTCATTTTGAACTGGCTCTTGGCCGCGCCGGCCTGTATATGGGTAATGGCCGCGGCGATGCCATCGGCGGCGTCGTCGGGGCGGGGAATGGCCTCCAGGTGCAAAAGGAACTTCACCATCTGCTGGATCTGCTTTTTGTCCGCCTTGCCCCAGCCGGTGAGCGCCTGCTTGATCTGCATGGGGGTATATTCGTAAAGGTTTTCCGTGTACTCCGCCGCGGCGATGATGGCCGCGCCCCGGGCCGCGCCCACGGTCAGGGCGGTGGTCACGTTCCGGGCAAAGAACAGCTCCTCAAAGGCCACGTCGTCGGGGTGGTACTGCTGCACCAGGCGGCGAATGCCCTGCTGCAGGGTGCGCAGGCGGTCCTGCACGGGGGTTCCCGCCTTGGTCTCCACCACGCCATAGTCCAGCAGGCGCATGGCGCTCCCCCGAGACTCCACCACGCCCCAGCCCATCAGCGCGTAGCCGGGGTCGATGCCTAACACGATCATGCCCTTCACCTCGTCCAAGCCGCGTCCTTTTCCCTCGATGGGGAACAAACGCTCTTCCTGATATGATACCGGGTTCACGGCCAAAAGTCAACGCCGGGACGCTGGCGTGAAACCCGCAGCAGGCCCTCCAGGCACCGCTTTTTACCCTTTGACAAGGGAGCGGGTTCGTGCTATAATCCCGCTATACCATAAAAGGCGATGACGGAGAACAACGCCTGCATTTCCCTCCGGCCCCAAGAGAGGGCGGCGCTTGGTGCGAGCCGCCCGGCGGAGCGCAGGAAATTCCCTCCCGAGCTGCGCCGCTGAAAGGCATGTGCCTATTAGGCGGCGACGCTTCGGCCCCGTGAAAGGCATCGAGCGCATCAGAATCCACCGGGTGGATTCCCGTGCGGAAGTTGGGTGGTAACACGCGGCAATACGCCTTCGTCCCATGCAAAGGGGACGAAGGCTTTTTCTATGCCGCCGCCCGTAACAAAGGAAGGAGCGGACATCCATGGATATGAAGGAACAAATCGCCCAGATCCGGGCGCATGTCACCGAGGAAATGCGCGCCCTGGACGGCACCCAGGCCCTGGAAAACCTGCGGGTGAAGGTGCTGGGGAAAAAAGGCGAACTTACGGCGCTTTTGCGTGGCATGGGCCAGCTCTCCCCCGAGGAGCGTCCCCAGGCGGGTCAGCTGATTAACCAGGCCCGGGAGGAATTCACCGCCCTGCTGGACGAAAAGCAGCGGGAGTTCAAGGCCATTGAGCAGGAGGCGGCCCTGCGCCGGGAGGCCATCGACGTGACCCAGCCCTGCGCCCTGCCTCCCCGCGGCAGCGCCCATCCCATCACCCTGTGCATGAACGAGATGGTGGACTGCTTCACGGGCATGGGCTTTGAGGTGGTGGAAGGCCCCGAGGTGGAGCTGGACCACTACAATTTCGAGCTGATGAACATTCCCAAGAACCACCCCGCCCGGGATGCCCAGGATACCTTCTATATTGATGACAACGTGGTGTTGCGCACCCATACTTCCCCCATGCAGGCGCGCACCATGCTCACCCGCAAGCCCCCCATCCGCGTGATCTGCCCCGGCCGGGTGTACCGCGCCGACGAGGTGGACGCCTCCCACAGCCCCGTGTTCCATCAGATGGAGGGCCTGGTTGTGGACAAGGACGTGACCATGGCCGACCTGCGGGGCACCCTGAACGCCTTTGCGGAGCGGCTGTACGGCAAGGGCATTACCACCCGCTTCCGCCCCAGCTTCTTCCCCTTCACCGAGCCCTCCACCGAGGTGGACCTCACCTGCGCGGCCTGCCACGGCAAGGGCTGCCGGGTGTGCAAGGGCACCGGCTGGATCGAGGTGCTGGGCGGCGGCATGGTCAACCCCAAGGTGCTGGAGATGTGCGGCATTGACAGCAGCGTGTACTCCGGCTTCGCCTTCGGCATCGGCCTGGAGCGCATCGCCATGCAGCGCTACAGCATCCCCGACATGCGCCTGCTCTACGAGGGCGACCTGCGCTTCCTGGGCCAGTTCCGGTAAGCCGGCGGCCCGCGTTCATCCAAGAATACAACCGTAACTGCCGCAAGGAGGCGTTTGACATTGAAGATTCCCATGCAATGGATCGGGGCCTATACCCCCATTTCCCTGGAGCCCCAGGCGTACATGGACCGCATGATTATGTGCGGCGACGGCGTGGAGGGCTATGAAAACCTGGGCGCCGAGGTGGAGAACGTGGTGGTGGGCCGGGTGCTCACCTGCGTCCCCCATCCCGACAGCGACCATCTGCGCGTAACCACCGTGGACATTGGCGAGGGCGAGCCCCTGCAGATCGTCTGCGGCGCGCCCAACTGCGAGGCGGGCATCCTGGTGCCCGTGGCCAAGGTGGGCGCCCGGCTCCCCGGCGGCGTGAAGATCAAGAAGGGCAAGCTGCGCGGCGTGGCCAGCGAGGGCATGCTCTGCTCCTCCGAGGAGCTGGGCGTGCCCGTGGAGCTGTACCCCTCTGTGGGCGCGGCGGGCCTGCTGATTTTCCAGGAGGATTATCCCCTGGGCGCGGACGTGCGGCCCATCCTGGGCATTGACGACACGGTGATGGATTTCGAGGTGCTGGCCAACCGCCCGGACTGCCTGAGCGTGTGGGGCATGGCCCGGGAGACCGCCGTGGCCTGCGGCTCCACCTTCCACAAGCCGGAAATCACCGTGAAGGAGAGCGGCGGGGACATCCACGACTATGTGCAGGTGGAGGTCCGCGACCCCGATCTGTGCCCCCGCTACGTGGCCCGGGTCATCAAGGACGTGCGGGTGGGGCCCTCCCCCATGTGGCTGCGCAAGTACCTGCACGGGGCGGGCATGCGCTCCATCAACAACGTGGTGGATATCACCAACTTCGTCATGCTGGAAACCGGCCATCCCATGCACGCCTTTGACCTGGACATGGTGGAAGGCCATCACATCATCGTGCGCCGGGCCGTGGAGGGCGAGCACATCACCACCCTGGACGGCAAGGCCCATGCCCTCACCCCCGGCCAGCTGGTGATCTGCGACGCCAGCAAGCCCTCCTGCGTGGCGGGCATCATGGGCGGCGAGGAGAGCGAAATCACCGAAAAGACCCACACCATGATGTTCGAGTGCGCGGTGTTCGACCGGGCGTCCACCCGCGTCACCAGCCGCGCCCTGGGCATCCGCACAGAGTCCTCCGGCCGGTTTGAGAAGGGCGTTTCCGTCAAGACCGCCATGGAGGCCATGGACCGCGCCTGCCAGCTCATCAACGAGCTGGACGCCGGGGACGTGGTCAGCGGCGTCATTGACCTGTACCCCAACCCTGCCCAGCAGCAGGTAGTCACCGGCTCCTGCAAGCGCATTGCCCAGCGCACCGGCGTGGATATTCCCCCGGAAGATATCGAGCGCATCCTCACCGCGCTGTACTTCGATGTGGAGCGGGAGGGCGACGCCCTCACCGCCGTGGTGCCGGATTTCCGCCAGGATGTGGAAGGCGAAGCCGACCTCTCCGAGGAAGTGCTGCGCATCTACGGCTACGACAAGATTCCCTCCACCCTGCTCCGGGGTGAAACCACCCCCGGCGGCCGCAGCGACCGCATGCGCCTGAAGGACGACCTGGCCGATCAGCTCCAGGGCATGGGGTACTACGAGATCATGAATTTCTCCTTCCTCAGCCCCAAGGACATTGAAAAGCTGAACCTGCCCGCCGGGGACGAGCGCCTCCAGCCCCTGCAGATTCGCAATCCCCTGGGCGAGGACACCTCCGTTATGCGCTCCACCCTGGTGCCTGGCATGCTGAAAACCCTGGCCCTGAACATGAACCACGGCAACGAAACCGCCCGCCTCTACGAGGCCGCCGCGGTGTTCGATCCTCTGCACCCCACCGCTGAGGGCCTGCCTACCGAGACCCAGACCCTGTGCCTGGGCGTCTACGGCAAGGAGGAGGACTTCTACACCCTGCGGGGCGCGGTGGAGCAGCTGCTGCGTCACCGGGGCATTGCCTTTGACATCGTGCCCGGCGGGGAGAGCTACCACCATCCGGGCCGCTGCGCCCGCCTGATGCAGGGCGAAACCGTGCTGTGCACCCTGGGCGAGGTGCACCCCGCCGTGCGGGAAAACTTCGACATGCCCGCCCGGGCCCTGGTGGCGGAAATCAACCTGGAGACCATCGCCGCCCTGTCCCAGCCCATGGGCGCGGTGAAGCCCATGCCCCGCTACCCCGCCGTGAGCCGCGACCTGTCCCTGGTGATGGCGGAGAGCACCTCCGTGGGCCCGCTGATGGCGGACATGGCCAAAGCCGCCGGCGCGATCCTGGAGGATGTGAAGCTCTTCGACGTATACCGCAGCGCGGCCCTGGGCGCGGACATGAAGTCCGTGGCCTTCGCCTTCGTGTTCCGCGGCGCGGACCGCACCCTCACCGAGCAGGAGATCACCGCCGCCATGGACAAGATCCTCAAGGTGGCCGCGGAGAAGTACAATGCGGTCATCCGCAGCTAAGGCGCGCATTTCCCCGTAAAAGTAGCACATGGATAGATTTCAGGCCCGCGTTTACCGGTTTGGTGCGCGGGCCTTTTTTTGTCGCCAAATTTTCCCCGGCGCATAAGTTGAATCGGGGTGATTTTATGCGGCGGAAATCATGGTATTTCGCCTTGAGCTGTGGCGCCGCGCTCCTCTGGCTGGCTCTTTCTTCGGTGCTGGCGCTGCCCTGGCTGAGGTATGTGGCCGGGCGGCTGCCGGGCTGGTATGCGCTGCTGGTGATTATGGGGATTGCGCTGCTTCCCGGCTATTTAATGTGCGCTATGTTTTTATCCAACCTGTTGCATGCGCGGCCCAAGCCGCCCGCCGGCCCCTACCGGGAACCGGTTACCGTGCTCATCTGCGCCCGTAACGAGGCCATGGGCATCTACCGGACCAACGCTCAGGTGGCGGCGCAGGGCTATGCAGGCACGCTGGAGATCCTGTGTGTGGATAACGGCTCCACCGATAGCACCCAGGAGGAGATACGCCGGGCCATGGCCGATCTGGCCGGGCCGGAGCGCATCATCCGGCTGCTTACCTGTGAGCAAAAGGGCAAGGCCAACGCCCTGAACGCCGGACTGCGGCAGGTGCACACACGGTATCTGATTACCGTGGACGCGGATACCCTGCTGGACAAAAACGCCGTGGACCGCATGCTCCGGCGGATTCACCATAGCGGCGCGGCCTGCGTGGCGGGAAATCTCCTGGTCAAGGACCCCGCCAATGCGGTGCAAAAGATGCAGATATACGACTATTTAATCAGCATTGCCGCCATTAAGCGCTTTCAGGGGAGCTATGGTTCCACCCTGGTGGCGCAGGGGGCATTCAGCGCCTATGATACGGATGCCGTGCGGCGCGCGGGCGGCTGGGAGCAGTGCGCGGGAGAGGATATTGTGCTCACCTACCGGCTGCTGGCCCAGGGGCGTAAGTCCCTGTATGAGCCCGCCGCCATTGGCTATACGGAGGTTCCGCATACCCTGGGGGCGCTGTGCCGCCAGCGCATCCGCTGGGCCCGGGGCATGTTTGACGGCCTGCGGGCTGTTGCCCCCTGGGGTCAGCGGTCTTTCTTCGGCGGCTATTTTGAGAGCCTGAATCTTTCGATTATCTTTCTGGACGTTGCTTTCATCTTTGGCTTCTGGGCGGGGGTGGTATTGCTGTGCCTGGGCCGGGACTGGCTGGTGGGGTGGATGACCCTATGGACACTGCCGGGCCTGGCCATCAACGGCTTGAGCGTATATGCCTTTCAGCGGCGGCAGGAGGGGGCGGTTATCGCCCACAGCGCCGTGGGGCTGCTTTGCTTTGCCCTGGTCTTTCAAACGCTGCAATCCCTCTGCTCCCTGGCGGGATATGCCCAGGCCGCCCTGCAAAAGCCCTTACGATGGAAGTGAGCGTTCCGCAAAAATGGAGGAACGGTCATGAGTCAATCCAAAAATGGCATTTGGGGTATGGTTTTTTATGCGGCAGTGCTGCTGGCCCTGATCGGGCTGCTGTGTTACGGGCTGGTTGCTCCGGCTTCTGCCCAGGAGGACAGCCGCACGCTACCGATCCTGATGTACCACGATATTGTGCCCGAAGGTGGGCTGCTGGACGACTACACGGCCTCTGTGGCGCAGCTGGAGGCAGACCTGCAGGCCTTGGCCCAGGAAGGCTGGCAAACCGTGCGCCTTTCGGAGGTCATCACCTATGTGCGCATGGGAACACCGCTGCCCGAGAAACCGGTGTTGTTGGTGTTTGACGACGGGTATCGGAGCATACTGACCCAGGTGCTGCCGCTGCTGCAAAAATATAACGCCTGTGCGGTGGTGTCCGTCATCGGCGCCCGTGCCCAAGGCATTGCGGACGGCTGCGACACGGCCGGCCAGTATATGACCTGGCAGGAGCTGTCCCAGGCCGTCGCTTCCGGCCGCATTGAGCTCCAGAGCCACTCGGCACAGCTGCATGTGTATCGCACCCGAAAGGGCGTGCAGCTGTTGCCCGAGGAAACCGCCCAGGCCTATGAAGCCATGCTGCTTTCAGACATGGAGCAAATGGATCAATGGTCCCGCGCGGCCGGTATAACCATGTTGCGCGCTTTCGCCTATCCCTATGGCTATGTGGAGCCCCTGGCAGACGCGCTCCTGCAGCAGCAGGGATACGTGGCCACCATGACCAGCGAGCCGCACCTGAACCTTATCACCCATGACGCCGCCTGTCTGTACCGCCTGGGCCGGCTGAATCGTTCCGGCCTTATCAGTACGGAAACGCTGATGGCGTGGCTGCGGGAAGAATAAGCCATATTCCCCAGGGGCGTTCCAGGGTGGCCCGAGGATCTTCCCCGGGTCACCATCGGCCCCCTACCGGCGCGCATCCTTGCCTATCACAAGAAAAGCGGCGAAGCGTTCATTCCAGCGCCTCGCCGCTTGTTCTTTTCCTATGTAATTTTACACCAGGAACCGCACCAGGGAAACAAAGGGAGACAGCAACGTAATCAGCGCCATTTTCCCAAAGGATGCAGCTTTGGGGCTTGTCCCTCCCTCCGCGTATGCCCCGGACTGCCAGCGCAGGCTTTGGTCCCACAGGGAATCCATGTTCTCCGCCAGCTGAGCGTTAAGCTCCCGGCTGTACACCGCCAGCATCAGTTCCGTATCCAGATAGGCGCTTCGGGGATCAAAGTTAAAGGAACCAATGATGCTCAAGTCGTGATCCACCAGCACGGACTTGGTATGCATGGACCAGTCTCCCTGGAATTCCCACAGGGGCACGCCCAGGCGCTCCGCCATGGGCCGGTGAATGGTATAATCCGCCGAGGCAATGATGTTGTTGCCCGCCTCCCGGCTGTTCACCAGTATTTTCGTATCCCCTGGCGCACCGGCGCACACCGCGGTCAGGCGGTCCCGCATGGGCCCGTCCATCACCAGGTAAGGGGTTACCATCCACAGCCTTTCCTCCGCGGTATCCATCAGCTGGCACAGGCGGTTCCATACCACGGGCGCGGAGGGCTGCGCCGCGGTGGGGTTGGTGAGCAAAAGTGTCTTTTCCACGGGCACCATGTCCGTCTCCGGGTCCGGCAGCGTCAAGGGCACGGTGGCCGCCAGGGTCTGCCAGAGGGCATCCAGCTCCTCCCGACACTGGCGCACGGCCCCTTGCTCCAGGGCGGCGGCATCGTCATAGCGCAGCGCGCACAGGGAGGACGTCCACATGGCGTCAAAGTAGCCGCGCATCTGCGCCACCGCGTCCCGTTTGGCCGGGTCCAGCCGGTACAGCAGCACATCCTGGTCATAGTTATAGCTGGGGTCTCCCTCCCCGGTGAGGAATTCGTCGGATACGTTCCGCCCGCCCAGCAGCAGCCAGGTATCGTCCACCAGGAAGAACTTCTCATGATAGCGGGCATTCAATCCCTGGGGACGGCTGATATCGATGGGATTGTAAAACTTGATCTCCACGTTGGGATGTGACCCCAGGGCAGGCCCCAGGGGATCATTGCCCAGGTTGATCCAGCCAATCAGCCCGTCGGTAATCAGCCGAACGCGCACGCCGCGATCCGCCGCCGCCAGCAGCGCGGCGGTGATTTTCCGCCCGCTTTCATCCGGCGCATAAATATAGGATCCCAGGTCAATGGAGCTTTGCGCGGAGGCAATCAGCGCCAGGCGGGTCTCCATAGCCTCCTGTCCGGTGGTAATCAGCATGCCGCGGTTGGCATTCAGGTCTGAGGCTTCCGTTTCCATCCAGGCGGTGTCCGTCACTTCCGCCGCGCTGAGCTGCGGCGGGAAGGCACAGGGGATAAGCGCCGCCAGGGCATAGGCCAGCAGCACGGCCAGCAGGCCCCAGCCAATCCGGCGCCGCACCCGATGCGACGGATGATGCTTTTGTGGAACGATCACGCTTCGCCTTTCTCCTTTATCTTACCATGCCGGGGCGCCCGTCTCCCCAAGGCCGGCATTTTTGCAAATGTGACGCAGTACCCGGGCAAACTCCGCCTGCTCCTGGGGAGAGATTCCCGCGAAGAGCCGGCGGCTGAAGTTTTTCTGGGCTTTGCGGCCCTGGGCGATAGCCTCCGCGGCGGCGCTTTGCAGGGACAGGCGCACCACCCGGCGGTTCTTTTCCTCCACCCGCCGGGCAAGCATCCCCCGCTGCACCAGCTTTTCCACCGTGGCGGAAACGTGGCTCTTGCTGAGGCGGCGTATCTTCACCACGTCCGTGGCGGTATCGTATTCGGGGTGATTGGCCAGGAAGAGCAGCACGTCCAGCTCGCCCCGGGACAGGCCCGTTTGGGTCTGGGCCTCCATCAGGCAGCTTTCGTACAGCTGCGTAACCGCCTGGCGCAGCTCAAAGAGCTCAAGCATGCTGGGACGCCGCCCTTTCTTCCATTTCCCGCATGCAGGCGGTAAACTTTACCCGGAACAGCAGCACCGTAACCGTCACCGCAATGGTGTCCGCCACCGGCTCGGCCAGGAACACCGCCGTCACCTTGTCCGGCAGCAGCGCGGGGAGCAGGTAGATGAGCGGAATGAGCAGAATCAGCTTGCGCAGCACCGCCAGGAACAGGCTGTTCTTGGCATTGCCCAGGGCCACAAAGGTCTGCTGGCAGCTGAGCTGAATGCCGAAGAGCAGCGACGCGGCCATGTAGATCCGCACCGCGGGAATGGCATAGGCGATCAGCTCCTGGTCCGGGGTAAACATGCCGATATACATCTGCGGGAACAGCATGGTGGTAGCCCACAGCACCCCGGCGTAAATCATGGCGCACCGCAGCAGCAGCCAGAAGGCCCGGCGTACCCGGTCCGGCTTGCCCGCGCCGTAGTTATAGCTGATAATAGGCTGGGAGGCCTGGGTCAGGCCATTGAGGGGCAGCATGGCAAACTGCATGATGCTGGTCAGGATGGTCATGGTGCCCACGGCCAGGGTGCCGCCATAGGTGCGCAGGGACGTATTGAAGCACACCGCCAGCAGGCTTTCCGTGCTCTGCATAATAAAGGGAGAAAGTCCCAGCGTCACGCAGGGAGCCAGCAGCTTCCAGTTCAGGCGCAGGAAGGCGGGCCGCAGGCGCAGCAGGGTCTTGCCGCTGGTGAGGAAGCGCACCACCCATAGGGCCGAAACGCCCTGGGAAATTACCGTGGCCAGGGCAGCGCCCTGCACGCCCATATCCAGCGCAAAGATGAAGATGGGGTCCAGCACCGTGTTGATCACCGCGCCGATGAGCACCGTGAGCATGCTGGTCTTTGCGAATCCCTGGCAGGTAATAAAGGCGTTCAGTCCCAGGGCCGCCTGCACAAACAGCGTGCCCAGGGCGTAGATGTTCATGTACTGTTCCGCGTACAGGATGGTATCCTCGCTGGCGCCAAAGAGCAGCAGCAGCGGCCGGTTCCAAATGGTGAGCACCACCGTCAGGATCACGGAAAGGGCCAGCAGCAGCGCCGTGCAGCTGCCCAGGATGCGCTCCGCCTCAGCGTTTTCCCCCTTGCCCATGGCGATGCTGGCCCGGGGCGCGCCCCCGGAATATACCAGCGCCGCAAAGGCGGACACCAGCATAATCAGCGGAAAGCATACGCCCACGCCCGTGAGCGCCTGGGTGCCCACCGTGGGAATGTGGCCGATATAAATGCGGTCCACCAGGTTATACAGCATATTCACCACCTGCGCGGTGATTGCCGGCAGGGCAAGGCGCGCCAGGAGCTTTCCCACTGGCGCCGTTCCCAAATCGGGTTGCTTTTGCATACTTCTTCGTCCTCTTTTCCCTATGGTTAGTAAACAGTTCGTTTGCGAACCGTTCTATTGTAGCGCAATTCTGCGCAAATGACAACCCCCTGCAAAGAAAAAAGCGGCACGGCGGGATATCCGCAGCCGTACCGCTCAGCGTACCGCAAAAGCGGTTGAACCGCTTTTCAGACCGTTGTCCAAGTATTTTTATTGTTGCAAGGTAGGCATTGCTCCCTGTAAGCGCAAAAGGTTTCGCGCCTGCGGGCGCGACCAAAGGGCTTTCCGATCGCCCTTTGGAAACCTTCGGCCCCCATACTGGTCGGAGCGCTTGCAAGCTAGGAAACTGGTGGGTTCACCTTTCCAACGTCCATACCTTTTTTCAGCAGCTGGAAAAGTGATAAAACTACTTTGGAGAAGCAACAAATTCGAGCAACCAGAGGTCATGCGAATTTGCCAGAAAGGGCTTTTGCAAGCAAAATCAGCAATCCGTCCCGGGGCAAAGCCGCCGGATGCGCGGGCTAGCGTCCCCTTACCCGTGCCAGAGCCGGGGACCGTGAAGGATCTGCCCGGGCTGGCCGATGGTCTGCGCCTGCATCTCCGCCTGGACGCACAGCTCCGCCGCCTTGAAGCAGTGGGCCTGGGTCATGGCGTTTTCCGTGCGGTGGAGGCAGTCCAGGATCAGCTCCCCGAAGAAGGGGAAGCCCACCTGGCCGTGCACACGGAAGTGCTGCTCCCCGTCCTGGTTCACCAGGAGCACGTGATCGCCCTCCCGTTCCTGCTGCGCCAGGTCGATATACTTGCGGATCTCGATATAGCCCTGGGTACCCAGAATAAAGGTGCGCCCATCCCCCCAGGTGCGAAGGCCATCGGGGGTAAACCAATCCACGCGGAAATAGTTGGTGGCGCCATTGGCGCCCACAATGGAGCAATCCCCGTAGTCCTCCAGCTCCGGATATTCCGGATGGGCATAGTTGGCCACGCGGCTGAACTGCACCCGCGCGTCCTCCTCCCCGGCAAAGAAGAGAAACTGCTCAATCTGATGGGAACCGATGTCGCAAAGGATGCCGCCATACTTTTCCTTTTCAAAGAACCACTTGGGCCGCCCTGCCGCGCCCAGGCGGTGCGGGCCGAAGCCCGTCACGTTCAGCACCTTGCCAATGGCTCCCTGGGCAATGAGCTGCCCGGCATATACGGCGCTCTCCACATGCAGGCGCTCGGAATAATAGCACATGTATTTGCGGCCCGTTTCCGCGGTGGCCTTGCGGGCGGCCGCCAGTTGTTCCAGGGTGGTCAGGGGCGCCTTGTCGGTGAAATAGTCCTTCCCCGCGGCCATCACCCGCAGGCCCAGGGCGCAGCGCTGGCTGGTCACGCAGGCGCCTGCCACCAGCCGCACCTCCGGGTCCTCCAGCACCTCCGCCTCGGAGCGTGCCGCCCTGGCCTGGGGATACATTTTGCAGTACTGCTCCACCTTGGCCGGGTCGGGATCGTAAATCCATTTCAGGGTGGCTCCGGCCTCCATCAGACCGTTGCACATGCCGCCAATGTGGCCGTGGTCCAGTCCCACCGCCGCAAAGACGAATTCCCCCGGCTTGACCACCGGGGCGGGCTTGCCCTTGGGGGCGTAATGCATACCGTCACTGCTTTGCATGGTGATCCTCCTCCGTATAATAAAATGCTTTCAGCGCGTGAAGTAATTTCCCGGGAGCACCGCGTTTTCCCCCAGGTCCGCCAGGCTGGCGCTCTTTTCATAAAAATGGGGCGCATGGGCCTGAATGCCCGCCACGGTATAGAAGGGGTCTTCCGGCGTGAGGGGCAGCTGCACGGGCTGCCGGGTGGCGCCTGCCTTGTAGATGGCGGTAATCAGCTCAATGGTCCTCCGGCCGTCCTCCCCGGTGATGGCGGGAGTGGTCCCGCCCTGTTCCAGGCAGGTGAGCACGTTGTCAATCTGCGCGGTATGGCCCTCGTAGGGCAGGGCGGGCTGGGCCGCATAGAGGCGGTTCAGCTGTTCCTCCAGTTCCGGGTCCTCCCTGGGGAAGCCGGTGGGAAGGCTTTGGGAAGCATATACCTGATGCGGCACGGCAATGCAGGCCTTTTCGCACTGCGCAGTCAGCGCCTGGCGCTCCCCGTGATGCACCACCGAGGCCGTCACCGTGGCCATGGCGGAGGGATACCGCAGCACGGACACGGAGAGATCCTCCACCTCCGCGTTGTCATGGGCCACGTTACCCAATACGCTGACCACCTCCTGGGGCAGGCCCATCATCCAGCACAGCATGTCGATGTGATGGACGGCGTGGTTCAGGGTGCAGCCGCCGCCTTCCTTTGCCCAGGTGCCCCGCCACCACATGTCGTAATAGCAGTGTCCCCGCCACCAGAAGGAATCCACCTGGAAATGCTTTACCGGCCCGGCCAGGCCGCTGTCCAACAGGGCCTTGAAGGCGGCGATGGGGGTGCGGAAGCGGTTTTGCGCAATGGAGGAAAACAGTTTTCCGCTCTCCCGGGCCGCAGCCAGCACCTGGTCGCATTCCTCCAGGGAAGCCGCCATGGGCTTTTCGCACAGCACGTTCATGCCCGCCCGCAGGCAGTTCACGGAAATTTCCGCATGTACATAGGGCGGGGTGCAAATGTCCACCAGGTCGATGTCCCGGCGGTCCAGCAGCAGGTGATGGTCGTCCAGAATGTCGCAAGAGATGCCGTACTCCTCGGCGCGCTTCCGGGCTTTTTCGGGCACAATATCCACCAGGGCAACGATCCGGCACCGCTCCGGAAAGGTCAGGTATGCCTGGATGTGCGCCGCGGAAATGCCGCCCAGGCCCACAATGGCCACACGAATCATCGCAAGTTTCCTCTCATTTTCTCCCCCGGCCGCCGTGTCCGCAGCGGGGGCGTGTCTGTGTAATTACAAGCTTACCAATTTCTGCCCCGGGATGCCATTGCAAATCGCACTTGATACATTGCAAAATGCATCATTATCCATTGCCCCGCGCGCAGAGCGTCCGGGGCAGCCGCCTTGCGTGGACTTTGGCCAGCTGCGTTTTTTTGAAAAGCATGCAAGAAAAAGTTCGTGACTGCGCATACTGAAGATACGCGCAAGGAGGCGGAAGCGGTGATTATCTGTCAAATGAATCCGCGGATCAAGGTAAGCATGGAGGCGGAGGTCTATCTGTGCCAGGTGGCGCAGGTGGATGGTCCGCCCGGCGCCACTTTCCGCCTGCCGCTGCACTGTCCCAAGCAACCGGGCGTATGGAAAATTTCAGCCCTGGACGCCGCACGGGCGCTGCACCGGGCGCACCCCGGGGAAGAAATCATGCTCCTGGGCCCGGACACCTGCTATGTGCACCGGGTTCATGTGAACCGGCCGGACCCCTTCAAGTGGCTGCGAACGGTGGGGGCATTTTCGGTGCTGTTTTTCGGCAGCGTGCTGGGGCTGGCCTGGTTCCACAGCGACGTGGACATGCCCCGGGCCCTGGCCATGCTTTTCTCGCTGCTCACCGGTTCCCCGCCGGAGGACAGCCGCTGGATCACCCTGCCCTATGTGGTGGGGGTGGCCCTGGGCGTGTGCGTGTTCTACGCCATTCCCCGCAAAAACGCCGTAACCCCCCTGGAGGTGAAGCTCACCGAATATCAGGGGGACATGGAGCAAACGGAGGCCAAGGACACCCATGAATCTACGTGACCTGGCAGGGATACCCCTGGGACTGGTGGCCGGCGCGGCCATGTCCGTGGCGGTGAGCTGCGCCTGGGCGGTGCTGCACCTGCCCGCCCGGCTGCAGGACATGTTCCAGGCAGGCTCACCCCGGCTGTTTTCCCTGGCGCTGCTGCTGGGGCTGCTGGGCGCTTCCCTGGGGCTGACCCCCGGGCTGACCCTGAAGCTGCCGGTCTGGGCGGGGAGCCTGGGGGTGCTATTGGCCGGGGTGTTTGTGGGCATGCTGGCCAGCGCCCTGGAAAAAATCCTGGAGGTGGCCCCGGTGCTGCTCCGGCGCTTTCACATCATGGATGAATCAGCGGGCATCCGTTGGGTTATGCTGGTGGGGAAGACGGTGGGCGCCCTGCTGGGGTGCCTGCTATATACCCTATAAAAAGAAGGAGGCGACGCCGGATGAAGCGGCGCTTTACCGGTCCCATATTCGCCCTGACCCTGCAACCGCGGCCCGGCCAGCGGGAGATTCGCTTCCGGCCGGGCGCACCCCGGGAGATGGGCCGTCCCCGGCAACAAGCAGACTGCAAGGAGGAAAGCCATGTTTGACAAAAACGCCAAGCCAAGCCCCCAGCGGCAACAGCAGCTGGACAAGTACCGCCAGCTTGTGGATCGCTTCAGCCCCAAGTCCAACTTCAGCCAGGGGCTTCTGCGCGCCTTCTGGGTGGGCGGAACCATCTGCGCCCTGGGGCAGGGGCTTACGGAAATCGGCCGCACCTGGCTGCAAATGAGCAATCAGGCGGCAAGCACCTTCTGCTCCACGGCGCTGGTGTTTCTCACCGCGCTGCTCACGGGCATCGGCGTGTTTGACCGCATCGGCCAGTACGCGGGCGCCGGGGCCTTTGTGCCCATTTCCGGGTTTGCCAACGCCATGGTGTCCCCGGCCATGGAGTTCCGCCGGGAGGGCATGGTGCTGGGCCTGGGCGCAAAGCTGTTTACCCTGGCCGGTCCGGTATTGGTCTGGGGCGTATCGGCGTCGGTGATTGCGGGGCTGGTCTACGCCCTGTGGCCCATGTAAGGGGGTGTTCACCATGAGCAAACGACTGGGACGCAATACGGTGGTGCTTTCCAACCGGCCCGCCATTATCGCCGGCGCGGCGCTGGCCGGGAAAAAGGAAGGGGAAGGCCCCCTGGGGCAGCTCTATGATGCCGTGGTACCCGATGACCTGTTCGGGGAGGAAAGCTGGGAAAAGGCGGAGCAGCATTTCTTCTATACCGCCGCCGCCACCTGCCTGAACAAGGCGGGCGTCACGCCCCAGGAGGTGGACGTGCAGTTAGGTGGTGACCTGCTCAACCAGATCATGGCGGCTTCCATGGCCGCCAGGGAGCTGGGCACGCCCTTCCTGGGCCTGTACGGGGCCTGCTCCACCATGGCGGAAAGCCTGTGCGTGGGCGCCATGCTGGTGGATGGCGGGCACATGCGCAACGCCCTGTGTGCCGCCAGCAGCCACTTCTGTACCGCCGAGCGTCAGTACCGCTTCCCCTTGGAATACGGTTCCCAGCGCACCCCCACCGCCCAGTGGACGGTTACGGGGGCGGGGGCGGCGCTGATTTCCGCCGAGGTCAACTTCAAGCCCCTGGCCCGGTGCGCCATGGTCACCGTGGGCACGGTGACGGACATGGGCATCGCCGATGCCAACAACATGGGCGCCGCCATGGCCCCCGCCGCCGCGGATACCCTGCGCCGTCACTTTGCGGACACGGGCCGCCGGGCGGAGGATTACGACCTCATCATTACCGGCGACCTGGGCAAGGTGGGGCACGACCTTATGCTGGAGCTGATGCAGGAGCAGGGCATGCCCCTGATCCCTTCCCGGTACATGGATTGCGGGCTGGAGGTATACGCCCCCGAGCAGGAGGTCCACGCAGGCGGCAGCGGGTGTGGCTGTTCCGCGGTGGTGCTGGGAAGCCTGATCTGGAAAAAATTCCAGGCCAGGGAAGTAAAGCGGGTGCTGTTCATGGCCACGGGCGCGCTCCTCTCCACCACTTCCAGCCAGCAGGGGGAGACCATTCCCGGCATTGCCCATGCCATTGTGTTGGAGGCGGATGATCTATGCAGATAGTCTGGGGCCTGATAAAGGCTTTTCTGGTGGGCGGTGCCCTTTGCGTGGTGGGCGAGGCGCTGGTGCTCAAGACCAAGCTGACCCCGGCCCGCATCCTGGTGGGCTACGTGGTCACGGGGGTGATCCTCAGCGCGGTGGGCATCTATGGGCCCTTTGCCACCTTTGCGGGCGCAGGCGCCACCGTGCCCCTCACGGGCTTCGGGCATGCGCTGTATACCGGGGTCAAGCACGCCGTGGAAGAAATCGGGATCATGGGCGCGTTCACCGGCGGGCTCACCTCCACCTCCGCGGGCATTGCGGCGGCCATCTTCTTTGGCGCCCTGGCGGCGCTGATCTTTAAGCCCAGGTCCAAATAAAAAATAAGAAAATTTTCTAAAAAAATTGAAAAATTCTTCAGCGTGTCGAAAAAGTGGCGTTTGCCACTTTT
>USCR01000030.1 GCA_900553295.1 uncultured Eubacteriales bacterium | reverse complement strand
CTTGCCGATGCGCACGTTCTCGTGATCGGTGTTGCCCACGGTGCCGATGGTGGCCTTGGCGTTGAGCGGCAGCTTGCGCATCTCGCCGGAGGGGAGACGCACCTGCGCGAAGCCGTTTTCCTTACCCATCAGCTGGGCGCTCATGCCGGCGGAGCGAACCATCTGGCCGCCGCGGCCGGGCTTAATTTCGAGGTTGTGGATCAGGGTACCAACGGGGATGTTCTGCAGCGGCAGCGCGTTGCCGTGCTTGATGTCCGCGTTCTCGGAGGAGATCACGGTGTCGCCCACGTTCAGCCCCAGAGGCGCCAGGATGTAGCGCTTCTCGCCGTCCACGTAATGCAGCAGCGCGATGAAGGCGCTACGGTTGGGATCGTACTCAATGGCCGCAACCTTGGCGGGAACTTCCAGCTTGTTGCGCTTGAAGTCGATCACGCGATACTTGATCTTGTTGCCACCGCCCTGATGGCGAACGGTAATTTTGCCCTGCTTGTTCCGGCCGGCGTTCTTCTTGAGGTACTCGCAAAGGCTCTTTTCGGGAGTCTTCTTGGTGATTTCCTCGTAGGTCAGCACCGACATAAAGCGCCGGGCGGGCGAAGTCGGCTTGTAAACTCGAATAGCCATGGTTCTTTGTCCTCCCCTGCTTTACTGGGCCATGCCCTCGAAGAATTTGATCGGCTTGGAATCCTTCTTCAGGGTTACATAGGCCTTCTTGACTTCCGGCGTGCGGCCGGAGAATTTGCCCTGGCGCTTGATCTTGCCCAGGGTGCGGACGGTGTTGACCTTCTCGACCTTCACGCCGTCCTCGGCGAAGATGCTCTCCAGCGCCAGCTTGATCTCGGTCTTGTTGGCGCCAACGGCCACCTCAAAGATGTAGCGCTTGTCGCCGATGCCCTCGTAAGCCTTCTCGGTGAGGACGGGGCGCAGGATGATATCGTGCGGATCCTTCATTAGGCGTACACCTCCTCGACGGACTGGGTCGCGGCCTTGGTGAGGATCACCTTGCCGGCGTTGAGAATGTCGTACACATTCAGGGTGTTGACATAAGCGGTCTTGGCCTCGGCCAGGTTGCTGGTGGCGCGGACGACGTTCTCGTCACGCTCAGGCAGCACGACCAGGGCCTTCTTGGTGGCGCCCAGCTTCTTGAGGGTTTCGGCCATGAGCTTGGTCTTGGCTTCCTTCAGCTTCAGCTCGTCCACGATCATGATCTCGCCAGCCTGGAGCTTGGAGGTCAGGGCGGACTTGAAGGCAGCGCGGCGCACCTTCTTGGGCACGGCGATGACATAATCCCGGGGCTTGGGAGCGAAGACCACGCCGCCGTGGGTGAACTGGGGAGCGCGGTTGCCATGGTGGCGGGCATTACCGGTGCCCTTCTGGCGGTAGATCTTCCGGCCGCCGCCGCGCACCTCGGTGCGGGTTTTGGCGCTCTGGGTGCCCTGGCGCTTGTTGGCCAGGATGGAGCGGACGACCAGATGCATGGCGGCAACGTTGATCTCAGCGGCAAAGATATCGTCGCTCAGCTCAATCTCGCCAATGGCCGCGCCTTCCATATTATAAAGAGCAGTCTTAGGCATGCTGTTTGTTCCTCCTTACACAGGCTCAGGCCTTGCACGAATTGCGGACGATGAGCAGGCCGCCGTTGGGGCCGGGCACGGCACCCTTTACCAGCAGCAGGTTGCGCTCCGCGTCCACCTGCACGATCTCCAGGTTCTGGATGGTCACGCGATCCACGCCGTAGTGGCCGGCCATGTGCTTGTTCTTGAACACACGGGAAGGATCGGAGTTGGCGCTCAGGGAGCCCACGCCACGGTGATACTTGGAGCCGTGCGCCATGGGGCCGGTGTGCTGGTTCCAGCGCTGAATGGCGCCGGTGAAGCCGTGGCCCTTGCTGGTGCCGGTGATGTCAATCTTGTCGCCCGCGGCGAACTGGTCGGCCTTGAGCTCGTCGCCCACGTTGTAGCCGGAGCAGTCGTCAAAGCGGAACTCGCGCAGGGTGCGCATGGGGGCCACGCCCGCCTTCTTGAAGTGACCGGCCTCGGGCTTGTTCAGCAGCTTCTTGGCACGGTTCTCCGTCAGCGCGCCGAAGCCCACCTGAACGGCCTCGTAGCCGTCGGTTTCCACAGTCTTCTTCTGCACCACGGTGCAGGGGCCCGCTTCAATCACGGTGACCGGAACGAGACGGCCGTCTTCAGTGAAGACCTGCGTCATGCCGATCTTTTTGCCCACGATCGCTTTCTTCATGTTTTCGTTCCTCCTGCTTCTTCTTTTTACAGCTTGAGTTCGATTTCGACACCAGCAGGAAGTTCGAGCTTCATCATGGCGTCCACCGTCTTCGGGTTGGGGTTGTTGATGTCGATGAGGCGCTTGTGGGTGCGGCGCTCAAACTGTTCGCGGCTGTCCTTGTCCTTGTGAGGAGCGCGAAGGATGGTGACGATCTCCTTCTCCGTGGGGAGCGGGATCGGGCCGGATACCCGTGCGCCGGTCCGCTTGGCAGTCTCCACAATCCGCTCCGCAGACCGATCGATCAGGTTGTGCTCGTAGCTCTTGAGCTTGATACGGATTTTCTGGGTGGCCATTGATTTACCTCCTTGATCGTTCTCGTATGCGCCGTCGCGGTGCCCACTGCAGGTGCAGGCCCCGCCCGCGCTATCGAGTCCGTCGCCCGATTTTCGGGCTGGTCCATGGTAATTACCCGCCTGGCCTGGCGGCAACTTACCACTTCATCCCTAAACAGACAACGCTCATATTATACAGACTTCTCGAGGAAATTGCAATACGTTTTTCACCCTTTTTGAGAAATTTTTTTCGTTTTTTTCATTCTTTCCTTTCCCGCAACGCGCGGTAACTGGCTGTTTTCCTCCCAATGGGTCTAAACACGATTCCGGGTGTATCCATCTTTTGCGGGTTTTCCACGGTTTTCCGGGGAAAAAATTTTTTTCTTTTTGTACCATGTCTGGAAACATAGTTGTATCAAGGCATTGGCGCATATTTTCTGCACACCCGATCGTGTGTGTCCAGTCAGTATTTTCCTTTTTTTCCCCCGGGGCACTGTACAGCGGGCCGATTCCACCGGCGGTAAGCAGGGGTTTTTGCAAATGCCGTTTTCATATAGGAAGTTTTTGCGGGCTGCACAAGCGTGTTGCAAGGCCGGCTTGCGGGTTGATGAAAACCTGGCTGTTTTTCCAGGGTATTCGTCGGCCTGAACCATGTTTTTTCGTCTTTTTTCGCAGGAAATCCCTTGCATATTTCCTTCCCCGTGTGCTATCCTACTCTTGGATGCGTAACAGATGCAAATTTTTCCGATCCGGCAGACATTTGCCACGCAAAACCGTTTCTGTTTATGAACACAATCAATACCTGGAGGATGCTTCATGAAACGTGTTTTGATATTATTTTTGTTGACGCTGGTGCTGGGGCTGAGCGTTTCTCCCGCCGTTGCGGAGGAAGTGTTCAGCCTCTCCGAGGCGGTCTTTGCCTCCCCCAACGTGTGGGACGCTTCCTACCGCGCGGCCAATTTGACCACCTCCGCCTCCTATGTAAATTTCTCCTGCACACTCCCCTACGAAGGCGCCGTTTCCCTCTCCATTGCCCAGGAGGCCACCGGCACCCTGGTATACTCCCGGGACTACGGCGTCGTCAGCGGGACCTTTCGCTCCGAGGATATTAATTTGAAGCTGGAGAGCAGCACCACCTCCTATCAGGTGCAGCTGAACTGTGGCGAGCAGTCCTATTGCTTCCCCATTGACCGCGTCATGGCCCGCCTGGAGGGGAATGCCGCCTGCTCTGCGGGGTATCCCCTCTCCTCCATCAACGGCCGGGACGTCTGGCAGACGGTGACCCTGCTTGACCTGAACGCCATGGAAGGGTCCTCCGCCACCTATGATCTGTACGCCAGCAACCGCTATGTGCTGGGCAGCGTCGCCTTCTCGGTATCCGGGGGCGCGGTATGCGCCAGTGTGTCCCTGAACCCCAACGCCGATGTGAGCGTGGACAGCGCCACGGTCTACGTGGCCTCCACCGCCCTGGAGGCCTCCACCCTGGGCAAAAAGGGCTGCACCGCTGCCAGCGGCGGATTGGACAGCTACATCTCCGGCAGCGGCACAGGCCTGGCCGCCGTGTATGTAAAGCTCAGCGTTTCCTTCCAGCCCGATGGCCTGCCCGAGGGCATTTCTCCCGTATGGAGCGGTCAGGAAGAGCTGTGGCAGCGCATGCTGCAGGAAACCACCTCCGAAGCCGTGGGCTGATGACAGCGTAAGGAGGCAGGCTTCCATGGATGATCTGACGATTTCCGCCATGCAGCAGATGCAGGCGGAGCTCCAGGAAAAATACTTCGACCGCTGGGGCGGGCTATCCCCAGCGCAGGGGCGCAGCCATCTGCTGTGGCTCCTGGCCGAGGCCGGGGAGGCGGCGCAGATCATCAAGAAGGAGGGCGACCGGCCCATCCTGGATTGTCCCGAAACCCGTGCCCATTTCGTGGAGGAGCTCTGCGACGTATATATGTACCTGGCCAGCACGGCCATGTGCTATGGCATTACGCCCCAGGAGCTCGCCCACACTTTTGTGGAAAAGCACCGGCGCAATATGCAGCGCTGGTGACGGTCCCTCCGTGAGGCTTGTGGCCGCCGCGCATTCGCGGCGGTTTTCTTGCGTTTTTGCAGGCTTCATGGGGGGCAAAAAATTTTCGAAAAAATTTGCTTTACCCCCTTGCATTCCGTCCATGGTTGTGCTATATTATGTCCATCACTCCACTACGGTAAAGCGATAAAGAACAAAAGCGATCGCACGGTACCTTCCCCGAAAAAATAATGTATGAAAAGTGAGGGACAAAAAATGAAAAAGCTGCTTGCGATGGTCCTGGCCCTGATGATGGTATTCTCCCTGACCGCCCTGGCCTCCGCCGAGGAAAGTGACATGGCCTACATTAAGGACAAGGGCAAGCTCACCATCGGCATCACCCTCTTTGCTCCCATGAATTATTATGAAGGCGACACCCTGGTAGGCTTTGATACCGAGCTGGCCACCGCCGTGGCGGAAAAGCTGGGCCTGGAAGTGGAATTCATCGAGATCAACTGGGACTCCAAGGAGATTGAGCTGAACTCCAAGAACATCGACTGCCTGTGGAACGGCATGTGCATCACCCCCGAGCGCAAGGAGAACATGGCCGTTTCCGATCCCTACCTGTATAACACCCAGGCCATGGTCATGAAGGCCGACCAGGCGGAAGCCATCCTCGCGGACGTGAGCGGCAAGGTGGTTGTAGCCGAGGCCGGCTCCACCGGTGAGCAGAAGCTCCAGGGCATCATCGAGGATGACGAGACCGTGGAAGTTTCCGCCAAGGAATACTTTGCCAACAGCACCTACATCGCTGTGGACTCCATGGCCAAGGCGCTGATGGAAGTCAAGGCCGGCACCGCGGACATCGCCCTGGTGGAC
The DNA here is from genome assembly GCA_900553295.1 of uncultured Eubacteriales bacterium. GTDB lineage: Bacteria > Bacillota > Clostridia > Christensenellales > Aristaeellaceae > Egerieenecus > Egerieenecus merdigallinarum. The sequence continues at coordinate 14,583 of USCR01000030.1, read as the reverse complement.
AGCGTGTGCGCCCTGGGCATGGTTCGTCCGGAAAGTGACTACGCCGACCTGGTGGTGGATCTGAGCAACAACTTCGGCCTGCAGGAATACGGCATCGCCTTCCGTAAGGGCAGCGACATGGTGGAAGCGGTGAACGCCGCCATCGCCGAGCTCACCGAGGATGGCACCGTGGCGGAGATCGCCGAGCGCTATGGCCTGACCGATTCCCTTATCAAGTAAGCAATCCCGCAATTCACCACATACTCCGCGCCTTTACGGCCGGATGCAGGGGAGGCGGCCGCGTGAAAGCGCCGTCTCCCCAACAATACGTTATCTGCGAGGTGCCTTATGTCTGACGTCCTGGATTCCCTGGTTGGCGGTTTCTGGCTGAACCTGCAAATATTCGTGATGACCCTGCTTATGGCCCTGCCCCTGGGCCTGGTGATCACCTTCGGTTCCATGACCAAGTTCCGCCCCCTGCGCTATCTGACCCGGGTGTTCGTGTGGATCATCCGCGGCACGCCGCTGATGCTTCAGCTGTTCGTGGTGATGTACATGCCCGGGCTGGTGTTCGGCATTCCCATGAAATCCCGGATGACCGCGGTGCTCATCGCTTTCGTGATCAACTACGCGGCTTATTTCTCCGAGATCTACCGGGGCGGCATCGAGTCCATCCCCAAGGGACAGTACGAGGCCGGCCAGGTGCTGGGCATGACCAGGAGCCAGGTATTCTTCCGGGTGGTGCTTTTGCAGGTGGTCAAGCGTATCACCCCGCCCATGAGCAACGAGGTCATCACCCTGGTGAAGGACACGGCCCTGGCCCGGGTGGTCTCCGTGGCGGAGATCATCATGTGCGCCGAGCGCTACACCAAGCAGGGCCTCATCTGGCCGCTGTTCTCCACGGGACTCTTCTTCCTGCTGTTCAACGGCGTGCTGACGCTGCTGTTCGGCTATTTCGAGAAGAAGATGGACTATTTCAAGGGCTGAGGAGGACGCAGACATGGCAGTACTGACAGTAGAAGGCATTCAAAAGAGTTTCAGCGGCGTGGATGTGCTGCGGGACATCAGCTTTTCCCTGGAAAAGGGGGAAGCCCTGGCCATTATCGGTTCCTCCGGCAGCGGGAAAACCACGCTCCTGCGTTTCCTGAACTTTCTGGAAACCCCGGACAAGGGCGTCATCCGCGTGGGCGACCAGGTGATTTTCGACGCGGAGGATCCCCGCTCCCGTTCGGAGCAGGAGATCCGCCAGCAGCGGCTGCACTTCGGGCTGGTGTTCCAGTCCTTCAACCTGTTCCCCCAGTATACGGTGCTGGAAAACGTGACCCTGGCCGGCCGGCTGCTGGCCAAGGAACGGCCGGACTTCAAGTCCCGCAAGGCCGCCATTTATCGAGAAATCGAAGAGAACGGCAAGGCACTGCTGGACAGCGTGGGCCTTTCGGCCAAGCTGAACGCTTACCCCCACCAGCTTTCCGGCGGCCAGCAGCAGCGGGTGGCCATCGCCCGCGCCCTGGCCCTGCGCCCGGATATCCTCTGCTTTGACGAGCCCACCTCCGCCCTGGACCCGGAGCTCACCGGCGAGGTGCTCAACGTAATTCGCGGCCTGGCCCAGCGGAACACCACCATGGTCATCGTCACCCACGAGATGCAGTTTGCCCGGCAGGTGGCGGACAACGTGATGTTCATGGATGGCGGCGTTATTGTGGAATACGGCCCCCCGGAAGAGGTCATCGGCAATCCCAAGCAGGAGCGCACCCGGCACTTCCTGGAGCGTTACGCCCAGCAGTAAAGCATCGCATCTACAAAACCCGGCAGCGCCTGATGCGCCGCCGGGTTTCCGTACGCAGACGACACTTTCATTTGAAGGAGGCATCCCCGCCATGGCAGCATGGGAAGAACTCAAAGCGCAATACCGCGCCTTTCAGGCCCGCGGACTCACCCTGGATATGTCCCGGGGAAAGCCCGCCCCCGAGCAGCTGGCGCTCTCCGCGCCCATTCTGGCGGGGGCGGACATGGACTACACCTGCGAGGATGGTTCCGACGCCCGCAACTATAACCATCCCCTGGGCATTCCCGAGATGCGCCGGCTCTTTGGGGAAATGCTGGGCGTTGCGCCGGAACAGGTGATCGTGGGCGGGAACTCCTCCCTGAATCTGCTCTCGGATGTGTTCACCCGGTGCATGCTCCTGGGGCCGCTGCCGGGGGATACCCCCTGGGCGCAGCTGCCCAGGGTGAAATTCATCTGCCCCACCCCGGGGTATGACTGGCACTTCCATATGCTGGAGAGCTATGGTGTGGAGCTGCTGCCCGTGCCCACCCTGGCCGACGGCCCGGACATGGATCAGGTGGAAGCCCTGGCCCGGGACCCCGCGGTGAAGGGGCTGATCTGCGTGCCCATGTACGGCAATCCCTCCGGTGTCACCTTCAGCGACCAGGTGGTGGCCCGCCTGGCACGCATGGAGGCCGCCCCGGATTTCCGCATCTTCTGGGACAACGCCTACTGCGTCCACCACCTGTACCCGGAGGCCCCCGACCGCCTCGCCAATATCTTTGACGCCTGCGACCGTGCCGGAAACCCGGACCGCCCCGTGGCCTTTACCTCCTTTTCAAAAATCACCTGGCCCGGCGGCGGCGTGGCCGCCATGGCTGCCAGTCCCCGCAATATCGCCCGGCAAGCCGCCATCATGACCTATCAGCAGGTGTGCCACGACAAGATGAACCAGCTGCGCCATGCCCGCTTTTTCCCGGACCTGGCCGCCGTGCAGGCCCACATGGCCCGGCAGGCGGAGCTGCTGCGCCCCAAGTTCCAGCTGGTGCTGGATGCCCTGGAACGGGACTTGACAGGGATTGCCACCTGGAGCCGCCCCCGGGGCGGGTACTTCATCTGCTTCCGGGCGCCCCGCGGATGCGCCGCGCGCATTGTGGAGCTGTGCGCCCAGGCGGGCGTAACCCTGACCCCCGCGGGCGCGGCCTTCCCCGGCGGCGTCGACCCGGAGGACAGCGTCATCCGCATTGCGCCCAGCTATCCCCCCCTGACGGAGCTGGCCCAGGTCATGGAGCTTTTCCCCGTGGCGGTAAAGCTGGCCGCCCTGGAAGCCGGGTACCATCTGCCAGATTGACCCGGCCGCGGTTTGCCAGGTCTTACCCTTGAGATCTTCCGGGGAACATGCTACAATGATTTGAAAGTGTATGCTGCGTAAAGGCATACGGTTCTGTCAAGGAGGTTCCCATGGAAAACCGCATTTTTGATGCCATCATCATCGGTGCCGGCCCCGCCGGTATCTTTACTGCGTTGGAATTGACCCACCTGAAGCCGGAAAGCAAGGTTCTCATCGTGGACATGGGCCGTGCCATTGCTCATCGCACCTGCCCGGCCCGTACCACAGGCAAGTGCGTCCACTGCGACCCCTGCGGCATTGTCCACGGCTGGGCGGGAGCAGGGGCCTTCTCCGACGGCAAGCTCTCCCTTTCTGATGAGGTGGGCGGCCATATCAGCGAATACCTGGGCCACCCAAAGGCGCAGGAGCTGATCCATCAGGCCGACGAGCTGTACCTGCGCTTTGGCGCGCCCAAGGAAGTCCACGGCCTGGACGACAAAAAGGTGGAAGAAATCGCCTACGAAGCCAGCCGCTACAATATCCGCCTGGTGCCCTGCCCTGTGCGGCACCTGGGCACGGAGTACGCCGGCAGCGTGCTGGCCGCCATGCACGATTACCTCACCACCCAGACCCACACCACCTTTGCCGAGCTGACCACCGCCACGGACATCCTGGTAGAGGACGGCCGGGTCACCGGTGTGCGCCTGTCCCCCCGCAAGGGCGAGCCCTGGGTGGCGAAATCCGCCCATGTGATCGCCGCCCCCGGCCGCGGCGGCGCGGAGTGGCTCACCAACCAGGCGGAAAAGCTGGGCCTACGCACCCAGAACAACGAGGTGGACATCGGCGTGCGGGTGGAGGTGCCCAACGCCATCATGGATCACCTGACCAAGTACCTCTACGAGGCCAAGCTGATCTATTACTCCGACACCTATGAAAACAAGGTGCGCACCTTCTGCATGAATCCCGGCGGCGTGGTCAGCGAGGAGCACTACGAGTCCGGCCTGGCGGTGGTCAACGGCCACAGCTATGGCGACCCTGCCCGGCGCACCGGCAATACCAACTTTGCCCTGCTGGTATCCACCCGCTTCACGGAGCCCTTCAACCAGCCCATCGAATACGGCCAGTACATCGCCCGGCTGGGGAATATGCTCACCGGCGGGCCCATCATGGTGCAGCGCCTGGGCGACCTGCTCCAGGGGCGCCGCACCTCCTGGGAGCGCCTGGCCAAGTCCACCACCATCCCCACCCTGCAAACCGCCGTGCCCGGGGACCTGTCCTTTGTGCTGCCGCCCCGTCACCTGACCAGCATTGTGGAAGCGCTGAAGGCCTTTGACCACCTGGCTCCCGGCCTGTACAGCAAGAATACCCTGCTCTATGGGGTAGAAGTGAAGTTCTACTCCAGCAAGGTATTGGTGGACCGCCGCTTTATGACGCCCATTGAGGGCCTGTACGCCATCGGCGATGGCGCGGGCATCACCCGCGGATTGATGCAGGCCAGCGCCACAGGCATCGCCGTGGCACAGGATATCGCCTCCCTGTAAACCGTTTGCTTCCAGGCTGCGCCACCCCGGTGGTAGCGTAGCCTTTTTTTGTGGAAATGCCAGCATTTCTCATGTATACAGTACAAAGGAAGTACTTGCACCCACCCCGATGATATGGTACAGTGAACCATGCCGGAAATGGCCGGACATTATCCTATTGGAGCGTGCCAAAGATGCCGAACTTTTCCCTTTCAGATACCGTATTTGAGCAGGCCGCGCAGGCTTATCCGACCCCCTTTCACCTCTATGACGAGGGGGGCATCCGCCGCACGGCCCGGGCGCTGAACCAGGCCTTTGCCTGGTGCCCGGACTTCAAGGAATATTTTGCCGTAAAGGCCTTGCCCAACCCCGCCATTCTGCGCATTCTGCGCCAGGAGGGCTGCGGCGTGGACTGCTCCAGCGCCACCGAGCTGACCCTGGCCCAGGCCTGTGGCTTCCACGGCACGGAGATTATGTTCTCCGCCAACGCCATGCCCCCCGAGGAGTTTACCCAGGCCCGGGCCCTGGACGCCTATATCAACCTGGACGACATTACCCATATCGACCTGCTGCGGGATCACGGCGGCATCCCCTCCTGTGTGTGCTGCCGTTACAACCCCGGCGGGGATTTCACCATCGGCAATACCATCATGGGCAATCCCGGGGACGCCAAGTACGGCTTCACCTATGCCCAGCTGGAGGAGGGGCTGGCCCGGCTGAAGGAACTGGGCGTGAAGTCCTTCGGGCTGCATGCGTTCCTGTCCAGCAACACCATCGACAATGCCTATTACCCCACCCTGGCGGAGCTGCTCTTTGATGCCGGACGCCGGCTCATGGACAAGGTGGGCCTGCCCCTGGCCTTCATCAACCTTTCCGGCGGTGTGGGCATCCCCTACCGTCCGGAACAGCCAGCCCCGGACATCGCCGCCATTGGCGAAGGGGTACGCCTGGCCTATGAAAAGATCTTCACGGCCAACGGCATTCAGGGTGTCGCCATCAAGACGGAGCTGGGCCGCTACATGACCGGCCCCCACGGCTGGCTGGTCACCCATGCCACCAGCCACAAGGATACCTACAAGCACTACATCGGCCTGGACGCCTGCGCGGCCAACCTCATGCGCCCGGCCATGTACGGGGCCTACCACCACATTACCGTGGTGGGCAAGGGCGACGCCCCCTGCGATCACCGCTACGACGTCACCGGCAGTCTGTGTGAAAACAACGACAAGTTTGCCATCGACCGGATGCTGCCCAAGATTGACATGGGCGATATTGTGGTCATCCACGACACCGGCGCCCACGGCTTCTCCATGGGCTACAACTACAATGGCCGCCTGCGCTCCGCGGAGGTACTCTACCGGGAGGACGGTACCTTCCAGCTCATCCGCCGGGCAGAAACCCCCCGGGACTATTTTGCCACCCTGGATATTGACCCCTGCGCCAAGCAGCTGGGACTGTAACCCACACAAAAGCACCCCGGACGCGAACACGTCCGGGGTGTATTTTTGTTTATAGGACGCCCGCTACCGTACAAGGCGCCGCTTTGTCTCATTTTCCGGCTTCACGGCCCTTTTCCAGGGCCTCGTCCATGAGCCGCTGGAGCAGGGCGGGATTCGCCTTGCCCCCGGATAGCCCCATGGCCGCGCCCATGAGGGCCTTGGCCAGGTTTGTCTTACCCTTGTAGTAGCCCGCCACCAGGTCGGGATGCTCCGCCATGGCCTGCTCCGCGTAGGTACGCAGGAGCGCCGGGTCGTTGAGCTGGCGCAGGCCGGCGGCCTCCACCCAGGCGTCGGGGTCCTGATCCTGTTCCCACAGGGCGGCCACAGCCCGCTTGGCTACGCCGGCGCTGATGTCCCCCTGCTCCACCATGTCCGCCAGGCGGCCCAGGTGCGCCGGGGCCAGGGGAATGGCGGTGCTCTCCGGGGGCAGCAGGCGGAACACCTCCGTGAGCATCAGGTTGGCCAGGGTCTTGGGGGCGGCGGTGCTCTCGCAGGCGGCCTCGAAGTACTCGGCCAGGGCCTTTTCGCTCACCAGCTGCTCGGCGGCGTAGGCGGTAAGGCCATAGTCGGCCATGTAGCGCGCCTTGCGCTGGTCGGGCAGCACGGGCAGCTCCTGGCGCCAGGCGGCCAGGGTGTCCTCCCCGGTGACGATGGGGGCCAGGTCCGGGTCGGGAAAATAGCGGTAGTCGTTGGCGTTTTCCTTGCGGCGCATGGCGCTGGTCTTGCCGGTCTGCTGGTCAAAGCGGCGGGTCTCCTGGACGATGGTCTCCCCGCGCTCCACGGCCTCCACCTGGCGGCGGTATTCCTCCTCAATGGCCCGCTGCACGGACTGGAAGGAGTTCAGGTTCTTCATCTCCGTGCGGGTACCAAAGGGCTGGCCCGGCTTGTGGATGGAAAGGTTCACGTCGCAGCGCAGGGAGCCTTCGTTCATCTTGCAGTCGCTGATGCCCGTGTAGGCAATCACCGCCCGGAGCTTTTGCAGGTAGGCCACCGCCTCCTGGGGCGTGCGGATGTCCGGCTCGGAGACGATCTCAATGAGGGGCACGCCGCAGCGGTTGCAGTCGATGAGAGTGCCCTGCTCGGGGTCGTGGATGAGCTTGCCCGCGTCCTCCTCGATGTGGATGCGGGTGATGCCGATGCGCTTCTCCCCCTCCGGCGTTTCCACCATCAGGTGGCCGTCCACACACAGGGGCAGGTCGTATTGGCTGATCTGGTATGCCTTGGGCAGGTCGGGGTAGAAGTAGTTCTTCCGGTCCTGCTTGGAATAGCGGGCGATGGTGCAGCCCGTGGCCAGCCCGGCCAGCACCGCGTAGTGCACCACCTGCTTGTTCAATACCGGCAGCGTGCCGGGAAAGCCCATGCACACCGGGCAGCACTGGGTGTTGGGCGGCGCGCCGAAGTCCGTCTTGCAGGAGCAGAAAATCTTGGTTTTGGTCTTCAGCTCCACGTGAACCTCCAGGCCGATGACCATTTCGTAGCCCTTGAGGGTTTTCCATGGGGTGGCCATATCACTCCGCCTCCTTTTTCACATAGCCCGCGGCGCGCTCCAGCACGGCGCCGATGCGGTAGAGCAGGGGCTCGGAAAACACCTTGCCCATGAGCTGCGCCCCCACAGGGAGGCCCGCTTCGTCCGTGCCGCAGGGCAGGGACAGGGCCGGGATGCCCGCGATGTTCACCGGCACGGTGTAGATGTCCCCCAGGTACATCTCCAGGGGAGACGCGGTCTTTTCCCCCAGCTTGTAGGCGGTGGTGGGGGCCACGGGGCCCAGCAGCGCGTCGCACTGCTCCAGTACCCGCTCCATGTCCCGGATCACCAGGGTGCGCACCTGCAGGGCCTTTTTGTAGTAGGCGTCGAAGTAGCCCGCGCTCAGGGTGTAGGTGCCCAGGAGAATCCGCCGCTTTACCTCCGGGCCGAAGCCCTCGCTGCGGCTTTTCAGGTACAGCTCCTCCAGATCCTGGTACTCCGCGGCGCGGTGGCCGTAGCGCACGCCGTCAAAACGGGCCAGGTTGGAGGAAGCCTCCGCGCTGGAGATCACGTAATAGGCCGGCAGGGCGTAATCCAGGGAGGGAATGCTCACCTCCGTCACCGTGGCGCCTTCCTTTTCCAGGAGCTTGGCGGCGCGCAGCACCTGCTTTTTCACCGCGGGGGCCAGGCCCTTGCCAAAGAATTCCTTGGGCAGGCCGATGCGCAGGCCCTTGACCCCGGCGTTCAGCTCCCGGCCCATGGGGATGTAGCCCCGCTTCACCGAGGTGGAGTCCCGCCGGTCATAGCCCGCCAGGGCGTCCAGCACCAGGGCGTTGTCCGCCACGGTGCGGGTCATGGGGCCGATCTGGTCCAGGGAGGAGGCGAAGGCCACCAGGCCGTAGCGGCTCACGGAGCCGTAGGTGGGCTTCATGCCCACCACCCCGCAGAAGGCCGCGGGCTGGCGGATGGACCCGCCGGTGTCGCTGCCCAGGGCGAAGGGCGCTTCCCCCGCCGCCACGCAGGCGGCGCTTCCCCCGGAGGAACCCCCGGGCACCCGGCTGGTATCCCGGGGATTGCGGGTCACATGGAAGGCGGAGTTCTCCGTGGTGGAGCCCATGGCGAACTCGTCCAGGTTGGTCTTGCCCAGCAGGGGGCACCAGCGCAGCTTTTCATAGGCGGTGGCGTCGTAGGGGGGGGTGAAATCCTCCAGCATTTTGGAGGCGCAGGTGGTGGGCAGGCCCTGCACGCAGATGTTGTCCTTCACCGCCATGGGGATGCCCGCCAGGGGCGGCAGCTCCTCCCCGCGGACGCGGGCGTCATCGACGGCCTCCGCCTCCGCCAGGGCGCGGTCGGGGCAGCGGGTGATAAAGGCGCCGATGTCCCCTTCCTTTGCTTCCATGGCAGCCAGCCATGCCTGGGTCAATTCCCGGGCGGAGACGCGCCCGCGGACGAGGGCTTCCCGGGTTTGGGTCAGGGTGAGTTCTGTCAGCTTTTCCATGGGGCAACCCTCCTTACTCGAACGTTTGGGGCACGGCCACGCATTCCCGGGTGCGGGCGGGAGCGCAGGCCAGCAGCGCTTCCCGGTCCATGGACGGCGCGGGGACGTCCTCCCGGAACACGTTTTCTATGGGGATCACGTGGGCGGTCATGGGCACGTCCTGGGTGTCCAGGCTGCTGAGGGCCTGGGCGAAGTCCAGCACCGCCTCCAGCTCCCGGCCCATGCGCTCCTCTTCCTCGGGGGAAAGGGCCAGCTTGGCCAGCTCCGCCACCTGGCGCACGGCCATGGTGGGGCGGCGCTTCTCCCGCTTCTTCTCCTCCGTGCCCGCGGCCACCCCCAGCTTGAGCACCTCCAGCTGGGCGGGGTCCACAAAGTCCGGGGCGCCGGTCATGGGGCAGGAGGCGTCCTTCACCTTGGGGAAGGCGATGACGTCCCGCAGGGAATCCGCGCCCAGGAGCAGCATCACCAGCCGGTCCAGCCCGAAGGCGAAGCCCCCGTGGGGCGGCGTGCCGTAGCGGAAGGCGTCGATGAGGAAGCCGAAGCGTTCCCGGGCGTCCTCCTCCGAGAAGCCCAGGGCCTTGAACATCAGCGCCTGTACGTCGCTGCGGTGGATACGGATGGACCCGCTGCCCAGCTCCACCCCGTTGAGCACCACGTCGTAGCTCTGGGAGCGCACCCGGCCGGGGTCAGTGAGCAGGTAGGGCAGGTCCTCCTCATAGGGCATGGTGAAGGGGTGATGCATGGCCAGGTAGCGGCCTTCCTCCTCCGACCACTCGAACTGGGGGAAGTCCGTAACGAAGCAGAAGCGGAAATCATCCTTGGGACGCAGGCCCAGCATATCCCCCACCTCCAGCCGCAGCCCGCACAGGGTGCGGCACACGGTGGCGAAGCTGTCCGCGCAGAAGAGGATGAAGTCCCCGTTCTCCGCCCCCAGGCGCTCCAGCAGCGCCTGCCACTGGGGCGGGGTGAAGTACTTTTGCAGGATGGAGTTGATCTCCCCGTTGTCGTGAATGAGAATCCAGGCCATGCCCTTGGCACCGTAGCCCAGGGCGTGGTCGGTGAGGGTTTCGATGGTAGAGCGGGTGAACTTCTCCCCGCAGCCCTTGCAGTTCAGCGCCCGGACCATGCCTCCCCGCTCCGCCACGGCCCGGAACACGGAAAAGCCGCACTCCGCGGCAATGTCCGTCACATCGGCAATCTCCATGCCGAAGCGCAGGTCGGGCTTGTCGCAGCCGTAGCGGTCCATGCTCTCCTGCCAGGTCAGGCGGGGGAAAACATAGTCCAGCTCCCGGCCCATGACTTCGGCAAACACCGCGTGGAACAGCTTTTCCAGGTGGGTGAGCACATCCTCCTGGTCCACAAAGGACATTTCCATATCCACCTGGGTGAACTCCGGCTGCCGGTCCGCCCGCAGGTCCTCGTCCCGGAAGCAGCGGGCCACCTGGTAGTATTTGTCCATGCCCCCCACCATGAGCAGCTGCTTGAAGATCTGCGGGCTCTGGGGCAGGGCATAGAAGGTGCCCGGATGCACCCGGCTGGGCACCAGGTAATCCCGGGCGCCCTCGGGGGTGGACTTGCACAGCATGGGGGTTTCCACCTGGCAGAAGCCCTCCCCGTCCAGGAAGCGCTCCGCGGCGGACTGCACCCGGTGGCGGAAGCGCAGCGCCCGCTGCAGGGCGGGCCGGCGCAGGTCCAGGTAGCGGTATTTCAGCCGCAGCTCCTCCCGCACATGGGCGTCCTCATCCAGGGAGAAGGGCAGGGGCTGGGCCTCGGAGAGCACGGTGAGGCGCTCCGCCCGCAGCTCCACCTCGCCGGTGGCCAGGCGGGGGTTGTAGGTCTCCTCATCCCGGTGGGCGATGAGCCCCTCCACCTGCACCACGGACTGCATGCGCAATGTTTCCGCCCGGTGGAAGTCCTCCGGGGGCAAGCGCCGCCCGTCGCACACCACCTGGAGCACGCCCTCCCGGTCCTTCACGTCCAGAAAAATCACGCCGCCCATGTCCCGCCGGGTCTGCACCCAGCCGCAGCACACCGCCGCCTGTCCCATGTGTTCCCGGCGCAGCGCGCCGCAATAATGAGTCCGCCGCATGAAAACCGCTCCCTTCTTTCACCGGGCCTACGAAAAAAGCCGCCCTTCGTCCCTGCCTTCGGGACGAAAGACGGCGTCTTACGCGGTACCACCCTCATTGGATGCAAAGCCTCGCGGCCGCATCCCCTCACTGGCAACGAGCCAAATACAGCTGATTGCCTGAAGCTGTCACGGGCTTCTCCCGTCCGCGCCTACTGGGCTTGCGCCGTTGGGGCGGAGGCTCCGAGCCGTTCCTTCGCCGGGCCTTCCCTGCCGCACTTGCACCTTGACGCGGCTCTCTGAAAAGGGCGGATTCCCCGGGTACTGCTGCTCTTCACGGCCTTTCATGGGGCGATGGACGCCCCTGTGAAATTGCTTTGCATAATAGCACGGTTTTGCTCTCCCGTCAAGGGAAATACATGGGAAATGCAAAACCTGTTTCCAGATCAAAATCCGAAGAAGCGCTTCAGCTTCCCCGGCGCGTTGAAGCACAGGCCCTGGATACCGCAGCGCAGGGCGCCCTCGATATTGGCGGGAGCGTCGTCGATGAACAGGGTGCGGTTGCCATCCAGGCGGAAATGGTCCAGCAGGTAGTGATAGATTTCCGCCGAAGGCTTCAGCATATGCACCCGGGAGGAAATCACCATGCCGTCGGCCAGGCGAAAAAAGTCAAACTTTTCCTCAATCTGCCGGAAGCTCTCCGCCCGGTAATTGGACAGGATCAGGCAGCGCTTGCCCTTGGCCTTGCACAGGCGCAGGGTTTCCACGCCCTCGGGGATGGGATGCTTGAGATCGGCCCAGGCGTCCAGCAGATGGCGGATGTCCGGCCGCAGGGACTTGTCCAGGCCGGCCATGGCGTCCGCGGCCTCATCCAGGGACAGGGTGCCCCGGTCCAGCATGATCCAGCAGGGGGAATGAAACACCTTGTCCAGGAGCAGAGCATGCTTCTCCGGCTCCCCGGGGAAAACCTCCTCCAGAATGCGCTGGGGCTGAAAGGCCACCAGCACATTGCCCACGTCAAAAACCACCGTGTCGATTTCATCCCAGGGCATGGAAGCATATTGGGCGTCCAGGGGCAGATGGTAAGGCACCATCGAAATCACTTTCCTTTCGTGCAATATGGATTTTCAACGGCGGCGGCCCCGCTTGCGCCGCTGCTGCACATCGCTGGCAGGGGCCTTCTCCCCCCGCAGGGCCAGCAGCTGGTCGCGGAGCTTGGCGGCCTGCTCAAACTCCAGGTTCTTGGCGGCGGAGAGCATTTCCTCCTCCACCTGGCGCATGAGGGCGGCGCGCTCGTCCTCGTTGAGAGCAGTGGGCGCGGCCTCGGAGACCTTCTTGGTGATCTCCAGCACCTCGTGCACAGCGTTGCGCACGGTTTCCGGGGTGATGCCGTGGGCCTGGTTGTAGGCCTCCTGCAGGGCGCGGCGACGGTTGGTTTCGCCGATGGCCTTCATCATGCTCTCGGTCATCACGTCCCCGTACATGATAACCCGGCCGTCGGCATTGCGCGCCGCCCGGCCGATGGTCTGCACCAGGCTGGTCTCGCTGCGCAAAAAGCCCTCCTTGTCCGCGTCCAGGATGGCCACCAGGGCCACCTCCGGCAGGTCCAGGCCCTCCCGCAGCAGGTTGATGCCCACCAAGACATCGTATTCCCCCAGGCGCAGGTCTCGAATCAGCTCCATGCGCTCAATGGTCTGGATGTCGCTGTGCAGGTAACGCACGCGGATCTCCATTTCCTTGAGATAGTCCGTGAGGCTCTCGGCCATGCGCTTGGTCAGCGTGGTGACCAGCACCCGCTCATTGCGGGCGGTCACCTGGCGGATCTCGCCCACCAGGTCATCCACCTGGCCCGTGGCCTTGCGCACGATGATCTTGGGGTCCAACAGCCCCGTGGGGCGGATGATCTGCTCCACCACCTGCTCGGCCTTGGCGCTCTCGTAGGGGCCGGGGGTGGCGGAGACGTACACGGTTTGATGGATGCGCTGCTCAAACTCGCTGAAAAGCAGCGGCCGGTTGTCATAGGCGGAGGGCAGGCGGAAGCCGTACTCCACCAGGGTATCCTTCCGGGCGCGGTCGCCGTTGTACATGGCGCGAATCTGCGGGACGGTGACGTGGCTCTCGTCAATGAAGCAGATAAAATCCTTGGGGAAATAGTCCAGCAGGGAGTAGGGCGCGTCCCCGGGCTTGCGGCCGTCAAAGTAGCGGCTGTAATTCTCGATGCCCTGGCAGTAGCCGATTTCCCGCATCATCTCGATGTCGTAATTGGTGCGCTGGGCGATGCGCTGGGCCTCCAGCAGCTTGCCCTCCTTTTCGAACTGGGCTACCCGCTCCTTCAGGTCATGCTCAATGACGGCGATGTTTTCCTCCATATGGCTGTGGTCGGTGGCGTAATGGGTGGCCGGGAACACCGCCGCGTGTTCCAGGGTGGCCAGCACATGGCCGCTGACCACCTCGATCTCGGAAATGCGGTCGATCTCGTCCCCGAAAAATTCCACCCGCAGGGCATGCTCGTACTCCCCGGCGGGGATGATCTCCACCGTATCCCCCCGCACGCGGAAGGTGCCGCGGACAAAGTCCAGGTCGTTGCGCTCATACTGAATCTCGATGAGCTTGCGCAGCAGGGCGTCCCGGTCCATGGTCATGCCCGGGCGCAGGGAGATCATCTGCCCCTCGTACTCGCTGGGGTCGCCCATGGAGTAGATGCAGCTCACCGAAGCCACGATGATCACGTCCCGGCGCTCCCGCAGGGCGGCGGTGGCGCTATGGCGCAGGCGGTCGATTTCATCGTTGATGGAGGCGTCCTTCTCGATATAGGTATCGGAGGAAGCAATATACGCCTCGGGCTGGTAATAATCGTAATAGCTGACAAAATATTCCACCCGGCTGTCCGGAAAGAAGGCGCGAAACTCGCTGCACAGCTGGGCGGCCAGGGTTTTGTTATGGGCGATGACCAGGGTGGGGCGCTGCACCCGCTCAATGACCGAAGCCATGGTGAAGGTTTTGCCCGAGCCGGTAACGCCCAGCAGCACCTGACTTTGCATGCCCTGTTCAAATCCCCGGGCCAGGGCCTCGATGGCTTGGGGCTGATCCCCGCTGGGGCTATACGGGGCCTTGAGTACAAAACGATTCAAGGGTTAGCACCTCCCTGTGCCGCCAGGAATTTCAAGCCTGGCGGCCTTTGTGCGCGCTTGTCCGGCATGGCGCGGGTAATGGTTCATCGGCCATGGGATAGGCTGCTACATTATAGCACGGTTCCATTCGCCTGAAAAGCGAACAGGGAAAAAGATGAGCGACAGTGTGACGGTAGGGCAATGAAGGCATTGTCTGAAAGTTTTTCTTCAGAGATGGTTTTCCCATGCGGGGAAGAAAATTTACTTTCTGGGTATTGCGAGATGACTTTTCTCTTGGAGCGTGGCTCCGCCGGCCAGGGGGGCAGGGGGGATTCCGACCTCCCCCCTA
>USCR01000029.1 GCA_900553295.1 uncultured Eubacteriales bacterium | reverse complement strand
GGCCTTCAGGGATTCATACTGGGTGAAGAAGTCGTCCACGGTCATCTGACCGGCAATCGTCTGGTCACGCAGCACGCATACGCCGGTGGTGATCAGCTCGGCGCGATACTCCACGTATGCTTCCGTATCCAGGGTTTGCGGCATGGCGTAGAAGTAGTCGTTGTTCACCACGGCCAGGCCATTGTAGAAGGAAGCGGAAGCATCGTCCAGCTCTTCCAGGGTCATGCCAGCAAACAGGCACTGCATGAAAGCATTGGTCTCCCATTCACCGCCGAAGGGCTCGAATTCGCAGCCCAGGGAACGGTAGTCCACAAAGCCGTTGGCAACCATCACAGGCTTGAGCACCGCGGTGCCGTCCACCATGTCATAGCTTACGCCCTCGATGCCGTAGTTGTACAGCATCTTGCCTTCGTCGGAGTAGGACCAGTTGAACAGGCGCAGGATATCCTCCACCTTGCCGGCGGCCGCCGCATCGGCGCTGATGCACCACACGCTGCTCACCGCGGCGCGCTCCTGGGTCATCTGATCGCCATGAGGTCCAACAATGGGGGCCACGCAGGTCCACAGGGCATCCTCATCGCCAGCCTCGCGGTTGGTGGTGGTGGAGATACGGGCACGCTCGGCCCAGGTCATGGTAGTGCCTACCAGGTTGCTATCCATGGCGGTGAAGAGTTCCGCCTGGGTACGGGTGGCAAATTCGGGGTCGATCAGGCCTTCCGCGAACAGGCCCTGCACCGCCTCCAGGAATTCACGATAGCGGGGATGCTCGTACACCATGGTGTAGGTGCCATCGTCCAGCACGCAGAACTGGCAGTCGCTGGATGCGCGAATGCCGAAGGCGTTCAGCAGGCTGGCCATGCTGCGCTCGCCATTGGAACCCTGCTCCAGGGCCAGGGGAATTTCGTCATTGGGGTCGCCGTTGCCGTTCAGGTCATTGGCCTTGATGGCACGCCACAGTTCCACCCACTCGTCCCAATTGGTGGGAACGTCCATTTCCAGGGCGTCCAGCCAGTCCTGACGGATCATCACGGACTGGGAACCGGGCACATTCACGATGGTGGGGATGGTGTAGATGTGGCCGTCCGCCTGGCGCCAGTCCGCCATGCGATCCTCGCCCACAGCTGCCACGATGTTGGGGATCAGGTCCAGATACTCGTCCAGGGCAACCACGGCGCCCTCATTGACCAGGTTCATCACGCCGTAGTCACCGGCATTGATGATGTCCGGCAGCGCGCCGGAGGCCAAGGCGGTAGCCACCTGGGTAGCATAGTTGTCCTGCACGCGCCAGTCAATGGTGATGGTGGCGTTGGTCAAGGACTGGATGGCGGGGAAATAGTAGCATCCGTCAAACTCAGTGGGGTAGTTGTTGAAGTGAACGCCCATGCCGGTGATTTCCAGGGGCGTTTCAAAGTGAAGAACCTCGCTGGGTTCAAGCGCCTTGGCGGCTTCGATCAGCGCGGTGTTCATCTCGGCCACTTCCGCAGAGACATCCTCCGCCATGGCGGCGGTGACGCTCAGCAGCATTGCCAAAGCCAGGACGATTGCCAGAACCTTTTTCATGTGTCTGCCTCCTTGTTTGGTTGATAGGGGATTAAATTCTCGCGGGCGTGCCCGCGGAAATTCCATGAGCAGAGGCGGTTACTCCTTGACCGCGCCCAAGGTAACACCACCCACAAAATAGCGCTGCACAAAGGGGTAAAGAATCACCATGGGGATCATGGCTACCACCAGCACGGCATTGCGTGTCTGTTGGCCCAGTGCCGCGGCGCCGGCGGTGGACCCGGAGGTTGCAACGGAAATGTTGTGAATAGAGCTTTCGGCGTTCAGGACCAGTTCCTTCAAAATCAGCTGCAAAGTATAGTTCTGACGGTCGGAAAGGAACATCAAAGGATTCAGATAGTCATTCCAGTGTCCCACGATCACCCACAGCGCCACCGTGGCCAGCACAGGCTTGGACAGGGGAATGATCAGGCGGAACAGAATGATGAAGTCGTTGGCGCCATCAATGCGCGCGCTTTCCACAATGGAAACGGGAAGCCCGGAAAAGTAGCTCCGAACAATCACCACGTTGTAGGCGCTCAGCATCAGGTTCAAGATCAGCGACCACAGAGAGTTGTACAGTCCCAGGCTCTGCATGGTCAGGAACAGGGGGATAATACCGCCCTGGAACCACATGGTAAACAGAATCAGCAGGTTATACAGCCTTTTGCCGTAGAACTGGGCAAATGCCAGGGGATATGCCGCCAGGCTTAGGCCAATCAGGCTGCACACGCACCCCACCAGCGCCACAAAGGTGCTGTTGTAAATGGAGCGCCACAAGTCCTCCGACTGCAGGATCAGGTCATATGCCTGGGGATTGAAGCCAATGGGATAAAACGTTACGTCTGCCCGGAGCACCGCAAACTCGTCGCTCAGGGAAATGGAAATCATGTTCAGCAGCGGATACAGAAAGAAGCAAAGCAGCAGGATCATCACCACGTTCAAGATCGCGTCGGCAATTTTTTCCCCCCGCGTGCGGCGGATGTATTCTCCGCGGCGCCGCTTTTTCCATCCGATAACAGTCCCTGTCTGTGCCATGGTGCCTTCCCCCTTTCCTTAGAATAGCGAGATCTTGCTGACCCGGTTGCTGACAGTGTTGGCAAACAGCACCAGCAGCACGCTGATCACCGAGTTGAACAACCCCGCCGCGGTGGCGTAGCCATAGTTGTGGCTTTCCATACCAGTCTTGTATACAAAGGTAGGCAGCATTTCCGAGGCGCTGAGGTTCAGGGTATTCTGGAGCAGATAGACCTTTTCAAAGTTTACGTTAAGCAGCTGGCCCACCTGCATGATGAGCATCAGCACAAAGGTCTGCGCCAGGCCCGGCAGGCTCACGTGAAGGATCTGCTGCCAGCGGTTGGCGCCGTCAATCTTGGCTGCCTCGTACAGTACGCGGTCAATGCCCGCCAGGGTGGAAACGTAGATCACCGCGCCCCAGCCCACGCCCTGCCACAAGCCGGAAATTACGTTAATCGGTACAAAGTATTCGGGAATGCTCAGGTAATTGATGGGCGTACCGCCCATGAGCTTGGTCAGCCGCGCCAGGGAGCCAATGCTGGGAGACACGATGGTGGTAATCATGGATACCAGCACCACCGTGGAGACGAAATGCGGCAAATAGGAAATGGTCTGCACAAACTTCATAAACTTCACATTGCGCATTTCATTGAGCATAATGGCAAAGATCACCGGCATGGGGAACAGGATCACCAGCGCCGCGATATTCAATTTCAAGGTATTGCCGATATAATTGAGCAGGTTGGGATTGGTAAACAAGCGCTCAAAGTACTTCAGGCCCACATACTTGGAGCCCTCAAACCCCAGGCGGAGCTTATAATCGTAAAAAGCGCTGCGCAAAAACCACATGGGCACGTATTTCAGAAGGATAAAGTAAACGATCACCGGAAGAATCATCAAATAGATATACCGGTTCCGGTATAGCCGCAGCCACACCAACCGCCGCATCCGTGGGGACGTAAAGATGGATGCTTTTTCTGTCCTGGCATTCTGCTTCTTGGCAACGTTCAATGTGATTCCTCCTTTTTTTCGCTATAGAACCGATAAAATGAGAAGCGATGGGAAGGAATTCGCTGCCTTTCCTTCCGTATGATGCTACTTCTTCCCGCTATTGCACATGTGCTTTTTCTATTTCATACGCCTTTGTATAATGAAATTATACCAATAAACGTCCTCCATGTCAAGACTAGTTCGTAAGAAATACACTAATTCGTCAAACTAGTTTGTGCTTGGACAACTTTCCCGCTTCCCCCTCACAGCAGCGTTGCATGGCTCATAATGTAAAATTCTTCCTGGGACGGCGTCCGCCGTTTCTCCATGGGCGGCAGGGTTTCGTCAAAGCGCCGGGCTTCCTCCTCGCTGAAATGCATCACAGGGCTATCCGTATACGTCCAGGTGTTGCCGGCCAATGTGCCCGGTATCAGTTCCTTCACCAGCATGGCCGCGGGATACCTGCCCCCTTCCAGGGAAACGCGGTATTTTTTGCAGCTTACAAATCCCCGGCTCACATAGTTGGCCGGACTGCCGAAGATCACCACCGCCCCATAGCCCATTTCCCTGGCCCTGGCAAAGGAATGCTCCATGAGCTGCTTTCCATAGCCCTTCCGCTGGCATTCCGGCAATATGCTCACCGGCCCAAAGGTGAGGATCTCCCGGCGGTTCCCGTCGCCATCGGTGAGCCAGGACCTGGTGTACATGATGTTGCCAATCAGGCGGCCGTCCAGCTCCGCCACAAAGTCCAGCTCGGGGAGGAAATCCCTGTGTCCACGCATGATGTGCACCAGATAATGTTCCGTGCAGCCGGGCTCATACACATTGTAAAAGGCCCGCCGAGTCAACTCCTCCACCGCCGCGTAATCCTCCGGCCGCTCATTGCGTATCGTCAACATGTTTTCGCACTCCCATGGTCAAGCCATTGATCAGAAATATGCCTCCTGGCACCGCTCGCCCTGTCCCAGGGACTGGGAAAGCACCGCCCAGTGGGAGGTGACGCGCAGCCCCGCCCGCTGGTAAATCTTTTGGGCATGGTTCTGCGCGCCGGTAAACAGCGAGCAGAAAGCCGCTCCCTCCGCCACGAATTCCTTCATCAGCCGGTTGAACAGCACCGTGGCAATGCCGCGCCCGCCCCATTCCGGGTCGGTACAAATGCCGGTAAACCAGCCCCGGCCGCTGCGCTGAAGATCCACCGGCCCTGTAAAGCCAATAATCTGCTTCTCTTTCATGGCCACCAGCAGCGGGCGGGGCCCAGCGGGCCGCACGCCATCCGGCCAGCACTCGGGGTCTGCATTGGGACGACCCGTATGCCAGGCCAGCAGCTCCTGACGGAGCACATTGCGCCAGTACTCGCTGCCCACCCGGTCGCACATGCCGTCGTAGTTCTCCCCCATGCGCATCTGCCAGCGGCCCACATAGATGCCCTCCGCCGTCAGCTTTTCCATAACGGCATCCAGCTTGGGGTCCCAGCGGTAATCGCGTAAAGGCATGTACATGGAAATTTCATGGAACACATCCTCAAAGCCCTGGGAGAGCAGATAGCCATACCCGGGAGTATCCTCATTGGCGCCGGGCGCGTTGTTATGGTCGTGCCCGCCCGCGCCAGGAATCAGCCAGGTGAGGTGCACGGGATTGTTGCCGGAAACCATCAGGCGGTTTTTCCCCGCGTCACGGCCCACCTGCCGCACGGCCTCCAGCAGCGCCTTGCCTGCGCCCCGGCGGCGGAAGCCTTCCTCCACCAGCAACAGCGTCAGGTACAGCGGCGTGTTTTCCGGCGTTTCACCGGGCAGGAAGCGGGTCTGCGCCGCCGCGTGGGCCCATCCCACCAGCCTGCCGCCGGCCTCAGCGGCGAATCCCCAGCGGTTCTCACCGAAAAAGCGCAGGAGAAAATCCGCTTTCTCCAAGGGTTTGTACAGCACTTCCCCCTTGGCGGAGCAGTCCGCCAGCAGCGCCAGGGCCGCGTCCGCATCCGCGGGCGTCAGGGGACGAATGATGAAGTCCATGGCTCTCCTCCGTCAATACAGCAGGTATTTCGTTACACTTTCACCAAAGCGGCGCACGGGTTCGCGGCTGCTGGCAATGAGCTCCTCGGCCGTCATGGCGCCGGTGCGGTACACGTCCGTGCCCAGGAGCTTATCCACCGCGTAGGGCGCCTCGTCGGACCAGCGGATGAAGGCAAACTGATCGGGGTACATCTTTCGGATGGTGTCCATGAGCAGCAATCCCCCCGCAAAGGCGTCGCAGCCCTCCCGGTCGGTAATGTGCATCTGTACCCCATGGCACAGCACGCCCTGATGCTTGCTGAATGTGGGGCAGAAAGCCGTGCGCCGGAAATGCAGCCCCGGCAGGCCCAGAGCATTCATCCGCTTTTCCAGGGCCGCGCCGTCGATATAGGGCGCGCCGATCACCTGGAAGGGCAGGGTGGTTCCCCGGCCCTCGCTGCAGTTGGTGCCCTCAAAGACGCAGGTGCCCGTATAGCACAGGGAAGCGGCCAAATCGGGGCAGTTGGGCGAAGGGGCAACCCAGGGCAGGTCGGTATCGTCCAGGTACATCTCCCGGCGCCACCCTTCCAGGGACACCACCGTGAGCTTCACATCCAGGTGCAGGTAGTCCTTCACATAGCGGGCATACTCGCCGATGGTCAGGGCGTACTGGGTGGGCAATTCATAGTCACCCACAAAGGAAGAGAAACGCAGGTCCAGTATCGTGCCCGTGCGCTTGACGCCGCCCAGGGGATTCACCCGGTCCAGCACCACCACTTCCTTGCCGCCCCGGGCGCAGGCCTCCATGGCGTAGGAAAGGGAATACAGGTAGGTGTAGAACCGCGCGCCCACGTCCTGGATGTCAAACACCAGCACGTCAAAGGCATCCAGCATTTCCTGGTTGAAATGGCAGTTGGCCCCGAAGGCGCTGTACACCGTGACCCCCGTGGCGGGGTCCACCGTGGTTTCCACCTTCGCCCCCGCCTGGGCATCGCCCCGGATACCATGCTCCACGGCAAACAGCGCGGTTAACTGGTAACGCTGGTGCACCAGGTCAATGGTGCTGTTCAGTTCATGGTCGATGCCCGTGGGATTGGTCATCAGGCCCACCCGACGCCCCTTGAGCAGGTCGTCCACGGTATACAGGCGGTCCACGCCGCTGAGAACATGGAATCTGGTCATGTTGGTTCCCTCCTTGCTGGATAAGTGTGTAGCGAATCTCCGGCTTTACTTTCTCCGCCGGTTGGCGATCATGGTATTGCGTTCAATCAGCGGGGCGACCTTGTCGCCCATGCTGTTGGCCAGGCAGGTAAAGAGCACGTCCACCATCACCAGGGTGCTCAGGCGGGAGCTCATGGTGGTCACCCGGCGCAGGGACTCATTGCTGGCCACATAAAGGGGTACGTCGCTCAACTCCGCAATGGGATTGTTTCCAAACCGTGTAACCGAGATCACCTTCGCGCCCATCTCTTTGGAAAGCTCGCAGGCCTCGATCATATCCTTGGTGCGCCCGTTAAAGCTGAACACCAGCGCCACGCTCTTGGGCGTGAGGGAAGCGGAGTCCAGCAGCTGACAATGCACATCCTGGGAAAAGCGGGCGTTCAAGCCCACGCGGCAGAGCTTGTTGTACATATCCAGGGCTGCCACGGCGCTGCTGCCCACGCCGTAAAGCTGGATTTTGTCCGCCTTCATGAGCAGCTTGACCGCCTTTTCAATGGCGGAAGCGTCCATGAGCTCCGCCGTATCCTGAAGGGAGCGCATTTCTTCCCGCAGGGTGATTTGGCAAATCTGGGCCATGGTGCAGCCGGGATGGATCTCATCGTAATCCATGGCCTCCTGGCCCTTTTGGTCGCTGAGCGCCTGCTCCACCAGCAGCTGGCTGCACAGGTCCTTATAGCCCTTGAAGCCGGCGGTTTTGCACAGCTGCACCACCATGGACTTGCTGGTGTCGCAGTCCTTGGCCACGGTGCTGATGGTGATTTCCGGCAGCTTGTGGGCGTTTTTCAGAATATAGTCCGCGATGCGCTTCTCCGTGGCGGAGAAGTCGCTCTCTCTTAACTTGGTAAAGGCGCTCAAGGGTCAGGCCTCCTTCGTGAATTCATGGGCTTCGCCCCGGCAGAATACGGCCGCACCCCGCAGGGCGGCGCTGCCAATGTGCCGGGCCACCGTCACGGACGCCGGTATCTGGGCCCAGGGGAGGAAAAGCTCTGCCGAGCGAGCAATCTGTCCGCCCAGGACCACGCCATCCGTCCCGGCGGGGAGGTAGCGGGTGAGCACTTCGCCCAGAGCTTCCCCCATGCGGCGGAAAATCGCCTGCGCCCGCGTGTCTCCCCCGCGCGCCAGCTCCGCCAGCTCCCGCACGTCGGGAGCTTGGGGGCCGTAGGCGTCCCGCAGGGCGCGTCGGCTGACGTAGTCCTCCACCGTGCCATCCCGGAAGGGAGCGTTCCACAGCACCAGGGCCGGGGTACCGTTGGCATCCACCAGCACCCGCCGCCGCTGCATCACCGTAAAGCCAAAGCCCGTGCCCAGCATGACCCCCGCGGGGTTTTCCATGTTCCGGGCCGCGCCCTGCCAGGCCTCCCCCAGCAAAAATGCCGTGGAGTCGTGCAGGAAGCGAACGGGTACCCCCGGCAATTCCCGGGCAAACACCGGGGGCAGGGGCACGTCCATCAGCCCCCGCCATTTATGCCGCATATGGCTTACGCCCCTGGCAAAGTCAAAGGGCCCCGGGCAGGCCACTCCCAGGCAGACGGGCCCATAGTCCCGCCCCCAGGCAAGGGCCTGCCGGAATACGGACAGCATCTGCTCCCGCTCCTCGCTGAGAAAGGCAAAGCTCCGCTCCGCAATGATTTCCTCGCCCCGGAGAATCCCCGCCTTGATGCTGGTTCCTCCGGCGTCCAATGCCAATATTACTTCGCACATGTTTCAAAGGAATCCTTCAAGCAGGTCTTGTGCACCGTCACCGGGCCCTGACCCAGGTTGACAATGCGGTAGGGGCCGAAGTCCGCCGGCACCACGATCACATCCAGATAGTTGGCCACAAAGTGCCGGGCAGGGTACGCCTGGGACTCAATCCGTACCTGCTCCCCCTCGGTGAGGGCCAGCACATGGAAGTGGTCCCGGGTGTCATCGGTAATGACGCGATCAAAGGTCTCCGTATGCAGGGCAAAGTACAGCAGCTCATGCTCGCCCACCGTGCGCTCCACATACCCTTCGCCCTGGCGCTTCACGCCGCCATGGTTCACCAGATTTTCCGTTACCCATCCGGCCGTGCGCTCAGGATGGATCACCTTGCGCCCCGCGGCCAAGTGAATGGGCCGTGGCAATCCCGTCTGCGGGTCGATGCGCTGGTAGTCGTAGAGCTTGTAGGTATACGAGCCCACGGTAAGGCTGCCGATTTCCAGGATCACCTGGTTGTGCCCGCTGGCGTGGATGGTGCCCGCGGGTATCATCACCTGGGTGCCCGGCTTGGAAGGCACCGCATGAACATAGCGCTTGTAGTCGATGGTTTCGCCGGTCTCCTGGGCCTTCTCCGCCGCGGCGAAGAATTCCTCGCAGGAGTTTTCCTCCTCAAAGCCCAGGTAGGTGCAGGCATCCTGCCCGGCCACGCAGACGTAGTAGCTCTCATCCTGGCGGCCCAGCTCCCCATGCTGCTTCACCACCCATTCCGCGTCCGGGTGGCACTGGATGGACATGTTGCCGCTGGAGTGGAAGGTATCGTCATAATTGAACCGCACGGGGAAATAGCCGCCGAAGGCATCGTAGGCGGGCTTGCCCAGGAGCTTTTCCCCCTGCTGCTGCACAAAGGTGAAGAAGGGCACCTCGATTTCATGCCCCGGCCACACCGCCGCCAGGCTCACCTCCATGGGAATCATGTCAAAGACCCAGGCGCAGTTTTTCATCTCCCGGGGCAAATTGCGCAGCCGCTTGATATAAAAGCCGCCCCATACCCCTTCCAGATAAACGGGCCGGCAGCGCAGGGGCTTGGCCCGCAGCTCGTCGAACAACCCGCACAGCTCCCCATAGGGCAGCAGGGAGGGGTGGCCCATATCGTCCGCGGTCATGTACCAGTCCAGCGCCCCCTGACGGATGAGCGTCCAGCGCAGCTCCACCGCCAGCTCAAAGTCCACATAATAGTTCCGGCGCATCATGGCCCCAAAGGGCAGGGCCGCGGGCTCCCCAAAGTTGTGGGCCTTGCCGTACTTGTAGTTCAGCGCCGCGGTGCGGGGGGTGATGTCCACCCAAACGCGGGCGTCATATGCCCCGCGCAGGGTTTCACACAGGGCGCCCCGGCCCAGCACCAGCAGCTTTTCTTCCCCTTGCAGGGTCTCCCGGAGCGCAGCCAGGGCCTCCGGGCGGAAGAAATCCTCGTACCGGCGGGGAATCCGCACGCCGTAGAGGAGCACGGGGTCCAGGCTGCGATCCTCGGGCAGGGAGTCCCGAAGCATCTCCCGGATGGTTTCCGGGGGCAGCAGCAGTTCCTCCGTGCGGACAATGCGCACCCCCTGGGGCAGGAGCTGCGCCGCCAGCAGCTGATAGAGCACGTCAAATTCCGTGCCCGCATAGCCGTCCAGACCCACGCTGCGGCAGCCCTCCGCAAACAGTGCGGCAATCCGGCGGGCTACGGGCAGAGCGCCCTCCACCACCGTATCCCGGGGCGTCACGGGGTTCACCGCGTGCAAATCCTTATAAGGGTAGGGATGAAACATAAAGCTCATGGCGATTCCTCCTGTATGGGGGCGTTACACCCGCTGATAATCCATGTCCAGCATCATGGCCAGGTCTTTTAGCTCGGGCAAGAATTCACCGGCGCACAGCCCATAGTGCTGGGTGACGCCCAGGCGCAGCAGCTTTTCGAACAGCTCCGGAGCGCTCTGTCCCACGGGGCGGAACAGCCCGTGGCTGTACGTGGCCAGGAACGGCTCGCAAGGCAGGCAGTCCAGCAGCGTGGCGGCCATCAGGAAGCGGCCCTTGCGCTGGGAGCAGTGCAGCATGGTCTTGCGCCCCTGGGGGAACACATGCCAGGCAAAGGGCGCGCCCGCGTACTTCCAGGCGCTCTTGGCAAAGCGCACGTCCCGGCTGACCAGGGTGACGCCCTCATCGGTATAATCATTGGGCCCCGCGTGGCCGGCGGCAAAGTTCTCCCCCGGCAGGTCGATGTGGAAGGGCTCGATGAAGTTCACATGCCCGCCGGACAGCAGGCGGAGGATGTAGGTAGCCAGGCCGCCCCCCAGGTCCCCCTCGGGCACGATGACCACCCGCCCGCACTGTGGTGTGGGATAGAAGCCCGGCCGCAGGCCCACCTTCTTGAACAGCATGGTGTCGATGTCGTTGAGCACCAGCAGATCCAGGTCGTGCTTCTCCGCCAGGCGCTCCATGGCCATGGTCGCCCGGACGCTGGCCAGGAATTTCTCCTCGTCCACGTCAGGCTTGACGGGGTAGCGGGCGGCGATGTCCGCCTGCACCGCCTGGGCCTCCGCCGGGGAGATCAGGTCGATTTCGTCGCACAGCTCCGCAATGGAATAGAAGTGCAGCTCCGGGCCCACCTTGCGGAAGATGTCCGCCGGGTGGACGTAGGTGCTCCACATGGCTTCGTTATAGCAGGCCAGCAGGCCGATGCGCGCATCCTTCAGCAGCGCACGCGCCCGGGCCGCGTTGCCGAAGGAGCGGGCGCGCTCCAGCACCTGCGACCAGGTGCCCAGGTAGGTTTCCAGCATAGGACGGCCGTAGTCGGCGTTGTCGCCGCTGGCCTCCTGGGCGCCCACCAGGCCACCGCAGCACAGATATTCGGTGAACTCGTCGTCGTCGTGGGTATCCTTGAGGTTGATTTCCGCCCGCATGCGGTGGGCAAAGAGCACCGGCACCGGCGGCATGTCCCGCAAAAAGCGAATCCAGGCATAGTCCTCCGCCCAGGAGAGGTACAGCGCCAGCACAAAGTCCACCTTGTCCGCCACAAAGGCGTCCATGGCGCGCTTCACATCCTGGGTATTCCACACGATGCCGGGAAAGGTCACGTCAAAATCCCCGGCGCAGTCCCGGACCATCCAGGCGGCCTCCGCCTCCTTGCGCTCCCGGTAGCTTCCCCGGGCCGTGCCCTGGCCAATGTCCGCAAAGCGCTCCGGCGATAACAGCAGTAGCCCCGCCCTGGGTTTACGGATGGAAGGAATCATGGATGTCTCCCTCTTTTCTGTGCATTTTTCCCTGTATGTCTGCATTCATCATAGCATGGTACGCCAAGCCATGTCAAGACTAGTTCATGAAAAATAATTTATATAAAGAACTTGTTCTTGACAGTTGCGGCGCCGTGGTGTAAAGTAGAAGCAACGGAATTGGGAAAAAAACGATACATACAGGAGGAAGCTATCTATGCCGTATACCATTCGGAAGGGCGTACTCTACCATGACGGACGGGCGCAGATCGCCCTGGGGCAAAGCTATTACCCTTCCTATCACCCGCAAAAGGTGCCGGTGCCGCCCACGGGAGACCGCCTGGGCGAGATGGCCAAGGACCTGCGGGCCATGCGGGAAGCGGGCTTCAACGTGGTGCGCATGGCGGCCCTGGGGGATGTCACCTATGACCAGGGCAAGGTTTCCGTGGATTTTCCCCTGCCGGACGCCTTTTGCCGCATGTGTGAGGAGCAGGACCTGGGGGCCATGATTCGCCTGCAGGGGTACAGCATGAACCTGCGGAACTTCCCCGATGCCACCATGGTGGATCAGCAGGGCCAGCCCATGGAAAACGCCTGGAGCTGGTTCATCCGCAACTGTGTGAACCATCCGGGCATCATCGAGGACAACCGGATGGGCACCCGGGCCTCCGCGGCGCACTTCGCGGCGTTCCCGGCAGTATGCTCCTTTCAGATTTATAACGAGCCCGCCTATCCCAACCTGGGGCTGTATGACTATCATCCGGAGACGCTCCGGGCATACGCCGCCTGGCGGGCGGAGCACGGCCTGCCACCCCAGGAGGCCCCGCGCAGCCGCCCCGCCCCGGAAGAGGACGCCTCGGGCTGGGTGGCCTGGCGGACGTTCCTGCGGGAAAGGCTCAACGGCTTCCTGTGCGACATGGCCGCCCAGGCCAAGGCGGGCTACGACGCCCCCGCCACCCTCACCTGCCACATGAGCTGCCCGCTGGTGCCCGGCGCCACCGTGCGCGGTGAGGATTACTACACCACCGCCCAGGGCATGGACATCCTGGGCATTACCTGCTATCTGGTCAACCGCGGCCCGGCCTTCCATCAGGCAGCCATGACCCTGGACGCCTGCGAAAGCGCCGCGGCCTGCTTTGGCAAGAAAGCCTGGCTCATTGAATACAATGCTCGCACGGACATGCCGCCCCAGGAATGGCCGCGGGAAACCTACGCCGCCCTGGGCCGGGGCTTCAAAGGCATTTTCTACTACCAGTGGCGGGCGGATCTGCCCTACCCAGACGGGCCGGAACCGGAGCAGTTCGGCATGCTGTACAGCGACGGACGCAAGGCCTCCAGCTACGACATGGGCGTGCGCATGAACCGCCTGGTCAACCGCCTGTCTGAGTCCCTGGCGGAAGCGGAGAAGGTCCGCTGCGGCGTGGCGCTGCTGTACTCCGACGCGGCCAACGCATTCTCCGACGCCCGGGACAACCGTGGCGCGCTGGACACCGCCCAATGCGCGGAGCAGAGCATCCTGGCCCTGCGCCGCTGCTATACCCTGCTCAACCAGCAGGGATTGACGGTGGATTTCCTGCGGCCCCAGGAGCTGGCCGAGAATCCCCTGGACACCCGGGTGCTGATTCTCCCCTACCGCCGGGGACTGCCCGCGGAGGAACTGGAGCAGATTGAGGCCTTCCAGGCATCTGGCGGCCGGGTATACGAATACCTGGACGAGGGGCTGGGCTTCCGGCCCTATGCCCGGGAGCAGCGCCGGGTGGCCCACGGCGTGGTCACCGAGCAGTACGGCGTTTCCGCCCTGTGCGACCGGGAAAATATTCGCCCCGCCCTGCGCCTCACGGGCTGCCATGGGGATATGGACGCGCGGCTGCTGCGGGGCAAGGACGCCGACTGGGCCGTACTGACCAATTATGATCCCCTGGAACGTCCGGTGGAGGGCGCGGTCCTGGAAGCGCAAGGCATTCGTGCCGCCCGGGCCTATGGGGAAGAATTGCCCGAGGAAGGCGTGGCCTGCCCCGTGGCGGATGGCCGGGTACTGCTGCCCCGCCTGGCCTTCGGCGGCATCATCCGGCTGGACAGAGC
Source organism: uncultured Eubacteriales bacterium (assembly GCA_900553295.1). Lineage (GTDB taxonomy): Bacteria > Bacillota > Clostridia > Christensenellales > Aristaeellaceae > Egerieenecus > Egerieenecus merdigallinarum. The sequence continues at coordinate 6,305 of USCR01000029.1, read as the reverse complement.
CTAACGCAGGGAGGTACTTCATGGAGATATTAGTGTGCATCAAGCAGGTGCCGGAGAGCAACAAGGTGGAGGTGGACCCGGTTACCGGGGTGCTCAACCGTAGCAGCGCCGCCTCCAAAATGAACCCTTACGATTTGTATGCCCTGGAAACCGCCCTGCGCCTGCGTCAGGAGCTGGGCGGCCGGGTGAGCGTGATGACCATGGGCCCCGCCCAGGCGGAGGCGGTGATCCGCGAGGCCTATGCCATGGGCGCGGATGAGGGCTGGCTGATTACCGACCGGCGCTTTGGCGGCGCGGATGTGCTGGCCACCAGCTACACCCTCAGCCAGGGCATCCGCCGGGCGGGTCCCTTTGACCTGATCCTGTGCGGCAAACAGACCACCGACGGAGACACCGCCCAGGTGGGCAGCGAGATCTCCGAGGCGCTGTCCCTGCCGGCGGTGGCGGGGGTGCTGCGCATCCTGTCCGCGGAGGCGGAGGCCATCACCGTGGAAATGGACCTCACCGACAAGGTTGAAACCGTGCGGGTGTCCCTGCCCTGCCTGCTCTCGGTGGAGAAGGACATCGCCCAGCCGCGCCTGCCCAGCTACGTGCGCAAGCAGGCCATGAAGGACGCACCCATCCATCGCCTGACCCTGGCGGATATGGCGGACACCGATCCGGCCCACTACGGGCTCAGCGGTTCCCCCACCCAGGTGCAGCGCATCTTTCCCCCGGAGAGCAACCACAAGCAGGAGAAGTGGACGGGCACCGGCCCGGAGCTGGCCGGGCGGCTGTTCGGCCTGCTGAAGGAACAAAAGCTGTGGCAGGGAGGGCGCTGAAATGGCAAAGTTGATTTTCCATCCCGAGCTTATCCCGGACAAGGCCGCCTTTGCGGCGCTGTGTCCCTTTGGCGCCATCGAAGTACACGGTGACGCCGTAGAGCCCACCGCCGGTTGCAAAATGTGCGGCCTGTGCGTAAAAAAAGGCCCTGCCGGGGCCGCGGAAATGGTGCAGGACGCTCCCGCGCCCCAGGTGGACAAAAGCGCCTGGCGGGGCATCCTGGTCTATGCGGATCATGTGGAAGGCGCGCTGCACCCCGTAACCTTTGAGCTGCTGGGCAAGGCCCGGGAGCTGGCCGCGGAGATCGGGCATCCGGTCTACGCGCTGCTCCTGGGGGACGGGGTAAAAGCCGCGGCGGAGGAACTGACCCACTGGGGCGCGGACCGGGTGCTGGTGTACGACCAGCCCGCCCTGCGGGACTTCCGTCTGGACGCGTACACCGCCGCCTTTGCCGACGCGGTGGCGCATTTGCGGCCCACGGCCATTCTGGTGGGCGCCACCACCGTGGGCCGTCAGCTGGCGCCCCGGGTGGCGGCCCGGCTGCACACGGGTCTCACCGCCGACTGCACCGTACTGAAAATGGAGAAAAACACCGACCTGGTGCAGATTCGCCCGGCCTTTGGGGGCAATATCATGGCCCAGATCATCACCCCCAACCACCGGCCGCAGATGGCCACCGTGCGCTACAAGGTCATGGACGCTCCCGCACGGCAGGCCCAGGGCAGCGGAACCATCGAAAGCCGCGCCCTTCCCCCGGAAAAGCTGCAAAGCGGGGTCACGGTGCTCTCCGTCACCCCCAAGCCCGCGGAGGTGGGCATTGAGCACGCGGACGTACTGGTGGTGGCGGGGCGCGGCCTGCGCAAGGAAAGCGACCTGCAACTATTGAAGGACCTGGCGGAGGAGCTGGGCGGGCAGCTGGCCTGCACCCGTCCCCTGGTGGAATGCGGCTGGGTGGAGGCCCGGCGGCAGGTGGGGCTCAGCGGACGCACGGTGCGTCCCCGGCTGCTCATCACCTGCGGCGTCAGCGGCGCCATTCAGTTTGTGGCGGGGGTGAACCACGCCGGCACCATCATCGCCATTAACAAGGATGAAAACGCCCCCATTTTCAAAACGGCCCATGTGGGCCTGGTAGGGGATCTCTATGAAATTGTCCCGGCGCTGACCCAGGCCATCCGGGCGGACAAGGAGGCGCGGCCATGAAACGCATGTTGACCCCTCAGGAGCTCGCGGAACTGGAAGCCCTGCTGCCCCCGGGCCAGGTGTTGTGGGGCGAGGCCATCGGCCCCGACTGGACCCACGACGAGCTCAGCGGCGTTAGCGGCGTGCCTGGGGCCGTGGTCCGCGCCCAGGACGCCGCACAGGTATCCGCGGTGATGCGCTTTTGCAACGAGCGGGAGATTCCGCTAACTCCCCGGGGCGCGGGCACGGGGCTGGTGGGCGCTTGCGTGCCGGTGGCCGGCGGCGTGCTGCTGGACATGAGCGGCATGAACCGCATTCTGGCCCTGGACGAGGATAACCTCAGCGTCACCGTGGAGCCAGGGGTGCTGCTCATGGAGCTTGCGGCCTACGTGGAGGAACGGGGCTTCTTCTATCCCCCGGACCCCGGCGAGAAGAGCGCCACCATCGGCGGAAATATTTCCACCAACGCAGGGGGCATGCGCGCGGTAAAATACGGCGTCACCCGGGACTACGTGCGCGCCCTGGAGGTGGTGCTGCCCTCGGGGGAAATCCTCACCCTGGGCGGCGAAACGGTGAAGAATTCCAGCGGCCTATCCCTGAAGGATCTGGTGGTGGGCTCCGAGGGCACCCTGTGCGTCATTACCAGGGCCACGCTGAAGCTGCTGGCCCTGCCTCCGCGGACGGTGTCCCTGCTGGTGCCCTTCCCAAGCCTGCGCCAGGCCATCGAAACCGTGCCCGCCATTGTGCGCAGCAAGGCCGCGCCCCAGGCCATCGAGTTCATGGAGCGGGAGGTCATCCTGGACGCGGAAAACTACCTGGGCAAGCGCTTTCCCGACCACAGCGCCCCGGCCTACCTGCTGCTGCGCTTTGACGGCAACACCCTGGCCGCCATTGAGGAAGCCTACGACGACGTGGCCAAGCTCTGCCTGGAGCGGGGCGCCCTGGATGTGCTGATCTCCGACACCCAGGAGCGGGACGAATCCATCTGGACGGCCCGGGGCGCTTTCCTGGAGGCCATCAAGGGCAGCACCACCTTCATGGACGAGGTGGACTGCGTGGTTCCCCGCAGCCGCATCCATGAAATGGTGGATTATCTGCACATCCTGGAAAAGGACGCGGGCCTGCGCATCAAGAGCTTTGGCCACGCGGGGGACGGCAATCTGCACACCTACCTGCTCAAGGACGGCCTGTCCCAGGAAGAGTGGGAAAAGCGCATGGCCGACACCATGGAGAAGATCTACCGCAAGGCCCAGGAGCTGGGGGGTCAGGTTTCCGGGGAGCACGGCATCGGCTATGCCAAGCGGGCTTACCTGCGGGAAAGCCTGCCCCCCGCGGCCCTGGCACTGATGCAGGGCATCAAGCGCGCCTTTGACCCCAAGGGCATCCTGAACCCCCACAAGGTGTTCGAGCCCTGAAATAAACTGCATGCGAAAAGAAGCCGGCTTCACGGCCGGGCGGCGGGAGGCGTTTCCTCCCCCCGCTCCCCGTGGAACCGGCAGTATTTTTTCGGCGGCAGGCCGTACTTTTTCTTGAAAGCGCGGATGAAGTGTGCATCGTCGGCATAGCCGCAGGCCGTAGCGGCGCGGTGCACCGGCGTACCCTGCATAAGCAGGGTGAGGGCATGCTCCATGCGTTTTTCGGCGATGTAATGGTGCAGGGACATGCCCGTTTCCCGCTTGAAGGCGTGGGCAATGTAGTACTTGTTGAAATAGAGCTTTTCAGCCAGGGTATCCAAGCTCAGGTCCTCGCCAAGATGATCCCGCACATAATAATACACGGCATTGATGGAAAACGCATGCTGGCCACGCCCATCGGCGGGCTGATGCGCCGCCGAGCGCCCCACAAGAATCGCCATCAGTGCCAGCAAATGATGGCAGTAGCTGATCCCCAGGGGCAGCGTGGCCCCCCGGCGCAGGCTTTGAAAAAAATAGCGAATCAGCAGATTGGTGTTGTTCTGGGAAGTAACCAGCCGGTTTTCCTCCAGACGCGCAGGGGTGAAGGCAGCCAGCAGGTCTTCCCCGCCCACCCCGGCCCCGGCCAGGAACGCCGTCTCCATGCGCAGCAGCAGCACCCGGGCGCCGCCCTGGGTGGCCAGGCGCGCAGTTTCCTCCGGGCCCAGGAGAATGTAATCATTGGCATGCAGGACATAGCGCCGGTGGGATACCAGGGCTATCAGCCGCCCTTCCAAGGCAAACAGCAGGCACGCGTCTCCTTCCCCTGCTGCCTGACGGGTTATCTCCGGCACAATGTTCATTTCATGCAAGGTAAAGGGTAACGCCTGCCGCATCCGCTCCGCCTCCCGCTTCTGTTACAAAACTATCATATAGCAAGAAAAGGCTATTTTCAAGCAAGAAAAATCTATTGCCCAAAAGCAATCAATGTTATGATAGAGGTAACAAGCCATGGCGCTTGAAAACGGGAAAAGGAGAGGAAAACATTCATGAAAAGGATCATCGCATTGCTGTTGGCCATGCTGATGCTGGGCACGCTGTACACCGGCGCCCTGGCGGCGGAAATGACCGACGGCGTCTATGTGGGCCAGGGCAAGGGCTTTGGCGGCAACATTGAGGTAACCGTAACCATCGAGGGCGGCAAGATCACCGCCGTGGAGCCCGGCGCGCATCAGGAAACCGCCGGCATTTCCGACGGCGCCTTTGCGCAGCTGCCCCAGGCCATCATCGACGCCCAGAGCGCCGAGGTGGACGGCGTCAGCGGCTGCACCTTCTCCTCTGACGGCATCAAGGCCGCGGTTCAGGACGCGCTGAACCAGGCCATGGGCATTGAGGCGGAAGAAGAGGAAGCTATGCCCATCATCGAAGATCCCGACGTGCTGGTGATCGGCGCGGGCGTGGCGGGCATGCGCTCCGCCATCAAAGCCTGCGAAAGCGGCGCAAAGGTGGTCATCCTGGAAAAGACCGACCGTGTGGGCGGCACCCTGGGCGGCGGCACCCTGATCGGCGTGAACAGCGTGCTGCAGAAGGAAGCCGGCATCGAGGACGATCCCGAGCTGCTCATCGGCGACTTTGAGCGTCTGAACGCGGGCTACCAGAGCCGCAACCCCGACGTGGAGTATTCCTGGAACAAGGACCTGGGCGTATACTTTGCCAACCACTGCGGCGAGGAAGTGGACTGGGTGACCAGCCTGGGCATCGAGTTCACCAACCGCACCCCCAGCCAGCCCACCCTCTATGAGCCCCTGAGCGTGGACCGTGTGTCCAGCTGCAAGCGCAGCTCCCTGACCGACGTGGTCATGGGCGAACTGCAGAAGTACATCGACGCGGGCCAGGCCAGCATCGTGTTCAACACCCCCGCCACCGAGCTGATTACTGATGAATCCGGCGCGGTGATCGGCGCCAAGACCGACAGCGGCGACTTCTATGCCAAGGCCACCATCCTGTGCACCGGCGGCTACGGCTACTCCGAGGAACTGGTAAAGCGCTACAACCTGGAAAACTTCACCACCACCTCCTCCTGGTTCACCACCGGCGACGGCATGCTCATGGCGGAAAAGGTGGGCGCGGTGCTGACCAACATGGACTTCCTCACCGTGTATGCCGGCGGCCTGAAGACCCCCGAAAGCGGCCTGACCCGCAGCCTGTCCATCCGCGTGAAGGACTTCCCCTACATCATCTTCGTCAACAAGGACGGCAACCGCTTCGTGGACGAGCTGGGCAATGAGGATGGCTCCTCCTACGACGAGATCACTTCCTGGTGGAAGGTGGGCGACAACAAGGTTTACATCATGCTGGACCAGGCCATGGTGGACGACCTGAAGGCCCAGGAGAAGCCCATCATCACCGGCGACAAGGATTGGGCGAACTTCGACGATCAGCTGGCCAAGGGCAACATCCTCTTCAGCGGCTCCACCATTGAGGAAGTCGCGGAGAAGGCCGGCATCAACGCCGAGAACCTGGCCGCTACCATCGAGAAGTACAACACCTATGCCAAGAACGGCCTGGACGAGGAGTTCGGCCGCACCCGCTTGATGAAGGAATTCACCGGCGGCACCTACTACATCTTTGAGACCACCCCCTACATCATGATTACCGCCGGCGGCCCCGCCATGACGGACAAGGGCGAGGTTGTGGACGCGGATGGCAATCCCATCCCCGGCCTGTACCAGGCTGGCGAAATCGTGGGCATGGCCAATGCCTTCGGCCGCACCACCATCGGCGGCGTGGGCAACACAGGCAGCCTGGTCTGGGGCGCCCTGGCTGGCGGCAGCGCCGCGGCCTATGCCCTGGGCAAGTAATCCCTACCACAGAAACCTATGAAATGGCGCGGCGCCCCGGAGGAGCGATTCC
>USCR01000028.1 GCA_900553295.1 uncultured Eubacteriales bacterium | reverse complement strand
TACAGGGGCAGGTTTTCGGCCGTGAGCTGCACCGTGGCGCCCTTCTGCGGAATCCGCGGACTACTGGGTTATCAGTCTGCGGGGCGCCAGCGGCTTTGTGTTCAAGGCCGACAAATAAGGCATGCAATCATCCCTCAATGAAAAAAGCCTCCGGGAAGCGTGATGCTTCCCGGAGGCTTTTGGCTTTACCGGTCAAAAATGCCGCCCTCCAGGGCGCTGCGCGCCGCCAGAATGTACTTGGATGTATCCAGGGGATGAACGCTCTTGCGCGGGCAGCGCTTGCTCTCATCGAAGGGGCACTCCCGATAACCCGCTAGCTCCATGCTCACCGCGCCGCCGCCGCTGGTCAAGGCCGCCAACCGCTGGGAGAAATCCATGCAGCCCGTAAGGGGCGCCCGGGCGGTCACGTCGCACATGCCCTGCCGGAGCTGCGAGTCCTCCATCTCCCCGCCCATGGCCGCCACCTCGCTGAGCAGACGGCCCAGGTAGCCCTCCGGCGCGGTGATGTGCAGGCGCATCATGGGTTCCAGCAGCACCGAGCCGCCCCGGCGCAGGCCGTCCATGAAAGCGATGGGCGTGCACACGATGAAATCCAGGGGATGGGTATGCACCAGGTGATGTTCCCCGCCGATGAGGGTGATTTTCACATCGTCCACCTGCCAGCCCAGCATGCCTTGCCGGGTCGCCAGGGGAATGGCCTGCTCCACCTGATGCTGGTACCGCTCCATGATCTCCCGCACGGGGGTAACGCTCTCGTACTGCACGCCGCTGCCCCGGGGCAAGGGCGTAATCAGGAACTTGAGCACGGCCCAGCAGGGCTTGGGCATGGTATAGGCGTAGAAGCCCACCGCTTCCTTGGCAATGGTCTCCCGGTAGACCACGGTGGGCTTGTCAAAGGTCACCGCAAGGCCAAAGCGCGTGGACAACAGCTCTTGCAGCACCTCCAGCTGAATCAGGCCCATGACGCGGATGTGCTCCACGCCCTCCAGCTCCTCGTGGGTGAAATGTCCGTCCTCCACGCTGAGCTGCTCCAGGGCAGCCCGCAGCTCCACCTTGCGCGCCGGATCGCAGAGCACCTTCACCATCATCAATGGGTCGCACAGCTCCCCCCGGGGCAGGCGGCGAGGCAGCAGGGCCGGGTCGCCCAGCACATCCCCGGCGCGGACGTTGCTTAGGCCGTAAATCACGCCAATTTCCCCGGCGCGCAGCTCCCCCGCGTCCTTTGGGCGGCCCTCCACCGTCAGCATGCGAATCTGCGTCACTTTGCTTTCGCCGATCATGTCCCGGTTGCACAGCCGGCCGGAAAACATCCGCGTTAGCGCCGCGCGGCCCATGGTTTTGTCCATTTCTACCCCAAACACCACGCCGCACAGGGACACATCCGCGTCCCCCTGCGGTGGAGGGAGGAAATCCACCAGGGCATCCAGCAGCGCCTCCACCCCTTGATCCTTCAGCGCCGAACCCGCCAAGGCGGGGATCAGCTCTCCGGAGCGGGTCATGGCCGCGGCCGTAGGGAGCAAGCGTGCGGCAGGCCACAGGGTGCCATTCAGGTAGTCCTCCAGGGCGTCTTCATCCTGTTCGGCGATGCGCTCCATCAGCGCCTCGGGGGTGCAGGCCGTTACCCCGGCGTGCAGCCGCTCCCGGGCCTGCCGGAGCACGGCGTCTACATCCGCGCCCTCCCAGTCGGTCTTGTTGAGAAAAATGACCACAGGCAGGCGGAGCTTGCGCAGGGTTTGAAAGAGTTTTTCCGTCTGGGGGAGCACGCCGTCCACGGCGCTAATAAGCAGTACCGCGCCGTCCAGCGCCCACAGGGAGCGCTCCACCTCCGCGGAAAAATCCGTATGGCCAGGGGTATCAATGAGGTTGATCTCCGTATCCCGCCAGCGCATGGGGACGCAGGCGGCATGCACCGAGATGCCCCGCCGGCGCTCCACCTCCAGGCGGTCCGTATGGGCGGTGCCCTCATCCACACTGCCCACCGTACGGATGGCCCCGCAGTGCCGCAGCATCTGCTCGGTAAGGGTGGTCTTGCCCGTATCCACATGGGCCATTACGGCAATATTGCGAATCATGGAAACCTCCATACGCAAGCGGGGAGGCAGCCCCCGGTATCAAGGGCCCCTCCCCGCGCCCCATTCCTGGCTGGAAAGGGCATTTGCTTCATTGGTATAGGTTGCGCTGGTCAGGAGGCGCTGGTCTGCGTCTCTTCCTTATCTTCGGCGCGGCGGCGGCTCTTGCGCTTTTTTTCGGCGGGGAACAGCTTGGGCTTGTCCTTGCCCTCCACTGCGTCCACGTCCACCACGCACTTGCCCACGTCCGCCCGGGAAGGCAGCTCAAACATGGTATCCAGCATAATATTTTCAATGATCGCCCGCAGGCCACGGGCACCGCACTTGCGGGCGATGGCCTGTTTGGCAATATCCCGGAGCGCTTCGGGGGTAAACTCCAGCTCGATGCCGTCCATCTCCAGCAGCTTCTGGTACTGGCGGCACAGGGCATTCTTCGGCTCGGTGAGGATTTGCACCAGGGCTTCCTCGTCCAGCTGATCCAGGGTCACCACAATGGGCAGCCGTCCCACAAACTCGGGAATCAGGCCAAACTTGGTGAGATCTTCGGGACGGATATCCTTGAGCACCTGACCGATGTCGCGGTTATCCTTGCTCTGCAATTCCGCGCCAAAGCCCAGCATCTTCTTACCCACCCGGCTCTCAATGATGGGCACAATGCCATCAAAGGCGCCGCCGCAGATGAAGAGAATATTGGTGGTGTCAATCTGAATGAATTCCTGATGGGGGTGCTTCCGGCCGCCCTGGGGCGGAACGCTGGCCACCGTGCCTTCCAGGATTTTCAGCAGCGCCTGCTGCACGCCTTCGCCGCTTACGTCCCGGGTGATGGAGGGGTTCTCGCTCTTGCGGGCGATCTTGTCGATTTCATCAATGTAGATGATGCCCCGCTGCGCCTGCTCAATGTCATAATCCGCGTTCTGGATCAGCCGCAGGAGGATGTTCTCCACATCCTCGCCAACGTAGCCCGCTTCCGTCAGGCTGGTGGCGTCGGCAATGGCAAAGGGCACGTTGAGGATCTTGGCCAGGGTTTGGGCCAGGAAGGTTTTGCCGCAGCCGGTGGGACCCACCAGGAGGATATTGGACTTTTGCAGTTCCACATCCTGATTGGCATTGGGGGAGCCGATGCGTTTATAGTGGTTGTACACCGCCACGCACAGGGCGCGCTTGGCCGCCTCCTGCCCCACCACGTACTCATCCAGCACGGCCTTCATTTCCGTGGGCTTGGGGAGCTTCTTCGGGTTGTTGTCCTCCGGCGCCACGATCATGTCATCGGAGATGATCTCCTGGCACAGCAGAATGCACTCATTGCAAATGTAAACATTGGGACCCGCCACCAGCCGGCGCACCTGATCCTGGGTTTTGCCGCAGAAGCTGCACCGGTGCATCGTGGGCGGGGTCCGGGGCGGAAATTCGTCCTTGGGCATTGCGTTACCTCACTGTTTACTGATTGGTTTTGGAGCGGGGTTGATAGATTTCATCAATGATGTGGTAGTCCAGGGCCTCCTGGGCGCTCATGAAGTAGTCGCGCTCCACGTCCTGCTTCACCTTTTCCAAAGGTTGCCCCGTCATCTCCGCCATCATACGGGTCATCTTTTCCTTGGTTTTCATCAGCCACTCGGCACGAATGGCCACGTCGGTGGCCTGTCCCTGCGCGCCGCCCAGGGGCTGGTGAATCATCACTTCGCTGTTGGGCAGGGCCAGTCGCTTGCCCTTCTCCCCGGCCATGAGCAAAAACGCGCCCATGGAGGCAGCCATGCCAATGCACACCGTGCGCACGGGAGGCTTGATGTACTGCATGGTGTCATAAATCGCCATACCAGCGGTCACAGAGCCACCGGGGCTATTGATGTACAGGGAAATTTCCTCCTCAGGATTTTCCATTTCCAGGAACAGCAGCTGCGCCACCACCAGATTGGCCAGGTTATCATCAATCTCGCCACCCAGGAAAACGATTCTATCCTTGAGCAGGCGGGAATAGATGTCAAAAGAACGCTCCCCCCGGTTGGTCTGCTCAATGACCATAGGAACCAACGTCATGCTTCATGCCTCCTTTGGAATATCCGCATGGGCGGACGGTACTTCGTCGCGCAAACCGGGGCGCTTTGGAAAAAGCAAGGATGCGCCGCTTCTCTATCCTATGCCCCGGGCACGGATTTCATGCTCGCTGGGGAAGGGAAAAATCTGCTGCGCACCCTTGCCTGTTTCATGGTTTCCCGGTTACGGTCAATTTACTCGGCGTCGGCAGCTTTTTCCTCGGCCGCCTCTTCCTTCTTTTCTTCCACCGTGCAGTCCTGCTTCATCAGGTCAACGACCTTCTGGATCGCGGCGGTGTCACGCAGATAGCCGCGCTGCTCGTCGGTGAGGGTCTTTTCGAAGTCCTCCACGGACTGACCCATACGCTCGGCCTGCTCGGCAATCTGCTTGGCCACGTCCTCATCGGTGGGCTCGATGCCCTCGGCCTTGCGGATGGCGTCCAGAGTCAGCTCCACCTTCACACGGTGCTCCGCCTCGCCCTTGTACATATCCGCCAGCTGCTCAATGGTCTGGCCGGTGTACTTCAGGTAGTCTTCCATCTTCAGGCCCTGGTAAGCCATGCGCATCTGCATTTCGCGCAGCAGGTAGTTAGTCTGCTCGTTGATCATGGCCTGGGGAATATCCATGGAGGCATTCTCCACGGCCTTCTCCACCAGCGCGTTTTCCACGGCGATCTCGTTGTTCTTGGCCGCGCGGTCGTTCAGCTCCTTGACGATGCTGTCCTTGTACTCGGCGAAGGTGTTGTACTCGCTGGCATCGGCGGCAAAGTCGTCATCCAGCTTGGGCAGCTCGGTACGGGTGGCGCTGAGCACCTTCACGTGGAACACGGCATTCTTGCCCGCCAGCTCCTCGCTGTGGTACTTCTCGGGGAAGGTAACGTTCAGATCCTTCTCCTCGCCGATGTTCATGCCCACCATCTGCTCTTCAAAGCCGGGGATGAACTGGCCGGAGCCCAGGGTCAGGGTCTGGTTCTCCGCGGTGCCGCCCTCAAAGGCCACGCCGTCCACCGTGCCCATGTAGTTGAGCTTCACGGTGTCGCCATTCTCCAGGGCGCCTTCCACGTCGATCTGACGGGCAACCTTCTTGCGGTCCTGCTCAATGCGGGCATCAATGTCCGCGTCGGTGACGGTCTGCTTGGTCACGTTCACGGTCAGGCCCTTGTAGTCGCCCAGGGTCACATCGGGGCGTACAAACACTTCGCAGCTGAACACCAGGTCCTTGCCCTCGCCGATCTCCTGCACGTCCACCTCAGGCTGATCCACCACCTGCAGGTTGTTCTCCTTCACGGCCTCATCGTACAGGTCAGGGAAAATCAGCTGGAAAGCATCGTCATAGAACACGCTCTCGCCGTACATGGTCTCGATCAGCTTGCGGGGCGCCTTGCCACGGCGGAAGCCGGGCACGTTGATCTTGCCGCGATTCTTCAAATAAGCCTTCTGCATGGCAGCCTCAAACTGCTCCGCAGGAACGGTAAAGCTCAGCTTTGCCTTATTGCTGGAAACCTTTTCATAGGTAGCACTCATGAATGTCCCTCCGCATTCTTCTAGGGCAGTTGCGCCCTTCAGGGTTCTGCCCTTGCAGAACGCACTACCCGGCATTGTAGCATATTTTCCCTCGCTGCGCAAGAGAAAGTCCCGGGTTTCCCTGAAAAAAAAGGGGTTTTTCCATATTCACTTTGGGTTGCCCGGGCAGATGCCGGCAGAAATTCCCGGGTGGGTGTTCCAGCGGGGACGTTTCCCCCGTATGCCCGGAGACTGCTGCACATCATATTTTCGTTTGCAGGAGGGGGTGCTCAGTCCTCCAGCGGGGTCACCAGGGCAGAAACGCCAATGCCCAGGATTTCCGCTGCCTTGCGGGCGCTGGCGTTGACCCCCGTGGTGCCGCCGATCTTGCAGATCTGATCGCCCATGAACACCATGGTGGCGGACTGGCCGCCATCCAGGTTAAAGGCCAGCTGGCAGCCCCTTTCCAGCATCTTTTCAGCCAGGAAGGAAATGCCCGCGCCATTGCTGCCGTCGTGCCGGCCTTCCAGCATCATGGCAAAGTAATGCCCCTTTTCCACCATACCGATGGCCGTGCGCGGCGCATGGCTGGTGCCGTATTTCTCCAGCGCCTCGGTGTTCAGCTGACCGTCCCGGACCAGCACCGGGCCAAAGGCCAGCACATCCACAGCGCCCATTTCCTGGTATTCCTGGGCGGTCTTTTCATCGGAATAATAAACCTCCATGTTGCCGTCGGCGTACAAGGCCAGGTTATCCAGGTTGGGGAAGGTGCCCTTATTGTGCCCAAAGGTTTTTTCGGAAAGGATTTCTCCGTCCCGCAGCAGGATACCCTGCCGGCTGTTCTGACTGATGCGCAGGTGCGCAAAGTCGCTGTTGATGGCCAGGACCGTTTGATTGGCCCGGGCAATTTTATAGGGGTAATTCAAATCGCTCATGCGCTTGTCCGGGTCTTCGTTCCAGGGAATCATGGCAAAAGCGTTGTCCTCTGTGCTCCATACCTCCGCTTCATACCAGATCTCCTTGGGAGAATCCTGGGTGCGGCGATAGATTTCGATTTTCAGCGTATCGCTGCAATAGCGCCACACACCGTTTTCCGGGTCCGTATAGACAAACTCGCCCCCATCGAAGAACCCGGCCTCATTGAGTTCAGGGAATTCCCCTTCCGCCACGGCCACGCCGGTAAGCAGCAGCGTCATGCACAGCAGCATTGCAAAGAACCGCTTCATAAACCTTCCTCCTGTGTTATTCATCCATGCCCATCATGCGGTGGAGCACTTCCTGGTAAGCCTGCTCCACATTGCCCAGGTCCCGCCGGAACCGGTCAATATCCAGGGGCTCGTGGGTCGCCGAGTCCCAGAAGCGGCTGGTATCCGGGGAGATTTCATCCGCCACCAGCAGCTTGCCATGGTAACGGCCAAACTCCAGCTTGAAGTCAATCAGCTCGATCTGGATTTCCCGCATGTAGTTGGCCAGGATGCGATTCACTTCCAGGGAAATACGGCTGATCTCCTCCAGTTCCGCCCGGGTTGCCAGGCCCATGGCCAGAATGTGCGAGAAGTTGACCAGTGGATTCTCCAGCTCGTCGTTTTTGAGGACAAACTCCAGCACCGTGCTGGGTAGCCGCGTTCCCACCGGATAGCCAATGCGCCGGGAAAGGGAACCCGCCACAATGTTGCGCACCTTGATTTCCAGGGGAAGGATCTCCACCCGCTTCACCAGGGACTGGCGGGCGTCCAACTGCTGAATAAAATGATTTTCCACCCCGTAGGCTGCCAGCAGTTCGAAGATATGTTTGCAAATCGCGTTGTTGATCTCGCCCTTTCCAAGTATGCGGCCGCGTTTCAGCCCATGGTATGCCATGGCTTCATCCTTAAAATAAACGATGGCCTTGTCCGGATCTTCGGTGGCGTAAATTCGCTTTCCTTTGCCCTCCGTGAGCAGCTCTCCCGGCACCAGCATGCGCGTCTCTCCCCTTCTCAAGAATTAACGTACATTGTAGCAGAAAAGCTTCCACCACTCAAGGGGAAAATGCGAATCCTGGCGCATTTTGTCGTGACGCTTCCATGCATGGGTGCCAAACAAGGCAAAGGCAGCCAGGCAGGGCGCCGGTTGTTCCACCGGTGCCTCGGGACTGCAAGGATGGCGTCTGCCTGCATGGGAACGTTTTCAGCAAAGCCAGGCCGCCGCAAGGCATCCCGCAAACCACGAAATCAGGGATATGCTCAGCGCCCGCGGCAGCTTGCGCACTCCTGCGGCGGAGAGATAAACGGTCATGGTATAAAAAATGGTTTCCGAGGAGCCCACCACCACGGACGCTACCATGGAGGCGCGGCTATCCGGTCCCTGCCAGGCCATGAGCGTCTCCAGCGCCGCTAGGCTACCCGCGCCGCTGAGCGGACGCAGCAGCAGCACGGTCAGGGCTTCCCTGGGAAAGCCCACGGCCTCTGCCAGCGGGCCCAGCAGTCCCTCCAGCAATTCCGCCAGGCCGCCCGTGCGAAACAAGCCGATGAGCAGCATCATCGCCGCCAGTGCCGGGAGAATTTCCAGTCCGGTGCGCAGGCCGTCCCCCGCTCCACGCAGAAACGCGTCGTATCCCCCGGCTCCTTTCCACAGCCCCAGCAGCGCCAATGCGCCCACCGTGCCCAGCACCAGGGCCCCAGCCATGTTATCCACGTTTTTCCCTCCTGTCCGTCCAGTACAAAAGCACCACCGCCACCAGCGTCGATATGCCCGTGGCGGCCAGGGTGGGCAGCCAGATCGCCCCCGGCGCCACGCTCCCTGCCTGCTGCCGCAGGGTCATTACGGCGGAGGGCATCAGCTCCAGACCGGAATTGTTGATCACCAGCAGCACCAGCAGGCCACGCAATCCATCCGCCCCCTGCCCTGCCAGCAGCTGCGCCGCGCGAATGCCAAAGGGCGTGGCCGCATTACCCAGTCCCAGCAGGTTTGCCGCCAGGTTCATGCCCATGGCGGCCCAGCTTTCTTCGCTGAGATCCCGGCGCACCAGCGGCTGCAACAGTTTCCGCATCCACCGGCTCACGGGGCCCATGGCGCCGCTTTCCTGGAGGATGGCCATAAGTCCCCCCCAAATCATCATGCCCCCAATCAGCGTCATGCCCAAACTAAGAGCCTGGTTTCCCGCTGCCAGCACCGCTGCCGCCGCTTCGTCCCAGCGGCCAAACCCCAGCGCTGCTGAAACCGAAAGGCACAGCAGCACGCCCCACACCCGGCGCATAGGATCACCTACCTTTATAAACTATATACAATTTTTCGCGCCATGTTGACAACATACAGCACATTTTGTAAAATATAACCACAGAGGAATCTATGCGAAGGGAGGCTGCAAAATGAAATCAACCGGCATGGTTCGCCAGCTGGACACCCTGGGGCGCATCGTGATCCCCGTGGAGCTGCGGCGCACAATGGACCTGTCCATCAAGGATACCTTGGAAATCTTCGTGGACGGCGATCAAATTGTGTTGAAAAAGTATCACCCTGCCTGCATTTTCTGCAACGACGCCCGGGATGTGGTTCCTTACAAGGGCAAACTCATTTGCAAGCGCTGCCTGGATGAGCTTCGCGGCGAGCTTTAACCCATTCCCGTGAAGGCCGCGCCGCCTTCC
Organism: uncultured Eubacteriales bacterium; assembly: GCA_900553295.1. Lineage (GTDB taxonomy): Bacteria > Bacillota > Clostridia > Christensenellales > Aristaeellaceae > Egerieenecus > Egerieenecus merdigallinarum. The sequence continues at coordinate 10,953 of USCR01000028.1, read as the reverse complement.
TCCGCCGCCACTTGACGTGCGAAAAACCGCCTCTGTACCGGGGCGGTTTTTTTGCTGCGCGTCCCCCGGTCCTTTGTTATGCCCGTGGGACGTGTTTCATGACAGATATTTTCCCATCAGCGCCATTATGTGGCTTGCTTTCTTTTCCATTGCAGGGATATAATAAAAGTTGGAAACTTGTCTGTTTCTTCGGACAAAGGAGGGAAATCCGTTTTGATCAAACAATATAAAGAGGAAACTTTATTGCGCACCTGCAACTGCGACTTCACCGGTCAGTGGCGGCCCAGCGCGATTCTGGAAACCATGCAGGAGGTTGCAGGCACCCACTCTGAGCTTATCGGCGTAGGCAGGAACGCCCTGATTGAGCAGGATCTGGTATGGGTGCTCACCCGGGTGGAAGTCGTCATGAACCGCTATCCCAAGGTAACGGACACCATCTCTGTGGAAACCTTCCCCATGCCGGTACGCCGCTGGTTCTTCCCCCGCTATTTTGTTTTCCGTGACGATCAGGGGCAGGAGTTGGGCCGCGCGGGCAGCCTGTGGGTGCTGCTGAACCTCTCCACCCGGCACATGGCCCCACCGGACAGCATTTTGTCCCTGATGCCCGACAACAGCGACCTGGTCGCCCCGTTGGGACTGCCCGGCCCGGTAACGGAAGTCTCCGGCGCGGTGACCACGGAGCGCAAAGTTCCCGTCTATACGGACCTGGACGTGAACCATCATGTGAACAACACCAAATACATGGACTGGTGCTGCAACGCCCTGGGGATTGACTGCATGAAGGAGCACGCCCTGCGCCGCTTCTGCCTGAACTATGACGTGGAAGTGCTCCCGGGGCAGGAAATCCGCACCGAGCTGCGCACGCTGGGAGATCACTTCTCCTATTGCGGATTCCACGAAAGCCAGCGTTCCTTCGATATTGGCGGCGAATTGATGGCACGGAAGTAACCGCGGCAGACCGCGCTAAAATAAACCGGACCCTGTTCCCGAAAGCGTATATTTTCGGGTTCAGGGTCCGGTTTGTTTATTCTTTGTTATCGATGCAGGCAGGAGACCTGACTCTTGTTGATCTGGCAAATCTTTTCCGGATCGGCCTTGAAATTGCGCTGCATATCCATCAGGCCGTTGATTTCCTGCTGCACATCCGTCACCTGGGTATAGCAATACCCGCAGCAGTAGGGCAAGCGCTGGATGGCATGGGTAACATCCGCAAACCGCGCCAGGAATTCCTCCTCGGTGTTGACCTTGTTGCCATAGCCCCAGCCGGCTTCGCCATTATTGTAAGCGATGCCGCCGAATTCACTGATGATGACCGGCTGGCCCCGATCCTGGAAGCCCTGGGCAAAGGCGGAGCGGTCCAGGTTGTGGAACACTTTTCCTTCCAGGATTTCCTGACCGTACTGCTCATACCGTTCCAGCAGCACGCTGCCCTTTTCCTCATAGTCATGCAGGGTAATGATGTCGGACACCGTGTGTTCCCAGCCATCGTTGACGATTACCGGACGCATAGGGTCCAGGGATTTGGTCAAGTGATAAATGGCCTGGGTGAAGTGCTGCTGCGCAGGGCTGGTTTTCACCTGGGGAACGCCCCAGGACTCATTCACCGGGGTCCAGGTGATAATGCATGGGTGGTTATAGTTCTGCCGCACGATCTCGGTCCACTGGGTCATGAAGTCCGCCACCGCCGTATCATCAAAAATGTAGGCGGCCGCCATTTCGCTCCACACCAGCAGGCCCTTCACGTCGCACCAGTACAGGAAGCGCTCGTCCTCAATCTTTTGATGCTTGCGCACGCCATTGTAGCCCAAGCGCTGAATTTTCTCAATGTCCTCGATCAGCGCCGCTTCGCTGGGCGGGGTCAAATGGCTGTCCGGCCAATAGCCCTGGTCCAGGATCAGCCGCTGATACAGAGGGCTGCCGTTGAGCAGCACGTTCCGGCCCTCAATGCGGATCTCCCGCATGCCGAAATACGACCAGACTTCGTCCCCCTCCTGGCCGTTCTCCTTCAAATGCAGCTCCAGGTCATACAGCTGGGGGTTGTTCGGCGTCCAGGTATGAACGCTCCATTCGTGCTCGCCCACATTCGCCACGGAGAGCTGCGCCTTCACATGCTTTCCGGTCACGGCCACCGTGGTGCTGGCAATGAAGTTCCCCTGGTGCCACACCTTGGCCTCCAACAGGAGATGCTGGCCATAATCCGCAGTTTCCACCTGCGCCTCCAGCGCCAGGGATGCCTGGGCCAGGTTCGGGGTGAGCTTCAAGGCGCTCAGATAGCTTTCCGGCACGCTTTCCATCCACACGGTTTTCCAAATGCCGGTGGTCTGCACGTACCAGCAGCCGAAGTTCTCGCCCTTCCAGCGCTGCTTGCCGCGGGGCTGGCGCGGGTCCAGGCTGTCCTCCGCCATAACGGCCAGGACGTTGTCCCCCACGTGGAGCCAGGGGGTAATATCCAGGGAGAAGCGCGCATAACCGCCCACGTGCTCACCGGCGCGCACGCCGTTCACCCATACGGTGGCATGATAGTCGCATCCCTCCAGATGCAGCAGCGTGCGCCGCCCGGCGGGCAGCTGGGACAGCTGCACCGTGCGGCTGTACCACACCCGGGTGTGGACGCTTTCATCACCAATGCCGCTGGCCTTGGTCTCGTAGGTAAAAGGAACGAGAATCTTCTGCGTTCCGGGCACGCCGTTGGCCCATCCCTGTTCCAAGCCCACGCCTTGATCGTCAAAGGCAAATTGCCAATATCCATTCAGGTTTTCCCAGTTGCTCCGGGCCAGCTGTGGCCGGGGATAATCTGGCTGATAGTTTTTCATACCGTACCTCCCATGCAAGTCATGCTTGAAACCCGTTGGGCTTCCTTGTATAATGCATTATATTGCATCACAGGGGGGCGTAAAATGGGGAAAGCAGAACAAAACATGAGTAATATCGACCATTCGCTTTTTTCGCTCTACTATGTAGCCCCTCCCGATGGCGGCACGGAGCTGTTGCCCCTGTATTTCTCCATGGTGGGGGACGAGCAATGTGCCCCCACGTATCGGGTATGCCGCAGCCATGCGGAAATCAGCGTAATGATCCTGGTGCTGGCCGGAGCGGGACAGCTATCGCTGCACGGGCGCATGCACACCCTGTCCGCAGGGGACATGCTGGTTTTGCCCCAGGGAGAGGCATATCAGTACGAGTCCGCCAGGACGCAGCCCTGGCATATTCTGTGGTTCAATATGACGGGAGAATTGTTTCCCCACTGGTTGGACCAATACGGCCTGCGCGCCACGCCTGTGTATCCCCAGGTGAATCAAGCCGTCACCCAGGCAATGTGGGAAGGGGTCAACCTGTGCCGCGGCAGCCTCCCCCACGACCAGCTGCAGGACGCCCTTTGTGCCCTGGTGTATGGCATATTGCTGTCCCTGCGCCGGCAATTCAACGCCTGTGCCAAGCCCGCCGGTCCCGCCCAGGAACTGCGCTTCATGATGGATGAGCAGATTACCACCCACCCTGACGCGCCCTTTTCCATGTCGGAGGCCGCCAGCCGGCTGAATTTTTCCCAGCGGCAGCTGGAGCGGCTGTTCCAGGCGGAATTTCAGCGAACCCCCTATGGCTATTTTCTGCAACAAAAGCTGCTGCTGGCCAAGCAGTACCTGCGCAATACGCGCCTGCCCGTAAAGGAAATCAGCCAGCGCCTGGGGTTTTGCGACCCTTACTATTTCTCCAACTGCTTCAAACGGCAGGAGGGCGTCTGCCCCAGGGACTATCGCCGGCGGTAATATCGCAGGGCACACCCTTTTCCCCCATGCAAAAGCCTTGGAATACGCAAAGAAAAAACGGGCAAAAGGCTTGTGCGTCCCTGCCCGGTAGCGTATAATAAAACCGTTGCAAACGCGCCGAAGGAGGAACAAAGGGATGAAAGTGTCAGGGGATAGCCGGGAGGTTGCCCGGGCAGCCATCCTGCTCAGCATGACCGCCAGCCGCGAAGAGGAAGCCGCGCTCAAGGAAAAGCTCCTGGCGCAGGAGATTCATGGAGTGGCGGCGGACTACGGCGGCGAGTTTGTGCAAAGCGTGATGAAGATTGTGGAACGCGCCGTGGTCGCTGCAAAACGGGAGCATGTGATTGGAGAAACCCACCATGAGGAGGGCGCCGTGGCCGGGGCGGCCCGGGAGGCGCTGTCCCAGGTAACCACCAAGGCACTGGGGCTGAGCGTGGGCGGAAAAATCGGCGTAGCCCGCCAGGGCGAGCATGTGGCTGTGGCCGTTTTCTTTGGCATAGGCCTGGTTCACCTGAACGAGGTGTGCATCGGCATGGGCCACCGTGCCATTTGATTGCATCACAAAGGAAGAAAGGATGAGGCGTATGCCATTGACCATTGCCCTGGACGGTCCCGTAGGAGCGGGCAAATCCTCCGTAGCCGACGAGGCTGCCCGCCGCCTGGGCATTTTGCATCTGGATACGGGTGCCATGTACCGGGCCATTGGGCTATATACCCTCCGGCAGGGGATCCCCCTTTCGGAGGAGGAAGCCGTATCCGCGCTGGCAGAAAAGGTGCGTGTTGATGTCCGCTATACCGGCGGGGCACAGCATACCCTGGTAGAGGGTGAGGATGTCACCGGCCTGATTCGCACGCCGGAGGTAAGCATGGCGGCCTCCACCGTGGCGCGGTACGCCCGCGTCCGGCAGGCCATGGTAGCGCTGCAACGGCGCCTGGCCGCGGAACAGCCCATGCTGGTGGACGGCAGGGACATCGGCACCAGGGTATTGCCTCAGGCCACGCTGAAGGTGTTTCTCACCGCCTCGGCGGAGGAGCGTGCCCGGCGGCGTTTTCTGGAATTGCAGCAAAAGGGGCTGCCGGACACCTATGAGGATGTGCTGGCGGAGCTGAAAAAGCGCGATGACCAGGATATGCGCCGGGCGGTGGACCCCCTGCGGCCCGCAGTGGATGCCCGCATGCTGGACTCCACCTCCCTGACCTTTGAGGAAGTGGTGGACACCCTGGTGAAGTGGGCAAAGGAGGCGTCGGCATGACGGAGCGCGTGGCAGGCGGTAAGCCGCGGAAGTCCATCATCTACACCATTGCCCGGGGCCTGGCCTACGTCGTTTTTCATACGCTGTTTCCCTTGCGGATTCATCATGTGGAACGGCTGAAGCGTCCCGCCCCCTACTTGCTCATCGGCAACCACAACTCGTGGCTGGACCCCTTGGCCATGTGCTACCGTATTCCAGGGCAACAGACCGCCTTTCTTGGGAAAAAGGAGCTGGCCCGCAATCCCCTTGCCAAAAAGGTGCTGGAGGATCTGGGGCTGATTGCCGTAGACCGGCATCATTCAGACATGGAGGCCATGCGGGCGTGCATGCGTGCCCTGCGCGAAGGCCGCATCCTGGGCATCTTTCCCGAGGGTACCCGCCACCATAAGGGGCTGATGGATCAGCTGGAAGGCGGTACGGCATTGCTGGCCCTGCGGTGCAACGTGCCCCTGGTTCCGGTATATTTTGATAAGAAATTCCGGCTTTTCCGTTTGGTGCACATGTATGTGGGGCAAGATATTCCCCTGGATGATCTGATTGCCCAAGGTGTGAACAAGGGGACCTGCGATCAGCTGTTGCAGCGCATCACCGGGGTCTATGCCGCCATGGCAGCAGAGAAGGCCTGAGCAGCTGCGGGGAAAAATCGCTATTCCCCCCGCCTGCGCTTGTGCAGGCCGGCACGATCAGCCCCCGGCGTGGTGCGAAAAAGTGGCGCTGCTCCCTTTTTCCCCATCACGGTGAAAAAAAGTTTTTCGGTTTTGCAGGAAATAGCTGCTCTGTGACGAAAAAACTCTAATCAGAGCATTTTTCGAAAGGATGCTTGTCATGGCCTACGAGATCGCGGCTCACGCGGGCTTTTGCATGGGCGTGCGCCGTGCGGTGGAAGTCGCTCTCCGCGTGGCGGAGGAAGGAAAACCTTCCTGTACCCTGGGAGAGTTGATCCATAATCCCGAGGTGGTGGAAATGCTGCGTGCGCGCGGCGTTCCTCCCATCGCATCGGCAGAGCAGGCGTCCGGCAGACAAGTGCTCATCCGCAGCCACGGCGTAGCGCCCCAGGTGTTGGAAACGCTGCACAGGTGCGGGGCACAGGTGCTGGATCTGACCTGTCCCTTTGTGGACAAGCTGCACCGCATTGTGGAGGCGGAGTCCGGGCCGGAATGCCCGGTGATTCTCCTGGGCGAGAAGGAGCACCCCGAGGTGCAGGGCACAGCAGGATGGGCCCGCGGGCCAGTGTATGTGCTCTCCCAGGAAGATGAGCTCGACACGCTGCCACCCATGGATCAGGCGCTGGTGGTGGCGCAGACCACTTTCCCGCCTGCACGGTGGGAAGCAATGACGCAGCGCCTGGCAGCACGGATTCCGGGCGCCAAGCTCCGCTATACCATCTGCTCCGCTACCCAAACGCGGCAGCGGGAGGCGGAGGAGTTAGCCCGGCGGGCCGACGCGATGATCGTCGTGGGCGGCCGGCACAGCGCCAATACCCGCAAGCTGTACGACACCTGCAAGCGGCTGTGCGAAAGAACCATTTTGGTAGAGCGCGCGGCGGAAATTCCGCCAGGCTTTGCAAATATATATTCCGAATTCATAGGAATAACCGCTGGCGCGTCCACGCCGGATGGGTCACTTAAGGAGGTTGTCACACGCATGATCGACAAGGAACAACAGGTTCTCACCAACCAGGAGGATGCTCAAAAAAGCTTTATGGCTGAAGTTGACGCAACCCTGGTCAGAATCCGCCCGGGCCAGACGGTAACCGGCACCGTGGTGCAGGTCACCGATGACGAGGTCTGTGTGAACATCGGCTACAAGTCCGATGGAATCATCAAGCGCACCGAGCTTACCCAGCAGGATGTGAAGCTGGGTGACGAGCTTGAGGTGGAGGTCGTGAAGGTCAACGACGGCGAGGGCAATGTGGTGCTGTCTCAGCGCAACATCGTCAACCGCAAGGCTTGGGATGCGCTGATGGCCAAGTACGAGGCAGGCGAGTATGTCGACGGCGTTGGCAAGGAGGCTGTCAAGGGCGGCCTGATCGCTGATGTGGAAGGCGTGCGCGCTTTCGTACCCGCGTCTCAGCTGTCCCAGCGCTATGTGGAAAAGATTGCCGACTTTGTGGGCAAGGACCTCAAGCTGAAGATTATTGAGGTCGACAAGCAGAAGAAGCGCATTGTAGCCAGCCGCAAGGCGGTTATGGCCGAGGAAGCCGCTGCCAAGAAGAAGGAAGCCTGGGACAAGCTCCAGGAGGGTGAAATCATTCATGGTATCGTTCGCCGGCTGACCGACTTCGGCGCTTTTGTGGATGTTGGCGGCGTGGACGGTCTGGTGCATATCACCGACCTGAGCTGGGGCCGCATCAAGCATCCCAGCGAAGTGGTGCAGCCCAACCAGGAGATTGACGTGAAGGTGCTGGGCCTAGACCGTGAGCGCGAGCGCATCCAGCTGGGCTACAAGCAGCTGCAGCCCCGTCCCTGGGACAATGCCACCGAAAAGTATCCCGAGGGCTCCGTGGTGGAGGGCAAGGTTGTCCGCATCACCGACTTTGGCGCCTTTGTGGAGCTGGAGCCCGGCCTGGATGGCCTGGTGCACATTTCCCAGTGCGCGCTGACCCGTGTTGCCAAGGTGGAGGACGCCGTGCAGGTGGGTCAGACCGTTCGGGTCAAGGTGCTGAGTGTTGATCCCGAAAAGAAGCGCATCAGCCTGAGCATCCGTCAGGTGCTGGAGGATGAGGCCTTCAATTACGAGACCGAGATTCCCGGCGACGCGGAATTCGAGATCGTGGCGGGCGACGACATGCCTGCGGATCAGGCCGCGGCGGAGGATGCTCCTGCGCAGGAGTAAAAGGATAGAATCATAGGGAGGCAGGCCAAGGCTTGCCTCCTTTTCCATAGAACAAACCAAGGAGGAATCAGGGATGCCACGGTGCATCATCATCCTGCCCCTGTATGCAGGCGAAGCGCCGGAGCAGGTACACAAGGCGCCGGGAGACCTGCTTTTGTGCGCCGATGGAGGCTATGAGCGCGCCCTGGCCTATGGCCTGGTGCCTGATGGGGTGATTGGTGACTTTGACTCCATGCCCCGGGAGAGAGTGGATGGTTGTCCCGTGATTACCCTCCCCACCCACAAGGATGACACGGACACCGCACGCTGCATGGAAGAAGGACGGCGTCGGGGATACCGCTCCTTTGTGCTGGCGGGGGGCGTGGGCGGACGGTTGGACCATACCCTATCCAATATGCAGCTGCTCTACGATGCGGCCTTGCGCGGGGAAGAAGCCATTCTCATAGGCGGCTGCAATCAAATGCGCATCCTACTGCCGGGAAGCTATACCCTGCCGCGCATGACCGGATGGAAGCTCTCCCTGCTGGCCTACACGCCCCAAGTGAAAGGCGTATGCCTGCAAGGTGTGGAGTATCCTCTTTCGTCTGCCGTGTTGAACAATCGCTTTCCCTTGGGCGTGAGTAACGAATGGACAGCGGCGCAGGCGGAGCTATCCTTTGCTGAAGGCGCACTGATGCTATTGTATGCCAAGGATGCGCCCCGGCCCTGAGTCCATGTTGTCCCCTGATACGGAAAAGCCCTCAAGACGCTTTTGATGCGCCTTGAGGGCTTCATACCGTTGGCAAAGTATTTTGCATTTTTGCAAGTGATGCAATACGTTCTTGCAAACGCAGAGGGTTTCGCGCCTGCGGGCGCGACCAAGGGCTTTCCGATCGCCCTTTGGAAACCTTCGGCCCCCATACGTGTTAAGGTACTCGCAAGCTAAGAAACCGAAAAATTTCTTCTTTCATTTGAGCATGAAAAGCACGCTTTTTTTCAGCACGCTAAAAGCCCTCAAGACGCTTCGATGCGCCTTGAGGGCTTCTGTCATATTTCTGTTGCTTTCAGGGAAGCTTACGCAAACCATTCCTTGGGCAGGAATTTGCGCTGAGCTTCCAGCAGGTCGTCCAGGAGTTTCTTGCCATCCTGGAGGGAAACGTGACCCATCTGCGGGTCGTTCATCAGGGTATTCAGGGCCAGTTGACGGTCACAGGTCAGGGCGGCGCGAACAGTAGCCTCCTGGTTGAGCACCTGGCGGGTTACCAGGGCGTCAATGCCCATGGGCAGGCTGCCCGCATGGATGGGCGCAATGCTATCCCGGCGGAACAGCGCATTGGTCTCCACCACCGCGTTCAGGGGCAGATTGCTGATCTGGCCGCGGTTGGGAATATTCACATTGGAAACCATTTCCCCCAGACCCAGCAGTGCCTTAATCAGCAGGTGTCCTTCCTCACCGGAGCCCTTCATGTCCAGCTCCTCTTCGCCGGAAAGCAGGCGGGCACGGCGGGCCAAACGCTCCTTCAGGTCATTTTTGCGCCAGGCTACCGTGGTCAGACCGAAGCCCCACTCCCGCACGGTTTCCGGGTCCTTCAGGTACCAGGGCGGCAGGAATTCCACCAGGTGACGGTCCCCCGCCGCGGCAATCAGTCCATAGCGCAGGAACAGGTCAAACTTCACCTTGTGGCTACAGGCAAAGGAGTTGTTCATCCAGTTGTCGTCCATGCCCTTGGTAAAGCCGCTGTCATGGTACTTTTCCGCAAACTTGCGGTACATGGGGAAAAGATCCATGCCCTGATAGGTGGCGCTATTGAGCCAAGTGAAATGGTTGATGCCGATCACGCCGGTATGGATCTCCTGACGGGTCACACCGGTGATGCCGCACTGATCCTCCAGCATGGCGCACAGCAGCTTCTGGGTGCCAAACACCTCATGGCAGCAGCCAAAGGCCTTGATCTCCGGGAACACCGTGTACAGCGTGCGCATACAGGTGGTCATGGGGTTGGTGTAGTTAATGACCCAGGCATTGGGGGCATAATCCTTCACCGCCTGGCCAATCTCCGCCAGCATGGGCAGGGTGCGCATGGCACGGCTGAGACCGCCGGGGCCCGCCGTGTCGCCCACGGACTGCCACACGCCCAGGCGCTCGGGCAGGTGAACGTCCGCCTCCATCTCATCAAAGGTACCGGGCAAAATGGAAATCACCACAAAGTCCGCGCCATTCATGGCTTCCTGCAGGGAATCCGCCACGGTATAGGTCCAGTGCGCCTTGGCCTCCGGATGCTCGGACAGCTTCCGGCCAATGATCGCGTTCTTTTCCGCCGCATCCCGGTCAATGTCGTACAGACGAACCGTGCCCTCCATCTGACCATCGCCGGTCAGGTCGGTCATGAAGCCCCAAGCCCAGCCGCGGGAACCGCCGCCCACATAGGCGATCTTCAAATCCAGAACCTTGCCGTTCTCGTACCGCATGGAAGTTTTTCCTCCTTCACCCCAAGGGGGTGTTCGCATTTCATCCCCTTGAGTATAGCGCAAGAAAAGCGTAATTTCTCCGCTTTTTGTGTGCTTGTCACGCAATTCTGTGCTTTTCTTGCTCTTTTTGCGGAAGCTATGCTATACTGCATACCAGGAGGAAAAAGCATGGACGCGATACTGTTTGACAAGGGGATTCCCGGCATGCGCATGGAACGGCTTCGCCGGGCCAGCCCCTTTGAAATGAAGGTGCTGCATGCCCATACCTTCTGGGAGATTTACTATCTGCTGGAGGGTGAGTGCATCTATTTTATCGACGGCAGAAGCTATGCCCTGGAGCGGGGCGCCCTTGTCTTTGTGGGCACCAATGTGCTGCACCGTACCCTGGCCGAGCGTCACGAGCGCATTCTCATAGAGCTGGACCCGGCCACTCTGGCGGACTTTGGCATGCGGTTACCCCTGCTGGAGCAAAACGCCAGCATTGCCGTTCAGCTGCCCCCACCGCAGCAGCGGCAGGTGGAAGCCTTTTTCCACTGCATTGCGGAAAGCCTGGGCGGTGAAGCGCCGGGGTATGCCGCCCGGGTCAGGCTTTATCTCCTCGCCCTGCTAAGCTATGTGGACGAGCACGCCCGGGGCGCCCCCGCAGTGCCGCG
>USCR01000027.1 GCA_900553295.1 uncultured Eubacteriales bacterium | reverse complement strand
TTGACCGAATTTGCTTCCTCGAAAAAGTGGCATCCGCCACTTTTTCGACACGCTGAAACGCCCGCCGAATGGTTATCATGCCATCCGGCGGGCGTTTGCTTATTCGGTTGGCATGGTTCCTGCCGCCAGGTGCAGATCCAGGGTGACGGTTTCCGCCGGGTGCGCGGCCAGCGCTTCCTTCTGCGCGGGGGGAAGGTCCTGGTTCAGCGGCGTCATCCACACAAAGGCGTGCCACAGTTCCGGCGTTACGGGCACATGTACATGCACATGCCGCCGGGCTTCCACATAGCAATGAGCAGAGAGGTATTCCCCCACCTCGGCATCTTCATACAGCGGCATATGCCGCGCCCGGCGTATCTCCTGCAGGTATTCCGGCCCCGGGTATACCTTCACCAGACGTCCTCCGGGAGCCAGTACCCGGCGAAACTCCCCATAGTTTGCGGGGGTCAGCACATCCAGCACAGCCGTAAAGGCTCTCTCCGCAAAGGGAAGGCGTCCCAGGTCTCCCACGCACCACACGGCCTCGCAGGGCCAATCCGTAGCCTTTTCAATGGCTTCCTTGCTGATGTCCACCCCCGCGCCCTGCCACGCGGGATGGCGTGACAGCAGCTGTGCCAGGTAGTACCCCTCCCCGCAGCCCGCGTCCAGGATGCGCTGGGGGCCCTCCGGCAGGAGTTCCTCCACAGCCTCCACCACAGGCAGGTAGCAGCCCGACGCGAACACCTGGCGCCGGGCCTGAAACAGCTCCTGATCGTAATAGGTGGGATGGGGGCGGCTCAACAGGTGCACATATCCCTTCCGGTTCACGTCCCGGGTATGCCCCTGGGCACAGGCCAGACCTTCCCCTTGGCGTGCCAGCGCTCCGCCGCACACCGGGCACCGCAAGGCATGCAGCCCCTCCGCCGCCTGAAAGAACCGTTCCCGCTTGGATTGCATGGTTCAGCCTCCTTTTGCTCCCAGTATACCTGTTTTCCCGTGCAAAGTCTAGACAAAGCCCCGCGCAAGGAGTAAACTATTGCCATGCCGGAAAAGAAAGGATGAGCACAATTGTCTAAGATTGATACGGTTCGTGCCGCTATGATGCAAGCCATGAAGGATAAGAACAAGGAGCGCAAGGAGTCCCTTTCCATGCTCCTGAGCGCCCTGAAAAACAAGGCCATTGACAAGCGGGCCGACCTCACCGAGGAAGAGGAAAACGCCGTGGTGCTCAAGGAGATCAAGCAGTGCCAGGAAGCCATCGACACCGCCCCCGCGGGCCGGGAGGACGTAATCCAGGAAAACACCGCGCGCATTGCCGTGTATCAGGAATTTGCGCCCCGGATGATGGACCGGGAGGAAATCGCCGCGGTGGTGGATCAGGTGCTGGCGGAGCTGAATCTCTCCGCGCCCACGGCCAAGGAGAAGGGCCTGATTATGAAAACCCTGATGCCCCGGGTCAAGGGCAAGGCGGACAGCGCCCTGGTCAACCAGGTGCTGACCAGCCGCCTGCAGTGAGGTGAAATGCCATGAACATTCGTGAAGCTTCCCTGCAAAAGCACTACGAGTGGAAGGGCAAGATCGAGGTCATCTCCCGGGCGCCCATCCGCAGCCGGGAGGACCTTTCCCTGGCCTATACCCCCGGCGTGGCCGAGCCCTGCCTGGAGATCCAGAAGGACGTGGACAAGTCCTATGAGCTGACCCGCCGGGCCAATCTGGTGGCCGTGGTCACCGACGGCACCGCGGTGCTGGGCCTGGGGGACATCGGCCCGGAGGCGGGCATGCCCGTTATGGAAGGCAAGTGCGCGCTATTCAAAGCTTTTGCCGACGTGGACGCCTTCCCCCTGTGCATCCGCTCCAAGGATGTGGACGAGATTGTCCGCACGGTGAGCCTGCTGGCCGGCAGCTTCGGCGGCATCAACCTGGAGGACATTGCCGCCCCCCGCTGCTTTGAGATTGAGCGCCGGCTCAAGGAAGTGTGCGATATTCCCGTGTTCCACGACGACCAGCACGGCACCGCCATTGTGGTGGCGGCCGCCCTGCTCAACGCGCTGAAAATCACCGGCCGGGACATTGCCCAGGCGCGCGTGGTGCTCAATGGCGCGGGCTCGGCGGGCATCGCCATTGCCAAGCACCTGATGAACCTGGGCGTGCAGGATCTTACGCTGGTGGACCGCTTTGGCGTCATTGACGAGGGCATGGCGGAGCTGAACCCCGCCCAGGCGGAAATGGCCAAGGTAACCAATCGCGGCCATCTGCGCGGCACCCTGGCGGACGCCCTCCGTGGGGCGGACGTGTTCATCGGCGTATCCGCTCCCGGGGTTGTGAACCAGGAGATGGTCCGCTCCATGGCCGCCGATCCCATCGTGTTTGCCATGGCCAATCCCACCCCAGAGATCATGCCCGATCAGGCGCTGGCCGCAGGGGCAAAGGTGATAGGCACAGGCCGCAGCGACTTCCCCAACCAGATCAACAATGTGCTGGCCTTCCCGGGCATTTTCCGGGGGGCGTTGGATTGCCGCGCCCGCTGCATCAACGAGGAAATGAAGATGGCCGCCTCCCATGCGCTGGCGGAGCTGGCGGAAGCAGACGGGCTGTCCCAGGAGAATATTCTCCCCGACGCCCTGGACAAGCGCGTTGCCCCCACCGTGGCGCAAGCCGTCATGGCCGCTGCCCGGGAAACCGGCGTAGCCAGGAAATAAAAACATACTATGCACCCTGGAGCCGGAATTCCTTCCGGCTCCCTTTTTTGCGTTCCGCTTCCGGCTTCGCGCCGCACCTTTGCGCCCGGGAGGCATATCCTGCTGGTGAAGGCGAGGCGTGCAATCGGCCTTGCCCGGGAAGGAAGTGTGACATGTCCGGCCTTTCAAAAGTGGAGGTGCAGGGCGTAACAAAGGCCTTCGGGGACGGCGAAGGCATGGTGCCCGCCCTGGAACAGATTACCTTTCAGGTACCTGGAGGCGGCTTTACATCCCTGCTAGGGCCCAGCGGGTGCGGAAAATCCACCCTGTTCAACATCATTGCCGGACTGATGCGCCCAGACTGCGGCAACGTGCTGCTGGACGGCCGCTCGGTGATTGGCAAGCCCGGTCAGGTGGGCTACATGCTACAAAAGGATTTGCTGCTGCCCTGGCGCAGCATTCAGGATAACATTATTCTGGGGGCACGGCTACGCCATGTGCCCAGGGAAGACGCCTTGCAGCAAGCCCGGGCGCTCATGGAGCGCTACGGCCTCAAGGGCTTTGAAAAACGCAAACCCCATGAACTTTCCGGCGGTATGCGCCAGCGCGCCGCGCTGCTGCGCACGCTGCTGACCGAGCGGGAAGTGCTGCTGCTGGACGAACCCTTCGGCGCGCTGGACGCCTTGACGCGCTTGCAGCTGCAGTTGGGTCTTACGGATGTATGGCAAACCTTTCATAAAACCATTCTGCTCGTCACCCACGACGTGGAAGAAGCCATTTTTCTCTCCGACCAGATCCTGGTGCTTAGCCCACGGCCGGGACGCGTGCGCAGGCAGCTGACCGTGCCGTTGCCCAGGCCACGGACCGTGGATATGCTTGCCTCCCCCGAGGTAATGGGAATGAAAAAAGAATTGCTGGAGCTCCTGCTCCAGGAGGAGGGTACGGGCCATGAAAGCAACGGGTGAAACCCCGTCCGGGGTACGGGATCAGCGGGTGCGCCGTTCACCGGTGGTGCAGCTGTGGCGCTGGGGAATCCTGCTGGCGCTGCTGGTGCTGTGGGAGGCGGGTGCACGGCTGGGATGGATTGATGGTTTCTATTTTTCCAGTCCCACACAAATTTTTCAGACCGCAGTGGTGAAATGGCAACAGGGCAACCTGTGGGCGGACATTGTGTATACCGGGGCGTCCACGCTGCTGGGCTTTGTGCTGGGCACGGTGGTAGGGTCGGCGGTAGGGCTGCTGTTCTGGTTCTCCCGCCGTGTGGCGCTGGTATCCGAGCCCTACCTGATTGTGCTCAATGCCTTGCCCAAGCTGGCGCTGGCGCCGGTGCTGGTGATTCTCTTTGGTATTGGTTTTCCCTCCAAGGTGGTGCTGGCTTTCCTGATGACGGTGGTCACGGCGGCCATTTCCGCCTATGGCGGCGTGCGCAGCGTGGACCCTGCCCTGGAAACGCTGATGTTCTCCCTGGGTGCGGGACGGTTGCGGGTCTTCTCCCATGTGGTAGTGCCCTCTGCCATGCCGTGGATCATCTCCGGCCTGCGGGTAAACATCGCGCTGAGCATGGCGGGAGCCATTGTGGGAGAATTCATTGCATCAGATCGGGGCCTGGGGCGTATGATCGTTTATGCCGGCACCACCTTTGACCTCAAGCTGGTCTGGGTGGGCGTAGTGGTGCTCTCACTGCTGTCCATCGTCATGTACGGGAGCGTAGTGCTGCTGGAAAAGGCTCTGGGCAAAAGATGGTCGGCACAGCGTACCTAAGCATGCCGGAATCAAAGCGAGGGAGGTTTTGCCCATGAACTGGAAACGTCTGCTCTGTCTCTGCCTGGCGCTGGCCCTTGCCCTGACCCTGGGTATGGGGGCCGCCTCCGCCCAGGAGCTGAAAAAGCTCACCGTCTCCGAGCCGGTGCACCTGATCGGCTATCTGCCGCTCTATGTAGCCATCCATGAAGGCTACTTTGCCCAGGAGGGCCTGGAGGTCAACGTGGTGCAGGCCACCGGCGGCGCCCATGTGACCGCCGTGGTCAGCGGCGATGCCTTTGCGGTCATCGGCGGCGTGGACTCCAACTGCCTGGCCAACCAGGGCAACAGCGACCCGGTGGTGGGCATCGTCAACTGCGTCAACCGGGCCAATGTCTACCTGTTTGCGCGCAAGGGCCTGGCGCCGGCCTCGGACAGTGATGAGGACATGGCCGCCTTCCTCAAGGGCAAAACCATCATCGCGGGCCGGTACGGCGGCAGTCCCAATCTGCTTACCCGCTACCTTCTGCAAAATGTGGGGCTGGACCCCGATAAAGACGTAACCCTGCTGGAGAACGCCGACGCCTCCACCGTAACCTCCATGCTCCAATATGGCCAGGGGGACATCGGCAACGGCGGTGAACCGCAGATCAGCGAAGGCGTCACCGCGGGCATCTGGGAAGAGCCCTTCGTGAAATTCCCGGACCTTGGGGACTACTCCTACTCGGTCATCGGCGTGCGTCGCTCCACCATTGAAAACGATCCGGAAACCTGCCTGGCCTTCGTGCGGGCCATGATGAAAGCATTGGTAGCCGTCCAGGAAGACCATGAAATGGCGGCCCGGGTACTGGAAAAGGAATTCTCCACCCTGACCCAGGAGGGGCGCGACGCAGCGCTGAACCGCGCCTGGGAAGATCAGCTCTGGAGTGTGGACGGTTGGATCAGCCGCCAGGCCGTGGAGACCAACATGGATGTGCTGGAAAACAGCGGTATTTTCCAAGGGAAATGGAGCTATGAGGAACTGGTGGACATGCGCTTTGTGAAGCAGCTGGCTCCGGAGCTTGGCATTACGCTACCCGAGGAAGCCGCAGAATAACGCTTCACCCCAAAGCGGCAGCGTGCGGCGTACCGAATCAGTGGTTCCACCACTTTTTCCTGGAAGAGAGCTCAGCACACCAGCGGTCGTCCACATTTGTAAGCAATTGATTTTACTTGCAAAATCAGCAACCCACTCCGCCAGCAAAGCCGGCGGATACGAATGAAGGACGGAGGGGCTTCGGCTCCTCCAGCATCTCCCCCGGAGTTTTTTGCAGTCTGCGCGCCACGGCCAAATATATGCCGCAGCGCGCTTTTTTTCGTGGAACAAATAACAGCGGAGTGGAGTGCCTTGTGGCTGCTCCACTCCGCTGCGCAGGAGGCCAAGGGAAACTTAGCAGACGAAGGGTTTCAAATCCGCGCGAATCATATAGCCCTGGTCGTGGCTGCATACGGGACAAACCTTAGGCGCTTCGGGGCCAAAGTGCACATGGCCGCAGTTCAGGCACAGCCAGGCCGTTTCTCCGCGGATGCTGAACAGCTCCCCGGATTCCAGGGCGTCGGCAAAGCGTGTGAAGCGCTGGGCATGGGTGCCCTCAATGGTGGCAATGGCCGCAAAGGCGTCCGCAATACGTCCAAAGCCTTCCTCCCGGGCAATCCGGGAAAACTCCGGATAGGCTGTGTTGCACTCCTCCGTTTCGTTGTGCACCGCGGCGCGCAGCTGTGCGGGAACATTTTGCTCGGTGTTCACGGGGAAGCCGGCATCCATGAGGATATTGCTGCCATTCATGGGTGCGAGAAATTGATAAAAGATTTCCGCATGCTCCTTTTCCTGACCGGCAGTAAAATCAAAGGTGCGTGCCACAACCTCCAGGCGGTTTTGCCGGGCCAGCGCAGCGGCAAAGGTGTAGCGGTTTCGGGCCTGACTTTCCCCCGCAAAGGCCCGCATGAGGTTGATGCGTGTTTTGCTCTCTTCAAAGGCGATCAATGGTGTCGCTCCCTTCCACATAGACATTTGGAACAAATGCTTCCGGGAAAAGTATGCCCTGAAAGTTCCACGCCCATACCGGGCGCAGGCTATATTCTATGCCCAAGCGCGTATAATGGTGCGCCCATCAAAAAGGCGCCCACCCTTCACAGTGGAAAAGGCGGGCGCAGTCCTTACCCTTGAAGGAGATCATAGCGGAAGATGGTTTCCGTTTTTGCCGGGTTCCAGGGTGCGGGCGCCGCATCCACCGGAACAAAGCCGTACTTCTCATACAGCCCCTCGTGATCGCTAATGAGGTATACGGCCGGATACCCCAGGCGCTTGGCCTCCTGGAGTGCCGACTGAATCAGCCGCTGACTCAAGCGATGGCCACGATAGCCTTCCTCCACAAACACATAGCCCACAAAAGGCGTATACGTTATTCCCGGGATGCAGTCCCGGGCGGCCAGGGTACAATAGCCGCAGATTTTCCCCTGATCCAGAGCGGCAAAGGCCCGTTCCCAAGGCAGCGGCTCCTGGGAGCGCATCCAGGCGGCCATGCTTTTCCCGGCGCCCCAGGAGCATTGCTCCCCATAGGCAGCCAGAGCTTTCCATCCCGGTTCCCCGGGGGCGAAGGTGCAAATTTCCATGATATATTCTCCCATGGATGCTCAGGCAAACAGCGCCCGGATGTCCTGCTCGGTCAGGCCTGTCACCAGTTCCTCCCCGGGAGTGATCAGCTGATCAAACAGCGCCTTTTTCCGTTGACCCAGCGCGACCACCTGTTCTTCAATGGAGTCATGGGTCACCAGGCGGATAACCTCCACCTTGCGCGTTTGGCCAATGCGGTGGGCCCGGTCGGTGGCCTGGTCCTCCGCGGCGGGATTCCACCAGGGATCGTAATGGATGACCATGTCCGCGCCGGTGAGGTTCAGTCCCGTACCGCCGGCCTTGAGGGAAATGAGGAAAATTTGCGTATTTCCTTCGTTAAACTCCGCCGTCATCTCCATGCGGCGGCTGGCCGGGGTTTCCCCATCCAGATACATGCAGGAGTAGCCCGCTGCCTCCAGCTGTCGTCTGAGAATTTTGAGCATGGAAGTAAACTGGGAAAACAATAGCACCCGGCGGCCGGCAGCCATGGCCCCGGGCAGGATCTCCAGCAGCAGCTCCAATTTGCCAGAGGCGCCGGAGTAGTCTGGCAGCACCAGCGCCGGATGGCAGCAGATCTGCCGTAGCTCGGTAATGGCCGCCAGCACTTCCGTGCGTCCGCGCCCCAGTCCCTTTTCCTCCATAACATGGTCCACGCGCTCCCGCAGGCGAATCATGGCCGCCTGGTAAACCCGTTGCTGCTCCGGGGTCATCTGCGCCGTGAGCACGGTTTCCAGCTTATCCGGCAGTTCGGTGAGCACGTCCTTTTTCAGCCGCCGCATCAGGAAGGGGCGGATGCGCCGGCGCAGGTCCTCCGCGTCCTGTCCATCCTGGTAGCGGCGGAGGAATGCGCTGTAAGTGTTCAGGTATCCCGGCAGCACAAAGTCAAACAGGCTCCACAATTCCCCGGCACTGTTCTCCATGGGGGTACCCGTCAGGGCAAAGCGTGTCCGGGCCTGCAGCTGCTTTACGGCCACAGCGCCCACGCTGCCCGCGTTTTTGATATGCTGCGCCTCGTCCAGGATCACCAGCCGGAAGGGAATATCCGTCAGCTGGTCGATGTCCCGGCGGATCAGGGGATAGGACGTGATGAGCACCTCCACATCCCCTACCTCTTTCACATGGCGGATCTGGCTGGCACGTTGCGCGCTGGAACCGTTGAGCACCATCACCGACAGATCCGGTGCGAAGCGGTTCAGTTCGCTGAGCCAGTTATACGCCAGGGAGGTGGGCGCCACCACCAGGGACACCCCGTGATCCTTCTCCCGGTGTACATCCAGCATCAGCGCAATCACCTGCACCGTTTTTCCCAGGCCCATGTCGTCGGCCAGGATGCCGCCCATATGAAGCCTGTCCAGCGTTTTCAGCCAGTGATAGCCACGCTGTTGATAGGGCCGCAGCGTCAGCCCCGCGGGCAAGGCCACATCGTCCTCCCCGGGCGCTGTCAGTGCCGCCACCGTCTGGCTGACGCTTTCGTCAATCTCAATGGGCAGATGGCAGTTTTCCAGCAGGCTGGTAAGGTAGCAGGTACGGTAGGCATTCAGCGAAACGGTGTTTTCACCTACATAGACCTGATCTGCGCCTTCCAGGCCCGCGGCCTCATAGACGCTGTCCGCCAGCTCCTGCCACGCTTCCATATCGCTCAGGTCCAGGAAGGAACCATCCTTGAGGCGGAAATACTTGCGCCGCTTGGCCAACGCCTCCAGTATGCCCATCACTTCCTGCACGGGTTCGCCGTTCTCCGTGAAGGTAATTTCCAGGTGGTTTCCATGCAGACCCATGCGTCCGCGAAGCACCGGCCTGCGGGGGGTCATCTTCTTGAAATCCTTGCTCAGGTATACCTCGCACTGCGCTTGCAGCTTGCCAACGCCCTGGGAGACAAAGTCGTAAATGGCCTCCTGTCCGGTGAGGTATACGCGTCCCTTGCGCACGTAAAATCCAGCATTGGCCAGGGTATCCAGCACCTGTCTCTCCGCTGCCGCGTCCCGCAGCAGCAGCTTTTCCCCCTTGGCCAGGGGTTTATCCTCCTCATGCTCGTCGAAGGGATCAATTTCCTTGTCCCCATAGCACAGGAGTGTGCGGGCGACAACCTCCTTGCCTTCCTTGTCCAGGTAAATACGCGGAACCAGGGGCAGCTTCACCAGCTGTTTTTCCAGCTCGCTGTCCATGTCCACCACACCCGTAAGCTTGAGGAAGGGGATCAGCTCCCCAATGACCCGTGCCGTCTCCCTGGTGGGATAGTCAAAGACGCTCTTCCCGTCATACTGCTCTGCCAGCAGCACCCGCAGCACGCTGTGCTGGCTATGGTCCACCGCCACCACGCCACCGGAGAGTATCCCGTAGGCGCAGCTGGATGTCAGGGGAATAAAATCCTTGGGGAAGCGCGCCGTCACCGTAAGGCCCCGCAAGGAGCCTGTGACGCGATAATACAGCGGAAGCTTGGTCTGCCGTACCCCCTTGACATGGTAGGCCTTTCCATCCACCGCCATGCGGAAGGGCAAATGCTGCATGGCGTCCAGCATCGCCGCCGCAAAAGGTTCAGGCAGTGCCATGACCCGCAGCTCTGCCCCCCGCAGGCTGATACCGGCGTCCTTCTGTGCCAGGCACAGTGCGCGCAGAATATCCAGCACACGGTTTTCCGCAGGGGTAAAGTGCATCCATTCCGGTTGGAAGGTAAAGCCCTTGCCAAAGGGCAAGGCCACGCCTGTATCCATGCTCTCTATAAATTGCGGAATGCTTCGCACCACATACAGCCGGTCTTCCCCCACACGGATGCCCACGCGCAGCTGAGGTTTCTCCCGGGAAGCCTCGCTGTCATACATCAGGGTTATCTCCATGTTCAGGGTGCCATCCTCAGGCAGCGTGCGTTCCATGGCGTTCATCAGCCTTGGAGCAGCCGCGGCGGCCTTGCGCCGGAGCAGTTCCTCCAGCGCGCCTGTTTCCTGTGCCAGCAGCGTGGCAGCCACCACATGGCGGCATGCCCCGCTGCGCTGATATACTTCGCAGTTGCAGCGGGCAGGCGCATCCTGGGTAAAAATAACCTCCTGGCGCGGCGTGCCTGCCACCACATAGCGCAGCACATGTGCTCCAGTTTCCAGCACCCGCACGCCTCCACGTTGGTACATGGATTCGCCGGCCTTCCATTCTTCGTCGCCCGCCAATATTTTTAGGCGATAGGGTCCCTGCGTCATCAGGTTTC
The DNA here is from genome assembly GCA_900553295.1 of uncultured Eubacteriales bacterium. GTDB lineage: Bacteria > Bacillota > Clostridia > Christensenellales > Aristaeellaceae > Egerieenecus > Egerieenecus merdigallinarum. Next base: position 10,314 of record USCR01000027.1, on the reverse strand, counting down.
TCACTCCATAAGTCACAAGGTTTCATGCCGAAAAAAAGGCATCCTTATTACCTTCTCCACGGTCGGGGAAAAACCCTGCAAAAAAGCGAAAGGTTTTCGTCGTCTTTCTGGCCATCTCTATGCACCCTTACCCAAAAGCACGCACGGAACCGGCGAAAGGACCGGTTCCGTGCGCTGAAAAAAACGGTATGGCAGCATCATGCTTTTCGGACCATCTGCATGCCGCAGTCATGTCGGATGGATGCTTAGCCGATGCTGTATTCGCCATCCTCCACCATATCCATGGGCATGGTATAGAAGGCATGCAATGCGCGAATCATGTATTCCACATCCTGCACCCCGGCTGTTTCATAGGCAGAATGCATGGCCAGCTGCGCCAGGCCAATATCCACGGTGTTCATGGACACCTGCGTATTGGCGATATGCCCCAGGGTGGAACCACCAGCAACATCCGACCGGTTTGCAAAGCGCTGTACCGGCACCCCCGCCCGCTGGCATACCAGGCCGAACAGCGCCTCGGAGACACCGTCGGTGGTGTAGCGCTGGTTGGCGTTGTACTTGATCACCACGCCTTCATTCATATATACGCGGTTTTCCCCGTCAAACTTCTCCTGATGGTTGGGGTGCAGCGCATGGGCATTGTCCGCGGAGACCATCATACTGCGGGTTATCAGCGCACGCAGCTGGGCGTCATCAATCCCCAGCGCCCCCGCGATGCGCGTGAGCGTATCCCGAAGGAAGGTAGAAGCTGCGCCCTGCTTGGTGGAGCTGCCCACTTCTTCATTGTCGAACATCGCGTAAACATTCACCTGCTGCTCCGCCGGAGCATCCGCAAAGGCCATCAGCGAAGTAAACGCGCATTCCAGGTCATCAATGCGGGAGCTGGAGAAGAAACAGTTGTTTGCCCCCCATACGCATCCCGGCGTGCGGACATACAAATACAGGTCGCTGCCCACGATGTCTTCCGGTGCCACGCCGCCAGCCTGAGCCACTTCCGCCAGCAAAGCGCCCTTCCCGTGCCCATCTCCATACAGGGGAAGCATATCCAATTGCGGGTTATATTGATAACCGTCGTTGATGTTCCGGCAGAAGTGGATGGGCTGGTTGGGGATCATCACGGCATCCCGCCCCAGATCCACCAGGCGCGTCTGAATACGCCCTCCCTGACGGACCAGTATACGCCCCGCAATGGACAGCGGACGATCCAGCCAGCTGGGCAGAATCATGCCGCCGTACATCTCCACGTTTAGCCGGAGGTATTTGTCCCCCACCGGGCTTTCCGCCTGCGGTTTCAGCTTGAACGCCGGCGAATCGCTGTGGCTGGCTACAATACGGAAGGGATGAACGCCCTCCGCCGGCAGCACAAATGCCAACACGGAAGACCTGTTTCTGGTTACATAATATTTTTCCCCAGGGGTCAGGGACCATGCAGCAGCTTCATTGAGCGCCACAAACCCCTTCTCTCTCAACAGCTTGGAAACTGTATCCACCGCATGAAAGGCAGTGGGAGAAGCCTGCACAAATTGCAAAAATCCCTGTGCATCACCAGTATACATGATCCATTCCTCCTTGAGAATGATCGCTTTCTGCGAATACAGTATACCAGTCTGCACAGGGATGTTCAAGCGCCGCAGCAGGTTTCATGGTCCATTTTTCCCTGCATGCCTTTTTCCCCGATTCACCGCCTCCCTCAGCCTTTAGCCCCTACGTTCCAGTATGTCTCATATTCCTGGAAGAACGATGCACATTGTGTGCAAATCATCCAGTGCTTTTCGCTACCTTTCCGCATACTTGTCCAGCACCGCCAGCACCTCCGGGGTGAGCAGCTTCTTCAGCTGCCCTGGTGGCAGCGCCAGCAGCGCTGTGGCAATCACGTCCATGTCCTCCGCCTTCTCCTTGCGCTCCGCCATGGCCCGGTTATAGGCCAGTATCCTCTCCCGCAGTTCCGCCTTCATCCTCCGTCACCTCCGTTGCGCCGGACAACAGCAGCTCCAGCGCCTCCTCCAGCTCCTTCACCCGCTCCTCCGGCGTAGGCTGGTTTCTGTCCGCTTCCATCTGCGCCAGTTCCTCCTCCGTGTAGGGAATGTACAGCCAGTAGGTTTCCTCCTCGTCCCAGGCCTCCCGGGCTTCTACCCCCGGCGCATCCACGACCCATTGCACATCCCTGCCGCCTGTCTCCGGGTACTCCGCTACCGTTTCCCAGTGCCCCTGCTCCTCCACGGCTTCCACCGCCTCGTGGTGATGGATGCGCTTCTGCATCTCCAGCCGTCCCTTGGCCGGGTCGTAATCCGTTACCGGGTTTCCCTGCCCGTCGTACATGTCCATGGTTTCTTCCTCCCTTACGCTGTTCTGCGCCAGATGTACACCGCGTAATAGGGCGGCCGGTTCTCGTGGGCCGCGCCTCCGCCCACGGCCGTGGTGGCCACCGTGTTGCCCTTGGCCGTGCCGCTGGCTCCGTACCATTCCCCGCCCGCTTCATAGCCCGGATAGGAATAGTTGTGGCTGTGGCTGGGCAGTTCATCAACTGTCAATTTATGAGTAGCTTCTCCACCAGTTGCACCAGCCGCATAGCTGCTGCCCACGCCCACCAGGAAGCGGTTCTGTATCTGCGTCCATGTCCCCCCGAACAGCGACGCCGGGGACGTGGCCGCGTAGGATTGATAAATGGCCCCCACCGGAAAGAACGTGTTCCGTATCCAGTCCCGCACCGTGGTTGTTTTCGCCTGGGCCTGGATATAGGCCGCCAGGGTGCTGTCCCCCAGGTACAGCGTCCGCCCCGCGGCAATCTCCACCGCGTTGCTTCTTTCGCAGGCCTTGCCGAAGGCAATGCTGTTTCCCGCCGCGTTCAGATGCATGGCAAAGGCCGCCGAGGGCAGGCTGCCCGTCACCGATACCGTGCCGTATCTGTCCGTCAGCGCCAGGCGCAGCACGTATCGCGTGGTCACCGCCAGGGTCATGTTGCCCGCCGCGGTGGCCACCCAGTAGTCCACGCCACTGGCCATGGCCGCGTTCAGGGCCGTTTCACTGCCTCCCGCTGGCTTGATAAACGCCTTCACCGTGCAGGTGTTGGCCCCGCCCAGGCTGGTGTAACTCCATACCGCCCGGCACTTGCCCAGGGTGCCCGCGGGCGCGGCTGCCCCCGCGCTGTCCACCCGCCAGCCGGTGAGGCTGCTCACCTGGGGCGGCGTGTACGCCAGCACGGCAATGTTCACCGTCTTTTCTGTATACATGCCCCGGCTGTCCGTCACCCGGAACGCAAAGGGCACCGTGCCGGAACCGCCCAGCAGCCCCGTCTGCAGGGTGGCGTTTGTCCCCGAGTACCCGCCCCCGCGAATGCTGTACCCCTTCACCGTGGCCCCGTACTGCGCCGTCGCCCCGGTGATCCTGGCCGTGCAGCCGCTCTTGCCCTGTACATACACGCCAGTGCCCATGCTGGGATAGGTGGTCCCGCCCACCGTCAGCAGCGGCGCGCAGCTGGCCGAGAAGGTGGGCGCAGCGCTGGCCGGTGCCGTCACCGTCAGGGACGCCGCCACCGCCGCCACGTCCCAGGTCTGGGCCTTCGTGCCGAATTCCAGCCGCACCTGGTGGGAAAACGCCGGGTCATAGGCCCCGATGCTGGCCGTCACGCTTCCGCCCGCCTCCACGCTGGCGGCCGAGAGCGTCAGGGCCGAGGTGGTGTATGCCCATTCCACCGTGATGGTCACATAGCTGCCGCCCGCAATCTGCGTACCCACTCCGCCGCCCAGCAGGGTGACATGGGTCAGGCTGGCATAGTCGTACCCGGTGGTCAGCGCACAGCTGCGCTCCCCGTTGGTGCCCACCGCGCCGAAGCTGCCCAGGGTCGTCCCGTCCGCCGCCTTGACGGTGATGGTGTCCCACACCGCATTGCGCAGGGTGCAGCGCAATGTGGCGCTGGCCACCCGATACCCCGCCGCCGGAAAGTTCCCGCTTTTCGTCAGATCGTAGCTGGTATACGCGCCATTGGTGACCAGGCTCTGATTGCCCACCACCACCCCGGACGTCAAAATAACGCTTGCCATACTGTCCCCCTTACATCAGCAGCGCCAGGCTGCCGTCCTCCATTCTCGAAAAGCGATAATTCCCGATGGTCAGGCTCTGGGTGATCTCAGCTGCCGTGATAAAAAGCTGGCTGTTGCTTACGTAGGCGATCTCCTGCCCGTTTTCCCGAAAGGACAGCTTTTCATTGTCGATCCGCACGTCAAAACCGCTGTTGCTTTTGCCAATGGTCACCCCGTCCGCGTCCATGCGGAAGGTCAGCTGATATGCCGCCAGGATCTCCCCGACCTCCGCGTTCTCGCCTTCCACCGCCTCCACCCGGTTGATCACCGCCGTGATCCCCTGGGCCGTCTGCGTCAGCTCCGTGGAAAGGCGCAGCACCGTCTCCTGATCGGCCTTGTTCCCCAGCGCGCTTTCGATGTCTCCCAGCTGTTCCTGGGCGTCGTAAATCAGCCCTTCCAGCGCCTGCACATTCCCGCCCACAATCAGGCTGATGGATTCATTGGCCGATAAATCCAGGCTGTTCCCAATGGCCTGAATGGACGTGGCGTACAGGGTCGGGATGGTCGCCGAGGCAATCATCGCTTCCCCCGCGGTGAGCTTCCCCGCCGTCAGGCTCTGGGCAAGGATGGTCTGGAAAATGCCTTCGTTCCCCTTGATATTCTGGGCCGTCAGGTCCGCAAAGTTGGCGCTGGTGTCCACAATGCCCTGCCCGCTTTCCGTTTCCCCGGCTTCGATTTCCGCTTCCGAAGGCTGCACTTCCTGGGTGTGGATGGTTCCATCCGCACCGATCATCACCTGGTAATACCTCCCATCTTCGCCCTTCAAAACCAGCTTGCCCAGCATGGCGCTGAGCAGGTTGGCCGAGGTCACCGCCAGGTTGGTGATGTACATGCTCTCCGCCGTGCCCTTTTTCAGCACCAGCGCCTCCGCCAGCAGGTTCTCCACCTCCGCCAGGGTGAAGGTGCCCACCTGGATTTCCGCGTGCAACACCTCGATGATGGCCGCCTTCAGCTCCTCGATCTGCGCCCAGTCAATCACCGCCGTCTGAATCACCGCCGTGACGATCTGCGCCACCTGTGCTTTCAGGTCCTGGATCTGCGCCGCGCCGATCTTTACCTTTCCGATCTCCGCCTGGGTGATCCTGGCCAGCTCCGCGTCCACCCCTTGAATTTTCGTCAGGCTGATGCCCGCCCGGCTGATGTTGCTGTCGTCCAGGTTGGAAAGGGTGTAGCGCAGCTCCTCCACCAGCTTGCCTATGTAGCGGCGCAGCACCACCGGGTCGCTGCTGTTGGTCGCCGGCATGGTCACGTTGAATTGTGCCATACTCCCTCCTTATCTGGGCTGGGCTGCCTGCTGGGCCTTGTCCCTGGCCGTGGTTGCCGTAACGCCCGCGCCGCCCTGTACCGCCGCCGTCAACGGGCTTGCCTTTCCGCCCGCTCCCGGGCTGCCTGCCTGCCCCGTGACCGGCGCGTCCATGGCCTGGGTCAGCCCGCTGCCCGTGAGCCTGTCCACGATCACCGAAAGCTGTTGGAGCTGCTGGGCCATCTGCTGCATCTGCTGGTACATGGTGCCGTTGCCGCGCACCTTTTCCACCACCTGCGCCTTGCCCTCAAAGTCCATCATGTCCAGCACCATCAGGGCCTGGTCCGCGTTGGCCGGCTGGAAAATCCCCATGCCGTAGAGCTCCTTGGCCGTCTCGTTCTGGGCAATGCGGCTGAAGGGGCTGTTCTTCTGGCTCTTGATCTTCAGGTCAAATACCGGCCTGCGCGCGCTTTCCATGCCGTACTCCGGCAGGCGCTGCTCCTGTATGCCCCCCGAGGCATAGGTGGTGAAGTCCTCCCCGCCCTTTTCCCCCGTAATGCGGAAGGTGCGCGGCTCCGTGTAAAATTGCCGTATCAGCTCCACGCATAGCTCGCATACCTTGGCAAAGGCCCGGTAGCTGCTCTTGATCATGTCCCGGCTCAGCTTGCTGCCCGCCTCCTGCAGCGCCGCAATGGCCGAGGCCGCCGTCACGCCGCTGGACGCGCTCCCCCGGGTGAAGTCATCGTTGCCCGAAACCTGCTTGAGCTCCTCGATCTTGTTTTCATACAGCGCGTAAACGCTCTGCGGCAGCGCCTCCACCGTAATCTGCCGCACCGCGTCCTCGCCCAGGTTCCCCTCCGCGTGGACAAAGTCCTTTCCCCAGTCGGAGAACTCCTCCTCGTTCACCCCGCTGGCATTTTTCACCATGAACCGTGGCCGCCCCGCCAGGTGCGCGTTTTTCAGCATGATGGCGTTCATCTGGTCAATGTAGGCCTGGGGCTGCCGCAGCACGTCAATGTACCCCATGCCCGCCGGGCTGTCCTCCACCGGAAACATGGGGTCGAATACAAAGGGATACTGCCCGTGATCGTAATATCCCCGCTGGGCGTAGTCCGGGTCGTTCTCCGAGGCGTAGAGAATCACGCTGTCCACATACTTGCAGTAGTGCAGCACCCTGCGCCCGTCCTGGTTCTTTTTGTAGTACCAGTCCACCACCACCGCCTTGTCGTCCTGCTCCCGGTTGTCCTCGTGGCGATATTCCAGGGGCTGTACGCTCCACCCGCCCCGCACGTCCTTCACCTTGTCCCCGTAGGCGTCCCGGAGCGCTTCGACGGTCACCACCGCCAGGCAGAAAAAGTCCCGGCTGTCCTGAATGTCCTTCACCCCCGGCTCCCAGAACAGGTTCAGCAGATCCACACTGCGCACGTCAATGTCCCCCGCGCCGTTGTCCACCCGCGGGTTCCAGAAAACGCCCTGCACCCCCGTGCCAAACTTGAGCTTGTACCACCACATGGCGTCGTACACCGCTTCATAGCCGTTTTTCTCCAGCACCACCGGCAGAATGCTGGTCAGCTGCTTGGCCTCCCGCTCATCGTCCCGGGACCGGGGCAGCACCACCGGCTCGGGATAGTTGTCCATGGCGTCCGCGTGCTTGTTCAGCAGCGTATTGAACAGCCACGCGCTGGCCGGGCGTATTTCCTCGCGCTGGCCGGGCCTCCCCGCCATTTCCTCCCAGTGCCGCAGTTTCCACCATTCCTCATTGCCCGCAATGCGGCTGTCCAGCACCGCCTTGCCCTGCTTGTAGCGCATCAGCCGCGCCGTGGCCTCCTGGATGTCCTCCACGCCGATCCGGGCAAGCATGCGCTTTTTCCTGGGCTTTTCGGTACCCTGGGGTATCTGCCGCATGGCTGACATCAGCGCCTCCACCGGCCCGCGCCGCGCCACCGCCGCCGCCGCCAGCTCCTGGGGTGGCACCCCCGCTTCCATGGCCGCGCCAAGCTCCGCGGCTCCGCCCTGCATGCTCCCGTCACGCTGCATGCCGCCTTCCCTGTCCATGGCCGCGCCGCCCCTGTCCCGGCCTTTTCCCCGCTGCATGCCTGCTTCCCTGTCTATGGCCGCGCCGCCTTCCGCCTGCCGGTTCTCCTGGCCGCGCTCCTTTTCCTTCCACGCTTCTTCCCGTGCTCTCCCTGGCATCTTCTTGCCCCCCTAGATTCTGTAAAATTTGACCTCCGGCTTTTTGTGCAGGTCCAGCGGGTCGTCCAGCTCCACCGCGGGCGGCTTCACCGGCTCCCGGGCCTCAATGGGGTTGAGCATCAGCACATACCGGCATTCGTCATAGATGTGATCCTCGCTTACCTTGCTTTCCACGTCCTCCACGTCCCGCTGGTCATATACCAGCGCCGGTATGGTGCGGATGAAGTGCCTGCACGTGCTGAACACCTGGAGCATGGGCCGCCCCTCCCGGTCAAAGGCCAGGCGGTGATGGAACTGCATCTTCCCCGCCAGGCGCGTGTGGTCGCCCTTCTCCCAGTACACACCCTCCCGCTCCATCATCTCCCCAATGCTCGCCCCGCCGTTCTCCTGGAAGATGGCCGGGTCCGCCACGCCGAAAATCCTTTTCCCCCGCAGGTTTTCGTCCTCGCTCTCGATCCGCTTGATCTCCCGGGCCACCTCGGCCACCTGCATCTTGGCCCCCGCGTTGGGCGTGCCGTCCTGCGCAATGCCGTATAATTCCCGTATGCGGTACATCCGCCCCTCCCCGTCCACCGCGTACCAGCCCACGGAAAAGGGCTTGGCATATCCCCAGTCAAACCCCCGATAGACCCGCCACCAGTCCGGGATCCGAAAGGGCTTGACCACGTGCGTCCACCGCTGATCCTCGTAGTGCGCCGGGTCGTTGCGCCACTCGGTGAACACCTGCCCGGTAAAGCTGTCCCAGTCCCCCAGGAGCAGCGCCTTCTTCTCCGCCTCCGGCAGCATGCTCAGGCTGGCCAGATACCCCGGCGCGTTTTTCAGCAGCTCCTGATTGTCGTATACCGTCGCCGGTACAAACATCCGGTCCCGCTGCATTTTGCGTTTTTTGCCGTCCGGCCCCGGCAGCTCCATCTCCTCCACCACCCGGGTCATGGGCGGCGCCACGGTGATGAACCGCTCCTTGACCCATCCGTGCCCCGGCCCGCCCGGGTTCGTGCTTGCCCGCATATAGACCCGCGTCCCCGGCCCGCTGGGACGGTTGCGGGAGAAAAGATAGCTGTATTCCTCCCAGGAGAAGTGCGTCAGTTCGTCAAAGGCGATGTAGTCATACCGCTTGCCCTGGTAGTTGATGCGGTCCTTCACGTACTGCATGGCCCCGAAGTAAATCTTCGCCCCGGAGGGGAACGCCCAGAAGTGCTCCGTACCGTTGTACCGCGCCCGGGGAAAGGCCGCCCGGTAAATCTCCCTGCTCCGGTCGATGAGCTCCGACAGCTGCGGATACGTCTTGCGCAGAATCAGCCCCCGATAGTGGGGAATGTGCACCTGCCGCAGCGCCTCGCACAGTAGCGCGTCGGACTTCCCGCCCCCCGCCGCGCCCCCGTACAGCACCTCATACTCCGGCCTGGCCATGAACCGCGCCTGCTTGGGCTGCGGCTTCCATACCTCCCGCATCCGCCTTTTCCTCCACCTGGGGCAGCAGCACCACGCCGCCCCCGTCCTCGTCCTTTCTGTCCAGCCCCGCCTTCTGCCGCTCCAGCTTCCGCCGCGCCCGCATGTCGGTGATCCGCTCCTTGTCCAGCTTCCCCGGCAGCCCATTTGCGTCCCGTATCACCCCCGCCAGGGTCTCCAGCGCCTTGGCCAGCGCCGCCGCGTTCCCACCGTTGAGCATGTCCAGGATGATCTCCCCATCCTTGCGCTTGTGCCTTCGCAGCTGCTCCGGGTCCTCCCGCAGCGCCCGCGCAATGCCCTCCAGCATCAGCCCCGCCGCCTCGTCCAGCCGCGCCAGCTTCTCCGCCTCCCGGCTGGCCCTTTTGTCGATGGCCTTCTGCTCCGCCCTTGCCGCTACTTTCCCGCGAAATTCCCGACGCTTTTCCGTCCAGTGATTTTTCCGCCCGTGCTCCTCCACCTGACGCACGGAAACGCCCCATTTTTCAGCGATTTTCGCATAGGACAGATTGCCGCCCATATAATCAGTTTCGATTTTCTTCCAGTCCCTCGGCATTTTCTGTCCCCCTTCGCGTCCCCTCCCACGCCCCTATTTTCCCATGCGCCGCCCAGGGAAAAAACCCCGCCTTTTTCACATCAAAAAAAGGGACTGTCTCGCAACAGTCCCTTCTCTTATGCCTCTTCCTGTGTGGTATCCAGTTCTATGATGATTCTGTGGTTTTCCACGTCCACCGTTTTCCGTATCGGCCTGGATGTGCCATCTGGATTCAGCAGCCCTGCTTCCCGCGCTTCTCGGCTGCCGATGGTCACGTTGTAGCTTGTAACATGCCCGCCGTTTCCTTTCTGTGCCCGCAGTTTCACTTGTCCTTCTCCTTTCTGTAATTGCGGTACGCTACCACCAGAAAGATCAGCGTCGCCGCGGACAGTACCACCTGTACCACGCTGAGAATCAAATTCAGCTCCATCCTTGCCATGGGACGCTGTTCATGCTATACTTGGGGAGGAGAGGCTTTCGCCTCCCTCCCCGCTCATTTACCGATCTAGCAATTGCCCGATCAGCTTGACCAGTTCGGTAATGAGCTGCAACAGCGCCGTTGTGATGGCTGCCTTCAAGGCCCATTCGCTTCGGCGCTTCTTTTTGCGTCCCACGGTTTTCACCTCCTTTCCATGGCTATATTATAGTATAGATATTATCTATTGTCAAGACATTTTCATACGTTTTGAGAAAATTTTTTTGCTATTTCTCATACTTCCTCCCCGCACCCACCGCCACCAGACACTTCCCCCACCCGTCCATACGCTTGCACCGCCTGCGCATGTAGGCCAGCTTCTCCCCCTGCCCACTGAACCGCA
>USCR01000026.1 GCA_900553295.1 uncultured Eubacteriales bacterium | reverse complement strand
TCTGCACCCGGCCCACGGAAAGCAGGGTGTCATAGCGCAGGGTGAAGGCCCGGGTGGCGTTCATCCCCACCAGCCAATCCGCCTGGGAGCGGCATACGGCGCTGCGGTACAGCCCGTCATAGTCTGCCCCGGGGCGGATATGCTGGAAGCCCTCCTGGATGGCCTCGTCGGTCATGGAGCTGATCCACAGGCGGGTGATGGGCTTGCGGCAGCCGCATTTCTCATAAATATAGCGGAAGATCAGTTCGCCCTCCCGTCCGGCGTCTGTGGCGCAGATGACGCCGTCGGTCTCCGGTCCATTCATCAGCCCGGCAACGATGTTGTATTGTCCCTTGGTTGCCGAGAGCACTTTCAGGGGGATGGTCTGGGGCAGTATGGGCAGGGTTTGGTAGCTCCAGCGCTTGTACTGCTCGTCCAGCTCGTCGGGTTCGCACAGGCTTACCAGGTGGCCGATGGCCCAGGTGACGATGTATGTTTCGCCGATCAGGCAGCCTTCGCCCCGCTCCCGGCAGCCCAGCACCCGGGCAATGTCCTTGCCCACGCTGGGCTTCTCCGCCACCACCAGGGTTTTCGCCATGGTACCACCTCCCTTTTCCTGATTGTAGCATGAATTCTGCCCCGACGCAAATAGACCGCCCTCCCGAAAAAGGGAGGGCGGCCGCCAATAGAAAGACGGTATGAAATTATTCCGCCAGCTGGTAGGTAAGCGTTACCTGCGCGGAAACGGTCAGGTCGTTGGCCAGGACCGTGGTGCCCGCCGCGGCGTCGGCGGCATATTTCAGGGTCACGCCGCCAGATCCACCATAGGCGTTCTCGTTGACGGAAACCAGGTTGCCCAGCGTTTTGCCGCAGGCCTCGGCCATCAGCTCCGCCTTGCGCTGGCCTTCCACCACGGCGGCGCGAAGCGCCTGGTCCGCGGCGTCGGCCTCATTGCTGGAGAGGAAGGTGATGCCGAAGGCTTCATTGGCGCCCGCAGCCACGCCCGCGTCCATCACCGCGCCCACCTGGTTCACGTCCCGCACGGTGACGCGCAGACGGTTTTCCACCTGGTAGCCGATAACGGTTTGGCTTTCACCGAGCTTGCCGTACTGATAGTCGTACATGGGGGACACGGAGAGGTTTTCGGTGACGATGTCCTCAGGGGCAATGCCAATGCCGTGGAGGGCTTCGATGACCGCATCCAGGGTGGTGCTGTTGATGGTGCTGGCAGTGGTGACGGATTCATCCTGGGTGGATACGCCCAGCACCAGCTGCGCATAGTCCGCGGGGATAATCACCTGCGCCTCGCCGGTTACGGTGAGCGTGGCGGGGGAGGCCTCCGGGGCAGCAGCATTCTCTGCCAGGGCAAGACCAAAGCACAGGGTCAGGCACAGGGCCAATAGTAAACAGAAAAACCGCTTCATTTTTCATTGCTCCTTTCATGCCGCTTTTTGCGGAATGTGAAACGTACCAGCATATACACCACCGCTACAGTTGCCAGATAGGGCAGCGCGGCGCTGAGGAACACCAGCATATCCTTGCAGAAGCTCCAGAAGGTGTCCCAGCCTGTCTTCAAACCGGCCAGCAGGCGTTCGCCTAGGCTTAGCTCGCGGGTGGTCACGGCGTCGGCGCTGGATTCCTCCCGCAGGGAAACGTCCACCGTGGCGTAGGCCACCTGGTCGTCGGTCTGGTTAAGCTGGCTTTGCAGGCTGTCCAGGGTATACTGGGTGTCGGCAATGGCGCTTTCCAACTCCAGCAACTCCGACAGCGTGGCCGTTTCGCTCATGAGAGCCTGCAGGCGTTCCATTTTGGCCTGCTGGGTGGCCAGGCGGGCGGCTATGTCCTGATAGGAGGCGGTGACATCCTGGGCGGTCTCCGTCTGGCTGATGACCCGGCCCAGCTCTCCTGCGCCCTGGAGGAAGGCGTCCAGCTTTTCCTCGGGAATGCGCAGGGTCAGGCTGGCCCGCCGGCTAGCTTGCGCTTCATCGCCGCTAACGGAGCTGTAGCTGACCCACCCGCCTGCGTCGGTGCACAGGGTTTGCAGGGTTTCCAGGTCCTGGTCAAAGGTACCGCTTCCCAGGGAAAGGGACACCGTGCGGATGATCTTGCTCTCCGCCGTCTCCTCCACCCCGCCGTTGGCGGCGCTGAGGCTGTAGCTCTCCACGCCGGCGGAACGGGTGTTTTCGCTCATGTACAGCGCATCCGACGCCGTATAGCCGCTTGTGCCGCCGCTGTATGCGTCGTCGCTGGTTTCCTCCGTCCGGCCGGAGGGCGCGGTCAGCTGCAGCTGATCCCGGGTGAGCAGAGTGCCGCCCACCAGGAAGACCGCGGCTGCCGCCAGGGAAAGGAACCGCGTGAAATGCCGCCGCTGTTCCTTGGGGGCTTCCGACGTTTTCCGCATATTGTCCGCCTCCTGTTCCACCAGTTGCATCCAGCCCTGGTGAAAGCCTTCCGGCAGGGGAAGCTCCTCTTGCGCCAGGGCGTCCAGATCGTCGCGCAGGAGTTCCGCTTCCCTGCGGCGACGGGCACAGTCGCCGCAGCTTTGCTCATGTTCCCGCAGGCGTGCCGCTTCCTCCGGGGTGATGGCGTCCTCCCACAGCTTTTCCAGGAGAGCCGCGTGCTGTTCACAATTCATTTGATCGCCCTCCCTTCACTGTGTTGGACGCGCGAAGCATCAAAAGGTTCCGCTCCGGATGAACAAATTTTGCTGATTTTTTCCCGGGCGCGGTTCACGCGGCTTTTTACCGTGCCGGTGGCCACGCCCAGCCGGGCGGCAGCCTCCTCATAGGGGAGTTCTTCCAGCACCACCAGGGTAAAGGCCAGGCGCTGCTCTTCGGGCAGCCAGGCAATGGCCCGGCGCAAAAGCGCCATGCGCTCCTTCTTTTCCAATGCCTCGTAGGGGCCGTCTGCGGGGGCAACCGGGCCGAACCCTTCGTCTATCAGCGCGTCCAGGGACTGGGCGGCCCGCAGCTTCTGCCGCCGCAGGGCGTCCAGGCACACATTGACGCACAGCCGGTGCAGCCAGCTTTCCAGGGCGCAATCCCCGCGAAAATCCTTCAGGGTGCGGAAGGCTTTGAGCAGCACTTCCTGGGCGCAGTCCCGGGCATCCTCCCCAGGACCCAGTACATGTACGCAGGTGCGGTACACCCGGCCTTCCAGGGGGGTAAAAAGCGCCTCAAAGGCCGCCGGATCGCCCTTTTGCGCGCGTTTCAAGGTCAATGCATCCACTTGCAGGGATCACCTCCACTGTTTCTGACATGCTAACGGAACAGCCTGCCATTTTGCTCCCACGAAATACAAGGGAAGAACAATCCGCCGCCTTGACAGTAATTCCAAGAGTATGCTATCATATTTTTAATCAAATATCCACTGCAAATGCTTTTGACGGAGACACACGGTTTTCCTCCTCTGCGCCCAGAGATCCGGCGGTTGGTGCAAGCCGGAGGCACGGGGAACATCGCATCCCTCCCGAGCAGCCCGCGTGAAAGGCACATCTGTGCCCAGTAAGGCGGGACGGCGCCGCGTGATAGGCTAGGGCTTGTTGGAGCCGACGGAATGCGCGAAGTGACGTCCTTCGCAGCGCCATTTGCTTTGTAACATGCCCTGCGCCTCGGTATTTGAGGAAGCAGGTTTTTTTCTACCCTTTTTTCTTTCCCATGCAGACAAGGAGGTCTACCATGAATCAGATTCAGCTCATTGCCCTGCGCATTTGCGACCTGCGGGACATTGCCGGCCTGACCCAGGAACAGGTGGCCGAAAGATCCGGCATGACCCTGGAGGAGTACGCCGCCTATGAGAGCGGTACCAAGGATTTTTCCTTTTCCCATCTGTTCAATATTGCGGAAACCCTGGGGGTGGATATTTCCGACCTGCTCACCGGGGAAAGCCCCAAGCTGCGGGGCTATGTGCTCACCCGCTCCGGCCAGGGCCTGGCCTTTGACCGGCGCAAGCAGTACCACTACCAGCACCTGGCCTACAATTTTGCCCACAAGCTGGCGGAGCCCTTCATCGTCACCGTGGAGCAGGACCCGCCGGGTACGGTCAAGCAGGCCCACAGCCACGAGGGACAGGAGTTCGACTACGTGCTGGAGGGCTACCTGAAAATCGTCCTGGGCGGGAACGAACTGCTCCTGGGCCCGGGGGACAGCCTGTATTACGATTCTTCCCTGGCCCATGCCATGTACGCCGTGGAGGGCGACTGCCGGTTCATCGCCGTGGTCATCAAAGAGGATACCAAGGAGTAATGCCCCTGCCTACATATCCATAGGAAGAGAGGTCCTGGCCATGCAGCCTTTATATCATGAATATATGGACGTTCAGGGTGACTTTATCAGCTATGAGGATTTCAACAAGAACTTCCGCCTGAAGCGTCCCGCCTCCTTTAACTTTGCTTACGACGTGGTGGACCGCCTGGGCCGGGAGGACCCGGAGCGCCCCGCCCTTTTGTGGACGGACCCCGAGGGGGACGTGGTGCGCTACGATTTCCGGCGGATGATGCTGGATTCCAACCGCGCGGCCAACTACTTCAAGTCCATCGGCGTGAAAAAGGGCGACGCCGTGATGCTCATCCTCAAGCGGCATCATGAGTTCTGGCCCATCATCATCGCCCTGCACAAGATCGGCGCCATCACCATCCCGGCTACCCACCTGCTCACTGCCAAGGACATCCGCTACCGGGTGCAGGCGGCGGACGTGACCACCATCGTCTGCACGGAGCACACCACCTGTGTGGCCGACGCCGTGGAGGAAGCCGCCCCTGATTGTCCCACCCTGAAAAACCGCGTGCTGGTGCGCACCAAGCGCCCGGGCTGGCTGAGCTATGACGAGGGCTTTGCCGCCGCCTCCGACGTGTGGGAAAAGCCCACCGGCGACGCCTATGCCCAGAATGAGGACATCATGCTCCTCTACTTCACCTCCGGCACCACGGGCATGCCCAAGATGGTGACCCATAACTACTACTACCCCCTGGGGCACATCCTCACGGCGGTATACTGGCTCCAGGTGGAGGACGGCGGGCTGCACCTGACCGTGTCGGAAACCGGCTGGGCCAAGTCCGTGTGGGGCAAGCTCTATGGCCAATGGCTGGGCGGCAGCTGCGTTTTCGTCTATGACTTTGACAAGTTCAACGCTGCGGAGCTGCTGGGCATGATCGAGAAATTCCACATCACCACTTATTGCTCTCCGCCAACCATGTACCGTTACATGCTCCAGGAGGACTTCTCCAAGTATGACCTGAGCAGCCTGAAGCACTGCTCCGTGGCCGGCGAACCCCTGAACCCGGACATGGCCGAGGAGTGGAAGAAGCGCACGGGCATTGAGCTGCGGGAGGCCTTTGGCCAGACGGAGCTGGTGGTGACCCTGGCCACCTTCCCTTGGATGAAGGTGTGCCCCGGCTCCATGGGCAAGCCCGCCCCGGTGTTCGACGTGGACCTCATCGACGAGGAGGGCAATTCCTGCCCCCCTGGCGTCAGCGGCGAGATTGTCATCCGCACCCACCACGGCGCGCCCATCGGCATGTTCTCCGGCTACTACCGCAACCAGGACATGACCGACGACGTGTGGGACGGCAAGATCTACCACACCAGGGACATCGCCTGGCGGGATGAGTGGGGCTACTATTGGTACGTGGGCCGGGCGGACGACGTGATCAAGTCCAGCGGCTACCGCATCGGACCCTTCGAGGTGGAAAGCGCGCTGCTGGAGCACCCCGCGGTGCTGGAGACGGCCATCACCGGCGTGCCTGACCCCCTGCGCGGCCAGGTGGTGAAGGCTACCATTGTGCTCAAGCCCGGCTATGAGCCCTCCGACGCCCTGAAGAAGGAGCTGCAGGATCACGTGAAGCACCTCACCGCCCCCTACAAGTATCCGCGGGTGGTGGAGTTTGTGGACTCCCTGCCCAAGACCATTTCCGGCAAGATCCGCCGCACGGAGCTGCGTGCCCGGGACGCGGCGAAATAAACCCGCACATTTTCCCCAAGGAGGCGAAAATCATGGATTTCACCCCCGTAACCTTCCACTTGAAGGATGGACGCACCGCCGTTCTCAGCGCGCCCACGGCGGAGGATGCCGCGGAAATGGTAGCGTTTTTGAAAGATGTGGCGGCGGAAACGGAATTTCTGATTGCCTATCCCGAGGAACGCCAAGCCATGACCGAAGCGCAGGAGGCCGCCTTCCTCCAGCATAAGCACGAGGACCCCAACGCGCTGATGCTCATGTGCCGGGTGGAGGGCCGCCTGGCAGGCACGTGCGATGTTTCCTTCGGCAGCAAAATCAAGGTAGCTCACCGGGGAACCATCGGCATTTCCGTCCGCCGGGAGTTCTGGGGGCTGGGCATCGGCACGGCCATGCTTCGGGAACTGATCGCCGTAGCCCGACGCCGCCCCGGTACCCTGCAGCTGGAGCTGGACTTCATGGAGGGCAACCAGCGCGGCCGGGCACTGTATGAGAAAATGGGTTTTCGGGTAGTGGGCGTGAAGCCCGATGCCATCCGGTTGAAAAGCGGCGAACTGCGCCATGAGTATGCCATGATGCTCAAATTATAATCAACAATACCTGTATGCGGCCTTTCCCCTTGGGGAGGCCGCATGCTTTGTACCGGGCCGGTACAGGAGGGATATGCCGTGATTTTTCTGGAAACGGAACGTCTGACCCTGCGTAACCTGCTGCCCCAGGACGCGGAAACCATGTTCGACTATCGGAACAACGAAATCTGCGCCCGGTATCAGCGGGGCCAGACCAGGGATCAGGAAGGGATTGTCCAGCTCATTGCCAGGCGCGGCAGCGATATGCTGTCCGCCGATGCCCCCTGCATGGTGGCTGTGGCGCTGAAGGCGACGGGGGAGATGGTGGGGGAGATCGTGGTCATGCCCAGTGAGCGCACCTTTTCCCTGGGATATACGTTCTCCTACCGGCATCACCGGCAGGGCTATGCCTTTGAGGCGCTGTCCGCCCTGATGGAGATGCTGCATCTGCGCTATCCAGGCTGGGAGTTCATTTGCTTTACCGACCCGGAGAACCAGCCCAGCATGGCCTTGCTGCGCAAGCTGGGCTACCGGGAGATGGGATACCTGCCCGCCAGGGAATCCAAGGTGTTCGGCAAGTGGACCACGGCGGCCACGGAGGCGGAAATCGCTCGGGCTGCTGGTCAGGCGGAATAACCCGTCTCCCCTTGGGGCAGGGGCGCCCTCCCCTTTGCGGCGCGAACATGTCTTTCCAGGGATCTTTTCTTGACGTTTTGTGTCCAAAAGGCTATAATGTCCCTACATGTGTTTGGCAATTTTCAATTTCCAGACGCTGTCCACGCAGTGTTGAAGGGAGGCGAAGGCTGTGCGCGTCAAGGGACGCTGGATTTTGCTTGCCCTGATGGCCGTTGGGCTGGCGCTGCTGGCCTCCGCGTCCCTGGTGGAGCGCCCGGCGGAGCTGCGGGAAGCTGCGGAGCTTCCCCCTGCGCCTTCCGCCACCCATTGGGCAGCCGAGAGCGCCGCGCTCCCGGAAATGCCCAATGCCGCCCCGCAGGCACAGACCCGCTGGGATGCCTATGCAACGCTGCCCATCCCCGGGGATTTCACTGCCGGAGGATGCGTCCGGGAATGCGATACCAACGGCTGCCCCCTGCGGGGCATGGGCTTTGTCCAGGCCCGGTATCAGGCTTTTCCCCGGGAGGATATGCCCGGATAGAGCCGTTCCGTGTGCCATATGCCCAACGCCAATGTGAGAAACACAGAAAAAATGGGAGGAAACGATCCATATGAAAAAGATCAGCGGCAAGCGCATGAACGGACGCACCAAGTCCATTATTGCGCTGACCATCGCCGCGGTGCTGACGATTTTCTTCGGCATCGTGGGCGTGACCGGCATGAACCTCACCCCCAACGGGCTGTATAAGCTCAAGAGCTGGCTGCCCACCACCAATGCGGAAAACTGGCCCGACAGCCTGGCCCTGGGCCTGGACCTGCGGGGCGGCGTGTACGTGGAGTATTCCTGCGCCGCGCCGGAGGGCTCCGAGGCGGACTTTGGCACCCTGCTCAGCGGCACCATCCGCGTGATCCAGGAGCGCCTGACCGATAAGGGCTATGCCGAGGCCACCGTGCAGCAGATCGGCACCGACGGCATCCGCGTGGAGATCCCCGACGTGACCGACCCCAGCGCCGTGCTGGACCTGATCGGCTCCACGGCCAAGCTGGAGTTCAAGGACCCCGAGGGCAACACCTTCATGGACGGCTCCATGGTGAAAACCGCCGTGTATCAGTTTAACGAGGGCGACCATCAGGTGGCCTTTACCCTCACCGATGAAGGCGCGAAGATCTTCGCCGACATGACCAGCAACAACATCGGCAAGACCCTGGGCATCTACCTGGACGGCGAGGAGCTGCTCGCCCCCACCGTGCAGAGCGCCATCACCACCGGCAGCGGCGTGATTACCCAGATGCAGAGCGCCGAGTATGCCCAGACCGTGGCCGCGCAGATCCAGTCCGGCGCGCTGCCCATGGAGCTGACCCAGCAGAAGGTGGACACCGTGTCCGCCACCCTGGGCACCGACGCCCTGTCCACCTCCGTGCTGGCGGCTGTGATCGGCCTGGTGCTGATTATGGCGCTGATGATCTTCCGCTACCGGCTCAACGGCGTGGTGGCCAGCTGGGCGCTGTGCGACTATGTGATCATCCTGTTCTTCCTGTTGGCGGTGATTCCCGGCATCCAGCTCACTCTGCCCGGCCTGGCCGGTATCGTGCTGGGCATCGGCATGGCCGTGGACGCCAACGTGATTATCTTCGAGCGCTTCAATGAGGAACTGCGCGCTGGCCGCGGCATCCGTACCGCCCTGCGTACCGGCTTCAAGAATGCCATGAGCGCCATCCTGGACGCTAACGTAACCACCCTGATCGCCGCCATCGTGCTGATGTTCTTCGGCACCGGCTCCATTCAGGGCTTTGCCAAGACCCTGCTGCTGGGCGTGGTTGTCTCCATGCTCTCCGCGGTGGTCATTACCCGCTTCCTGATGAAGAATATCATCAATCTGGGCGTGAAGGACAAGCGCATGTTTGCCAAGCTGCCCGTGGCTGAGGAGGAGCAGAAATGACTGTAAAGAATCACTCCAAGACCTGCCTGATCATTTCCGCGTGCATTATGGCGCTGGCGGTGATCCTCTCCCTGTGCGGGCTTGGCATTAACTATGGTATCGACTTTACCGGCGGCCTGTCCCTGCAGTATGACATGGGCGGCGAATTCAACCAGGCGGACATCAACGCCGCGCTGAACGAAATGAACGTGGGCTCCTACACCGTGACCGAGCAGGGCACCAGCGAAGTGATTGTCCGCGTCAAGGAGGTCAGCGAGGAAGGCGTGCAGGGCCTGCAGGCTGCCTTCGAGGCCGCGCTGGCCGAGAAGTACCCCAACATGACCCAGTCCGGCGACGTGAGCTATGTGGGCCCTGTGGCCGGCCAGACGCTGCTGTACAACGCCTTCATGTCCGTACTGATTGCCAGCGTGCTGATGCTGGCGTACATCGCCATCCGCTTTGACCTGAACAGCGGCATTGCCGCCGTGCTGGGTCTGGTGCACGATGTGCTGATGATGCTCAGCTTCATGGTGCTGCTGCGCTCCATTGTGCAAATGAACAGCAGTTTCATCGCTGCCATGCTCACCATCGTGGGTTACTCCATCAACAACACCATCGTGATTTTCGACCGCATTCGCGAGAATGCCAAGAAGCTCTCCCCCGATATGCCCCGGGTGGATGTGGTCAACCGCTCTGTGCAGGAGTGCCTGGGCCGTACCATCAATACGACCCTGACCACCCTGATTACCATTGTGCTGCTGTACATCCTGGGTGTGGACAGCATCCGGGAGTTCGCGCTGCCCATCATCGTGGGCCTGCTCTCCGGCGTGTACAGCGCCAACATGATCAACGGCTATGTCTGGGCTTTCCTGGAAGAAAAGCGCAAGGCCCGCAAGGCTGCGCCCAAGACCAAGACGGCCTAAGCGCACATATTCCTTTCTGGCGGAACCGCAGCGGCTGCGGTTCCGCTTTTTTAAACAGGTGATAACGGTCAGGCCGGCGAATGAATACATATGTGGCGCGAAAGAAGCAGCGGCAAGGAGGCGGTGCAGCGATGGCATACCGGGTCGCGGTCTGCGACGATAGCTCCGAGGATGCCCGCTATGTGGCGAGGATGGTGCAGGCCTGGGCGTCGTCAAGGGACGCAGCGCTTCAGGTGGAGCGCTTCCCCTCGGCGGAGGCGTTCCTGTTCCACTACGCGGAGGATCAGAGCTACGACATGCTGCTGCTGGACATCGAGATGGGCGGCATGAACGGCGTGGAGCTGGCCAGGTGCATTCGCCGGGAGAATGAAATCATCCAGATCATTTTCATTACCGGATATTCCGATTATATTGCCGAGGGCTATGACGTGGCCGCGCTCCATTACCTCATGAAACCCCTGAAGGAGGAGAAGCTCTTCTCCGTGCTGGACCGCGCCGCGGAGAAGATGCGCAGCAACGAGCGCGTGCTGACCCTGAACCTGCCGGGGGAGATACGCCGTGTCCCCCTGTATCAGATTCGTTACCTGGATGTGCGGCTGAATTACGTCACCGTCCACGCCCGGGAGGACATCGCCGTCAAAATGCCCCTGAGTCGCCTGACAGCGCTGCTGGACGAGCGATTTTACCAGGTGGGCCGGTCCTTGACGGTGAACTTGTACTGCATCAGCCGGGTGACCAGGACGGAAATTCTTCTGCAGGACGGTACGGCCCTGCCCTTGCCCCGGGGCGCCTACGAGGGCGTGAACCGGGCCATCATCGGGATGAGGTGAACGCATGGGTATACTATCCAGAAAAATGGATCAGCGCATTGCGGTCTATCAGCGGGAGTTGGTGGAAACCCATTACGCCGAGGTGGAAAACATGTACCGCCAGATACGTGGCTGGCGGCACGACTACCGCAACCATATCCAGGCCATGAAGGCCTACGCCGCCGCCGGGGACTGGGAAGCCATCCGGCGCTACCTGGACGCCCTGGACACGGATCTGAACACCGTGGACACGGTGCTCAAAACAGGCAACCCCATGACCGACGCCATCCTGAACTCCAAGATTTCCCTGGCCCGGGCCAAGGACATTGCGGTCTCGGCGGACGCGCACATCCCCCTGCGGCTCAGCCTCTCCGAGCTGGACCTGTGCTGCATCCTGGGCAATCTCTTTGATAACGCCATTGAGGCCAGCATGCTTTTGCCCCCGGAGCAGCGGAGTATCCGCGTCTATATGGACATGAAGAACACCCAGCTCTATATTTCCATGACCAACTTCACCGCCGGGAAAAAGCTGCCCAAGGTGGGAAAGCTTTTCCGCAGCACCAAGGGAGCGGGCCACGGCCTGGGGCTGGTGCGCATGGACGCCATTGTGGAGCGCCTGGGCGGGTACATCAGCCGGAACTCCGAGGACGGCGCCTTCACCACGGAAATACTGCTTCCGGCGCTGTGAGCGCGTTTCGTCCCCCCAGGAGCGCCATTCATCCCCCGGCACACCGCCGGGGATTTTTTGGTGGTAGGATAGCCGTGGAGGGAGATGCGTATGGAAACAACATCCAAGCCCCGGTATAACCTGTGGCAGAACACCGCCTTTATGCTCCGGGAGGCATGGCATACCCGCAAAAGCGTAATTTTTCTGTGCGTGGCCCTGGCGGCGGCCACGGCGGGGCAGTCCGTGGCGGAGCTGCTGATTGCTCCGGTTATTCTGCAAAAAGTGGAGCAGGCCGCGGCATTGCCGGAGCTACTGGGCGCCATCCTGTGCTTGGGAGGCGCGCTGGCGCTGCTGGCGGCGCTGAAATCCTATCTGTCTGCCAATGCCATGTTCGGGCGCATTGATGTGCGCGTAGCCCTGATTCGGAAAATCAACCGCAAAGTGGCCGGAACCTCCTACCCCAACATCCTAGATACGGCCTTTCTGCGCATGGAAAAGAAGGCCGGAGACGTATGTGGCAACAATGACGAAGCCTCGGAGCACATCTGGGCCACATGGACGGACATCCTGGCCAACGGACTCAGCTTTGCGGTATACCTGACGGTGCTCACGGGGCTGCATCCGCTGCTGCTGGCGGTGGTGGTGGCGACCACCGCGGCGGGATACCTGGTGAACAAGCGGGTCAGCCAGTGGGACTACCGCCACCGGGACGAAAAGGAGCTTTACGGCAAGCGGCTGCACTATGCCTACCGAACCGCCATCAACCGGGTATACGCCAAGGAAATGCGCATCTTTGGCCTGCGCCCCTGGCTGGAGGGCCTGTGGGAGAAAACCATGGCGTTGAGCCGGGCATTTCTGCGGCGGCGGGAGCGGGCCTATCTATGGATTCACCTGGTGGACCTGGTGCTGGCGCTGCTGCGCAACGGCATTGCCTATGCCTACCTGCTCTGGTTGACGCTAAGCAGGGGAATGAACGCTTCGGAATTCCTGCTGTACTTCACCGCCGCCACGGGTTTCACCCAGTGGGTCACGGGGCTAATGGAGCGGTTTGCGGCGCTGCACCGGGAAAGCCTCGATCTTTCCAGCCTGCGGGAATTCCTGGAGTGGCCGGAACCCTTCCGCCTGGAGGGCGGCGAACCCGTGAAGGCGGAAGCGGGCGGGCAGTATGAGATTCGCCTGGAGAATGTGTCCTTCCGCTATGCCGGCGCGGAAAAGGACGCCCTGCGTGATCTTTCCCTGACCATCCGCCCGGGGGAAAAGCTGGCCATTGTGGGCCTGAACGGCGCGGGAAAAACCACCCTGGTCAAGCTGGTGTGCGGTTTCCTGGACCCCACGCGGGGACGGGTGCTGCTCAACGGCCGGGACATCCGGGAGCTGAACCGCCGGGACTATTACGGGCTGTTCTCCGCCGTGTTTCAGGAGTTTTCCCTGCTGGAGGCCAGCGTGGCGGAAAACGTGGCCCAGCGGGTGGACGGCATCGACGAGGGCCGCGTATGGGCTTGCCTGGAGCAGGCGGGGTTGACGGAGACGGTGCGGACGCTGCCCCAGGGAATCCATACCCACCTGGGCCGGGAGGTGTACGAGGACGGCGTGGAGCTTTCCGGCGGACAGACCCAGCGGCTGATGCTGGCCCGGGCCCTGTACAAAAACGGCCCCATCCTGGCCCTGGACGAGCCCACCGCGGCCCTGGACCCCTTGGCGGAAAGCGACATCTACCATAAATACAATGAAATGACCCAGGGACGCACGGCGCTGTTTATATCCCACCGGCTGGCCTCTACACGCTTCTGTGATCGCATCCTGTTTCTGCGGGATGGAATGATTGCGGAGGAGGGGACCCATCAGGAGCTTCTGGCCCGGGGCGGCGGCTATGCGGAACTCTTCGCCGTGCAGAGCCAGTATTACCGGGAAGGGGGACAGCAGGATGAAGCCTGAGGAGAAGCGCGTATCCTACCGCCAGGCATGGCGGCTGACCCTGCGGGCGTGGCGGGTGTGGTGGAAGCTGTGCCCGGGATACTTTGTGTCCAGTGCCCTCAGCGCGGTTTTCAAGGCACTGCAAGCCTATGCGGGGATATACTTTTCCGCGCGAATCATCGGCGAGCTGGCCGGAGGCCGGGACCCACGGCAGCTGGCCTTCTGGGTGGCCCTTCAATTGGGCAGCGCCGCGGGTATCGCCCTGGCCAGCGGCCTGCTTACCCGCTGGGCCAGCTATGAAAAGGGATGCGCGGACCGGCTGTATTGCAGGATTTACATGGACAAAATGCTCTCCCTGGATTACGCGGAGATGGACAGGCAATCTGTTCATGACCTGTTTGCCCAGATTCAGCAGAACGACGGCTGGTCCAGCTGGGGCATGCGGCGGGCACGGCGCAATTTTGAGGAACTGCTCAGGCACGGTACGCTGCTGCTGGGCGGCGTGGCGCTGTCCGTAAGCCTGTTCCTTTCCCGCGTGCCTGGGGAAAGTTCCCTGGCCTTTCTGAACCATCCCCTGCTTTCGGCGGGGGTGGCGGGGCTAATGTTGCTGGTGGCGGTGGCCTCGCCCCTGTGCGGCAATCGCGCCCAGCGTTTCTGGAGCCGGTACGCCTCGGACGCCCGGCTGGGAAATCGGCTGTTTTCTTTTTTCGGCTTTATGTGCCATGACCACCGTACCCGCGCCGCCGACCTGCGCATGTACAACCAGCAGGAACAGGTATGTGATGTTTCCATGGCCCGGAACCAGATGTTCGGCGTGGCGTCGCAAATTGCCCGGTATGCCAGGGGTCCCATGGGCGGGCTGTATGCGCTGGGCGAGGCGCTCTCCATGGGACTCACGGGGCTGGTTTATCTGTTTGTGTGCCTGAAAGCCTGGGCCGGGGCCTTTGGGGTAGGGGAAATCACCCAGTACGTGGGCGCCATGACCCAGCTGTTTACAGGCGTCACCGGATTGCTGCGGGTTTTTGGCGAAGTGCGCAGCAATGCGGATTTCCTGGAAACCTGCTTTACCTTTCTGGACCTTCCCAATCCCATGTATCAGGGGAGCCTTACCACCGAGAAGCGCTCGGACCGCCAGTATCTGGTGGAGTTCCGGGACGTGTCCTTCCGCTACCCGGGGAGCGAGCGCTGGGCGCTGCGCCATGTGAACATACAATTTCGCGTGGGTAGCCGGCTGGCAGTGGTGGGCGTGAACGGCAGCGGAAAGACGACCTTTATCAAGCTTCTGTGCCGCCTGTACGATCCCACGGAGGGGGAGATTCTCCTCAATGGCATCGACATTCGCAAATACCGCTATGAGGACTATATGGAGCTGTTCTCTGTGGTGTTTCAGGATTTCAAGCTCTTGGCGCTGCCCCTGGGGGAAAACGTGGCTGGAGCCTCCGTCTATGACCGCGCCCTGGCCCGGCGCTGCCTGGAGGACGCGGGCTTTGGGGAACGGCTGGCTGCCATGCCCCAGGGACTGGATACTTCCCTGTACCGGGAGCTGGACCCCCAGGGCGTGGAAATTTCCGGGGGAGAGGCGCAGAAAATAGCCATTGCCCGGGCGCTGTTCAAGGATGCGCCCTTCATTGTCCTGGATGAACCCACCGCGGCCCTGGACCCCGTGGCAGAGGCGGAGATTTACAGCAAGTTTGACGCCATTGCCGGGGATAAGACGGCCATATACATCAGCCATCGGCTGTCCTCGTGCAAGTTCTGCGACGAAATCGCCGTGTTTGACCATGGGAGCATTGTGCAGCAGGGCACCCACGCGGCGCTGCTGACGGAAAAGGACGGCGTTTACCATGCCCTGTGGCATGCGCAGGCGCAATACTATACAACATAAAGCAAACTGCCGTGCGGGAAGGATGCTCCTCGCACGGCAGTTATAGACTGTCAAAAAACCTTTAGGAGGTGTCGGAGGGGCCGCGGCCCCTCTGACTTTTATTCGTGTAAGCCGGCTTTGCCGGCTTCGCGGGTCGTTGATTTTGCTTGCAAAATCAATTCCTTACAAATTCGGGCGACCTCTGGTTGACCGAATTTGCTTCCTCGAAAAAGTGGCATCTGCCACTTTTTCGACACGCTGAAACTGCCGTGCGGGAAGGATGCTCCCCGCACGGCAGTTATCATGTGCTGCAATGCGCCTCCAGGTGTCCACCGGCGGAAGTGGATTGACCTGTGAACGTTCCCAGATCCACCCAGGACCGCCGGTTTCGAAACGCAAGGGAGAATGGTGGAAAAACAAACAAATGGCCAATGGAAATCAGCGTCGCAAAGGAGCATTCGGCCTTGGCCTGCCAGAAGGCGTCGTCCACGCAGAGAGCTTGACCATAGGCCTGCCTGATCTGTGCCATGCTGTCGGGGGAAAGCTCCACATAGGTGGCGTCGGTGGCCTCAAAGACCGCCACAAAGCTGCCACCTGATTTTTTCAGTACCACTACGTCCCCGGATGACACGCGCCCCCAGGGCGCAATTTTTTTTCGGGAAAACCTGGACTCTATGGTTTTGCTCCCGTCCAATACGCGGCTGAGATATGGCTCTACCATAACCGCCAGGTGTACCTGCACAGGCGTGCCCATGGTTAGCTTTCGTGTCCAGAAGGTGTTCCCTTGTGCCTTTGCGCTTTGCCCTATGGCGGCGATCAATGCCTCCAACATCTGCACATGCTTCCTTCGTATGGCATTTTCCCGGAATCAGGCTCGCATGCTTCCTTCGCGCTTCATTGAAAAAATTCCTGCTTTTCTGTGCGCAATGTGTTCAGCACACCCAGAAACAGCATGGGGCGCGGAGAAACGTCCGCGCCCCATGCCGAAAAGTATTTTTGCCATTCCCAAAGGGTGAAAACTTTATTGATCTTCCAGCACGATCATCCGTGCCTTCTGGTTCAGTTCCTTGATGTACTGCTCCCGGGTGATCTGATTCTGGATATAGCGGTTGTGCAGGCTTTGCAGCTGGGCATAGGTATCGTCCCCGGCGCTGTAGAGCACGTTGCTGTGCCGGATGTAGACGTGGTCGCCAATGAGCTCCCGGTATCGGGTGATGGTTTCCGGGGAAATGTTCCAGCGCAGGTCCTCCTGGTTGGCCAGGCGCTGCTCATAGTAGGCGATGGAATCCTCCAGATCCCGCTTCTGGGCGGGGTCCACGTCGGCCAGCTGCGCCTGGAGATCCGCCAGGTTTTCCTGGAGGTTCTGTACGGTCTGCTCGTAATTGGGATTGGGCAGGGGATCGTTGGCATTCGGCGAAAGCGGTATCAGGGAATAGGGGCTGATGTTCTGCACATAGCATTCCAGCAGCTTCAGGGCTTCCGGCATGTTCTCGCACTTGGGATTGACAAACATCACCTGCATGTAGGCGCCAACCTTGTAATCCAGTTCATCGTTCAAGGCCAGCGGTCCCAAGAGATACTCCCTGCCTGTGCTGACGGAGCTGAGCAGGCTATCCTCCAAAAACAGCCCGGAGTAGAGCTGATAGAATTCGTCGTATTCCATGTCGCTCATCACCGCGGGGCGGTCCAGGTTGTCCGCGGCCATGTTGTCCAGGGCAGTGAGCAGCTGGTTGAACAAAGGCGTGTCAAAGTCCAGCGTCTGCCCGGTGGCGTCATAGTAGTCGATGTAGCCGTTGAGCATCATATCAAAGACAATCTGCCGGTTGCTGGACAGGGTGCAAATGGGCATGACGTTGGCCTTGTTTTCATCGTCCATCCATTCATTGTTCCAGCGGGTGATGAAGGCGCACAGGTCCACCAGGTTGGTGGGAACGTCCTCCTGGGTCAGCCCCACTTCCTCCAGCTTGTCCACGTTGTAGCACAGCACGCTGCTGCTGATGCTCACGGGAATGGCGTAGAGCTTGCCGTCCTTCATGATTTCCTTCTGCACGGCGGGGTAGAGGCCCTGGACAAAGTCCATGAGCACCTGGCTGGAGGACAGGTCCGCGCAGTATCCCTTTTCCAGCATGGCATCAAAGCCCCCGTCCACGTCCAGCGCAACCAGGTCGATGGCCGTTTCTCCTGAGATCATGGCCGTTCCCAGGGTTTCCAGGCTGTAGAAGTCCTGGGGATAGATCAGCGGCACATCCGGGTTTTCCCGGGTGAATTGCTGGGCAGCTGCGTCGCGGCTCGTGTTGACAATGGTCAGCGTTTTGGTGGGCAGATAGGCTGGGTCCAGGTTGCGGATTTCCAGGCCGTCGCTGTCCCACACGGCGGCATATCCCTTGCCAAGCACGGCCAGTCCGCTGGCATAGCCCTGGTTGGTATAGGCAACCTGCTGGGGCTGGCCCAGAGCGGGCATGGCCCACAGGATGCTGGGACTGGAGTAGTAGAGAGTATCGGCAGCCGGGTCATAGACCATCCGGTCCAGGCGCAGGTCGTCAGACAAGTCCTGCACAGGGGTAAGAGTGCCGTCGGCAGGGTGAACCGCCACCAGGCAGGAGGGGAGACGCTTTCCCGTGTCGCGGTCCATGCGGCTGGGCGCGTAGCCCAGCAAGGTTCCATCCTTGTACACGGTAAGATCGTTCAGCTGACGTTCCAGCGCCTGGGTGCGCACGGAACCGTCCGCCAGGTTGATGTCAAACAGGCTGTAAGCGGGTTCGGACGTCCGCCAGTCCGTAAAGGCAAAGTACAGATGCCCATCCATCAGCACCGGGGACATGATGTCCACCACGTAGGAGTAGTCGTTCTCCGCGATGAGGAGCGCCTGCGTGTCCACGGTGCATACCTCCTCCCGGTGCATGGCGCCATCGGCGAAGGTAAGCGCAGCCATGCTGCCGGTGAGGTTGTTGAAGCCATAGAGGCTTTCACCGTCCCCAAACAGATAGCCGAAGCCCTCCTCCGGGGACATACCCTCCTGCTGGCTTGCTATGGCGCTTCCCAGGTTGGGATAGGACCGCGTATAGAAGATGTTGTCGCAAATCTTTTCCGCTTCGGCGCCCTGCCCCAGGGTATAGCGGAACATCCGGTATACCCAGGCGGAATCCGTCTCCTCGTACATTCGCAGGAGCATGTAGAGGGTGTCGCCCACGGGCACTGCCGCTTCCACGGTAGGATTGCGGGTGGCTGTTTCATCCCGGGTAAAGAGCAGGACATCATCCGGCGCAGCCAGGGCGGACGTGCACAGGCAAACCAAAATGAAAATCAGCAGAAAGATTCCAACACGCTTGAACATACAGTTTCCCTTCTTTCATACAGGACGGTGTGAAGTGAAATGGACAGGAAAAAATGCCTTCATTTATTATGACGTGTAAGGTGCCGGAAAAGGTGCACAGCAACTGTAGATTTACACCTGTAAAAAAAAGGGAGAGATGGGCGCAGGCCTAAAGCGTTGCGCCACATCTCTCCGTGGGCAGGGTTTTATTGATTTTCCAGCACGATCATCCGTGCCTTCTGGTTCAGTTCCTTGATGTATTGGTCTTTGGTAATTTGCTTTTGCACGTACCGTTCATGCAGGCTGCGCAGCTGGGTGCTGGTGTCGTTACCGGCGCTGTACAGTACGTTGGCATGCCGGGCAAAAACATGGTCGCCGATTTCCCGGTACTGGGCAATGGTTTGGGCGGAGTAGTCCCAGCGGAAGCTTTCCTTGTTGTTCAGAGAATCCTCATAGTATTTGATGGTGTCTTCCAGGTCGCGCTTCTCGGCGTCATCGGCGGTTTTGAGCTGTTCCTGAAGTTCGGCCAGGCTGTCCTGGAAGTTTTTGAGGGTGTCCTGATAGTATTGATTTTCCACGGGATCATTGCAGTCGGGGCACATGAGAATCTTGTAGGATTCGTCCAGGGTGTCCACGTAGCACTCCAGCAGCTTAATGGCTTCCGGCAGATTGGCACAGCGGGGATTTACGAAGAGGACCTCCATGGTTGTGCCCACCGTGAAATCCTTGCCCTCGCCGATGGAGAGCTTGAGCGGCACGGCGGCATATTCACCCTCGGCGGTGGAGAGCAGCCCCCGATCCACAAATACCCCGGAATATAGCTGGTAATACTCGTCATATTCCTGATCGCTCATGTTTGCGGGCATGTCCAGGTTGGAGGCGTCCATGCTGTCCAGGGCGGTGAGCATGGCGTTGAACTCCGGCGTATCGAAGGTAAGCGGTTCGTCCTTGGCATCGTAATAATCCAGATAGGCCTTGAGCATCAGGTCAAAGATCACGGAACGGTTGCTCATGGTGGTGCAGAAGGGCATTACATTCGTTTTGTTTTCATCGTCAATCCACTCGTTGTTCCAGCGGGTGATGAACTCGCATAGCTCCACAAAGGTTGTGGGCATATCTTCTTCCGTCAGGCCGATTTCCTCCAGCTTGCTGGGCATATAGCTCAGGGTGGAGCCGTAGAGGGTTACCGGAATGGCATACAGTTTGCCGTCCTTCATCACTTCATCCCGCAGGGCAGGGTACAGGGAGTTCACGTAATCCATGAGCTTCTGGCTGGAAGATAGATCTGCGCAGTACCCCTTTTCCAGCAGGTTATCAAAGCCATTTTCTACATTGGTACGGATGACATCAATGGTGGTGTCCCCGGATACCATGGCCTGGCCCAGATCAGCCATGCCGTAGTACTGCTCGCTGAAAATCAACGGGATGTCGGGATTCTCCTGGGTGAACTTCCTGGCGGCGGCATCCCGCCAGCTGCCGATGAGGGTCAGCGTCTTGGTGGGCAGATAGGCAGGGTCCAGGTTGTGGATTTCCAGGCCATCGCTGCTCCACAGCGCGGCATAGCCGGAGCTGAAAATCGTCATGCTATCCACATAGCTCTGGTTGGCATAGGCTGCCTTGAAGGGAGCACCCATGCCGGTCATGCCCCACAGGGTGCTTTCGGTAAAGTAGTACACGGTATCCTTGGCCGCGTCGTAGGCCAGGGTGTAGATATAGGCGGTATCCGCCATCTCCTTTAGGGAAACCGTGGCGCCATCTGCGGGATTGACGGTTACCAGCTGGGCGGGGATCTCCTGGTTGGTGTTTTCATCCCAGGAAGAGGAAATATAGCTCAGCAGCAGGCCATCCTTGTAGGGTATCGTGCTGTTGATCCGCTGGGTGAGGGGGAGCTTCGTCACAGCGCCGCCGTCCAGGTTGATATCATAGAGGAAATATTGCGGCTCTCTCCCACGCCAGTCGGAGGAGGCAAAGTAGACATGGCCATTCATGCAGCACAGGCCGTTGATGTCTACCATATAGGAATAATCTTCCTCCTGAATATACAGGTCATTGGTGGCAACGGTGCAGACAACCTCCCGGGACATGGCCCCGTCCGCAAAGGTGAGACTGGCAATTTCCCCATTCAGGGTATTAAAGCCATAGAGCTTTTCGCCATCGCTGAACAAATAACCAAAGCCCGTCTCCGGATCGGCACCGATGTTGGCCTGGGCGGCCTTGGCATCTTCCATGGTGCTATACCAGCGGGTATAGCACAGCTTGTTCGCCAGCAGTTCCGGCTCGCTGCTTTGGCCCTGGGTATACCGGTAGAGCGAAAAAATATTGTCCGACAGCTCCTCGTCAAACTGATTGACGAGCATGTACAGCGTGTCCCCAACGGCTACAGCGGTGGTGACAGAGGGACTATTGTTTGCATCATAGTCACGGGCAAACAACGTTGTATCGCCTGGAGCAGCCCATGCGGCCGCTGCGCACAGGGTCATCACCAGCACAAGCAGCAGCGCGATCATTCGCTTCATCATACGTCTTACCTTCTTCCTTATCCTGATTGCGGAGCCAGTGCAAAAACCTGCCTCCGTTCTAATTGACGTTCCAAGGATGGAAATTCCTGCACGGCTTTACTTTTTTTCTGCAAAGCTGTGCGTCAGCCCGCGGCACAGGTTGCTCCCGGCAGGCGAAATCCCTGCTGCGGGCGGCTTTGCGGCGCCTTTGTGCCCCGGCCATAAGGGGCTGCTTGGCCACGGTTCTGTGCTGGAACATCAAAAGAAAAATCCGGCAACATGCCGTTTGCCGGATAGAAAAGGGCTCCATAGGCAGCCCAAGGGATAAGGCGGGGAAATATTCCCCGAAGCGCTGGATGACCTGGTGCGGAAAGTCCCTGCTAAAAAAGAGGGAGGCACGCATGGCATGCCTCCCCCGGGGGAAAGTTATTTACCG
>USCR01000025.1 GCA_900553295.1 uncultured Eubacteriales bacterium | reverse complement strand
TTTCCTTTTTACCCGTGGTGCTTCTTCTGCTGCACCTCTTCGATCATTTCCAGCACCCGACGGGTGCCATCCGCCGGGGGAGCCTTGCGCAACGCTTCCTCCAGCTGCTCCCGATCCGCCCATAGGCGGTTCAAGGCAGCGGTAAGACTTGCCCGGGTGAGATTCTCCTGGAGCAATACCCGGCATAGCCCGCGCTTTTCCAGGCTCTGGGCATTCAGAATCTGGTCACCGCGGCTGGCCCCCTTGGGATAGGGCACCAAAAGCATCGGCTTGCCCAGGGCCTGAAACTCGCACAGGGCGTTGCTCCCGGCACGGCTGAGCACCAGATCCGCCGTGGCCAGTATGTCCGGCAGCTCCTTGTCCACAAACTCCAGCTGCTTATACCCGGGCGTGCCCTCCAGCTCGGGTGCCAGGTTGCCTTTGCCGCAGATGTGGCACAGGTCAAAGCTGGGCAGCAGATCCGGCAGCGCCTCCCGAAGCACCTTGTTCACCGACTGCGCGCCCAGGGACCCGCCCATCATCAGCAGCACCGGCTTTGTCCCTGTAAATCCCAGCAGCGTCAGCCCCTTGGCCCGGCTGCCGCCAAAAAGCTCCGGCCGCAGGGGCGTACCGGTCATCTCCGCCTTAGATCCCAGGGCGGCGGCACATTCGGGAAAGGTGGTGGCAAACTTGCGGGCAAAGGGGCGGCACAGCTTGTTGGCCAGGCCGGGGGTCAGGTCGCTCTCGTGGCACACCACGGGAATGTGGTGCAGCCATGCCCCAAACACCACCGGCACGGAAACAAAGCCCCCCTTGCTGAACACCACGTCGGGCTTCAGCTTGCCCATGAGCCGGGCGGACTGCACCGCACCGGCCACCACGCGGAAGGAATCGGTAAAATTCTGCCAGGAAAAGTACCGGCGCAGCTTGCCGCTTTTCACCGCGTGGTAATGCACCTGGGGCACCCGGGCGATCATCTCCCGTTCAATGCCCTTTTCCGTGCCGATATAATCAATGTCATAGCCATCCTGGAGCAGCCGGGGAATCAGCGCCAGGTTGGGCGAAACGTGACCCGCGGTCCCTCCGCCGGTCAGGACGATCTTCTTCATGGTGTTCACGCTCCTCCCCTATACTATACCATATCCCATGGCTGCTGAAAATAGGCGCGGAATTTCCCGCCGGGCATGAAAAGGCAGCGTCAAAGCGTCAGGTTTTCCCCCGGGGCAAGGGTATAGGCCTTTCCCCCCTCCTCCAGCCAGAAGGTATAGCTGGTGGGGTTGTGCAGGCAATGGCCATCCACGCTGGCATAGACCTGTTTCCAGGCCAGCACATAGGCGCAGATTTCCATATTGGTGGCATACCAGATGTCATCCCGGCCTGCCAGGCGGTCCATGAACCGCTCAATCACCTGCCAGTTATCGTTGGCCTCAAACTCATAGGCATGCCCCCACAGGTAGAAGAGCTTTGTCTCGTAGATGTTGCGTGCCGCCAGGAAGCTGTCGGCCAGCTCCATCAGCCTGGGGTCATCGTGGTGACAGGTGGGGTCCAGCCGCAGCCAGTCCTGGGGCATGCGGAAAGCATGGGTGCTGCGCACTGTCCGGGCATATTGTATGCCGCAGCAGCGCACGGCCTCCACCGTGGCGTCGTCCACCGCGCCAAAGGGATACGCCATTCCCCGCACAATGCCGCCAAACTCACGCTCCAGGTTTTCCCGATCCCTGATGATCTCGTGAACCATCCGCTCCTGGGAAAGTTCCGGCAGGCAGGCATGGGTCAGGCAATGCACCGCCACCTCGTGATTGCCGGTAAAAAGGGCCTTGCTCTGGGCCAGGGTCATGCGGCGGTGGATGGTGCCGGGGGCAAAGGTGGTCCCCTGGGGAGAGAACAGGCCAGAATTCAGGTTGAAGGTTCCTTTCATTCCATGGTCGTCCAGCAGCTTCACCAGGCGCATATCCTGTTCCACGCCGTCGTCATAGCTAAAAGTGAGGGCCTTCGTCAGCCCACCGGGATAGCGTAGAAACATGGGGCAGCATCTTCCTTTCTCTCTCGATGTCCTTTCCGACAGGTTCCTTGCCTGCACAGCGTGCCGAAAAAGCAAATTCGGCAAGGGCCGGCTTTGGGTTCTTCCGGTACCTCCCAATGGGGTTTTTGACGGCCGCGGCAGGCCTTTTGCCTTCCAGTGCTGTGGTCATTATAAGATTGTCGGAGGGATTTGTCAAAGGCGCGGGGCCGCGTCCAGGAGGTATGACCCTGTATCCTCCCTGCCCGCGGCCTGCTTTTCCGGACGCCTTTGCGGCACGATTTTATGCCATGGGAAAGGTCCAAAAAAGAGGAGTATCTACCATTGTAACTAATTGTATATGCAGTATATGGAAAAAACGGCCAACGCCGCTTCTTCCAGAAAGCGGATTTGGTCTGCCTGGTGGCGCGTGCATTTGCAAGGGGATCGCTTTTGCAAGCAAATTTGATAGCAGAGGAAGGATGCAAAGTGGATACACCGTTCCCCGGCCCATGGAAGCATATTTCCAGACATCCGCGCATGCTGTATTGGTTTTGGACGCCGGAGATCCTTCACGATGAGAAATACCTGAAAGATCTCAAACGTATTGATGAAAAGTCAGCGTATACCATGGTTGTCCTTTCTGCCCGGGAGGGCATGGACTTCTTTGACCGGAGCCTGATCCCTCATTTTGAAAAGGCTGTATCCTATGCCCACCGGCTGGGGCTGAAGATCGTGCTCCAGCTGTGGCCGGAGGGGAGCAATTCCACCATTGGGATTTCCCCCGATGAGGCCGTTTCACTGGTGAGTGAAGCGGAGGAAAAAATCCCTGAAAATGGGGAGGTTTCGCTTTTCTGCTTTACGGACAGCGTCAGAATGAAAGAAATCCACACGCGCTTGAAAAGTGAGCTGCTGGCCGTCTATGCCTTCAAGAAAATGGGAGACGGAAAGTACGCGCCGGGCTCCCTGATGGAACTTACAAACTATGCAATCTGCCATGAAGCCGATGAAGGATTGTCCATCCGGCTCTCTGTACCGCAATGGAAGGGCTATACGGTGTATGCCATGGCTTCGCATTATTACGCGTACGGGGATTGCTTTGGGGACTTTTTTCCCCGGTCGTTTCATGGCCTTCTTGCTGACCTGGCTCCGGTTGGTTTCGACAGCTTTGTTCTGGATGAGTTCCGGAATATAACCATCCGCCATCAGGATGATTGCTTCCGTGACCGGTTATCCGGGAAGGCCTTTTCCGCATGGGTGGAAGCGAACACGGGCACGAAGATGCGCGAGCTGCTCTTTGCCATGCGGTATGCGCCGGAAGGCCAGGAATCTGTACGGATTCGGGCCATCAACCAGTATTTTTCCCTGATGCGCCAGGGACCGCGGCGCATAGAGCGTATTTTTAGCGAATACGTGCGGCACTTTTGCGGGGAGAACGCTTTCCTGGGGCTGCACAATACGTTTCATAACCAGCTGCAGAACGATGAAATCTGGGCAACTGGTTGCAACTGGTGGGGCCTGCCCAGGCAGTACGCCCAAACAGATGAGAACATTACCATGCCCGTCCGCCTGGGGATCAGTTGCGAATGCCCGGAGGCCATATGCTATGATATGTTTTACAAGGAGGAAATAGAGCCCTTCTTCGTCAAGGCCATGGAGGAAGCAAAGTTTGGCAGCCGCATTCATTACCATGCCATGAACGACCTGCACTGGGGGCAGGACCTGGGACAGGATGCCTTTCTTGCGGGTGTGAATCAGGTGGAAAAGAAGATTGCGCTCCTGGACTGGTTTGATGGCCCCATGCCCCAAATGGATCTATTGATTATTTTCGGCATGCCGGCGCTGTGCAACTGGTACCCCAATATTCGAGCGCGCAATCGGTATGACATCCATGGAGAACTGAATATCCTTGAACGGGCGGATGCCTTATGGAAGGCGGGATGCCGGTGCGCGCTGACTTCCAGCGAGGCGCTTGACCAGGGGAAAATCCGTATGGATGCAACGGGCTTTTTCTATGGCGAGCATCATTTCACGGCTTTGCTATACGTGTACCCCCAGTATGGAAAGGCGGCCAGCATGAATTTTCTGGCGCAGGCCGTGTCCTCCCCGCTGCCGGTACGCATCATTGGCAAGGCCACGCACGATTTCAATGGCACGGCGATTCCGCTGCATCTGCGGCGGATGCTTGGGCAAAGCACCCTGGAGGAAGAGGCTGACATTCTGGCGGACATGCACCTCCCCGTCAGCAAAACCTCGGACCCTTGCCGTTTGGAAAATGGCGCCTATGTTTTCAGCGACTATGCGTCCCTGAAATCTGGTATTCCCCAGGCATTCTCCTGCACCTATGGCGATCAAACGTATACCGGCAGCTATATCGGTTGCGCTGCTTTGCTCTGCAATGCGGAAGGCCAGCTGGAGCGCTTCGCCTGCGGCGGTTTTTCCAGGCTGCTGTGCAATGGCAAGGAAATCCTGGCGGTGAAGGAAGCAGCGGACGTATACTGGGAGAAAGATCATCCCACCTTGCAGCTGCTGGACTAAGGTCCTGGACGTTGCTGCCTGGGCCCGGCAAAGGCGCCGAAGCAGCCTCATCCGCATGCATGCCGGACGGCATCTTATACCAACAGAAAAGACAAAGGAGCGCTTCCACATGATGGAACTAATCAGTCAGCGCATGAGAAAGCTTGCGCCGGAACAGGACCCGTTGCGCATTGGCACAGGGTGGGAAAAAGCGGATCTGGACAGACCGCAGGTATTCATTGAAAGCACCTTTGGCGATAGCCACCCAGGGAGCGGCCATTTGGATCAGCTGGTGGAAGCTGTACGGGCAGGCGTGGCAGAGGCGGGAGGCCATGGCGCGCGATACTTCTGCACGGATATGTGCGACGGGGAAAGCCAGGGCACGGATGGCATCAACTACAGCCTGGCCAGCCGCGATATGATCGCCAACATGATCGAAATTCAGGCAAACGCTACGCCCTTTGACGCAGGCGTATATATTGCCAGCTGCGACAAGGGGTTGCCCGGGAATATGATGGGCATGATGCGCGTGAACATCCCCAGCGTGGTGGTAACGGGTGGAACCATGAACGCGGGCCCGCAGCTGTTGACCCTTGAGCAGCTGGGCATGTACAGCGCGCAATATGAGCGCGGCGAAATCGATGGGGAGAAGCTGTCCTGGGCCAAGGAAAACGCCTGCCCCAGCTGCGGAGCATGCAGCTTTATGGGAACGGCCTCCACCATGCAGATCATGGCGGAAGCCCTGGGGCTTTCCCTGCCGGGCAGCGCCTTGCTGCCCGCCACCAGCCCCGACCTGATTGCCTATGCCAAGCGCGCGGGGGCGCTCGCCGTGCAGCTGGCCATGCAGGGCTTGCGGCCCAGGGACATGCTCACCAGGGCCAGCTTTGAAAATGCCATTGTGGTTCATGCCGCAATTTCCGGCAGCACAAACAGTCTGCTGCATATACCGGCTATTGCCCACGAGCTGGGGATAGACATCGACGGGCAGACGTTTGACAGCTTGCACCGGCATATGCCGTTTTTGCTCAATCTGAGACCCGCGGGAAA
Organism: uncultured Eubacteriales bacterium; assembly: GCA_900553295.1. Lineage (GTDB taxonomy): Bacteria > Bacillota > Clostridia > Christensenellales > Aristaeellaceae > Egerieenecus > Egerieenecus merdigallinarum. Next base: position 16,379 of record USCR01000025.1, on the reverse strand, counting down.
ATGGCCCGCAGAATTCTTTTACTATGCAGGCGGCGTTCCGGCCATCATGGAAGAGATTCGCGATCAGCTTCACCTGGACGCCATGACCGTTACAGGAAAAACCTTGGGCGAGAACCTTGATGAGCTCAAAGGCAACGGCTATTATGACCGCTGCCAAAGTTGGCTCCAGGCCGCTAACAGGAAGTATGGCCTGCATCTGACCCGTGAGGACATCATTTGCAGGCGAGAGCATCCCTTGGGCCATGAGGGCAGCATTGCGGTGCTGTATGGAAATCTTGCGCCGGAGGGCGCGGTCATCAAGCATACCGCATGCCCCAAAGAGATGTTCCGCGCGGTGCTCCGCGCGCGTACCTTTGACAGCGAGGAAGCTTGCCTGGATGCCGTGCTGCACCATCGCGTGCAAAAGGGGGAAGCGGTATTCATTCGTTATGAAGGCCCCAAGGGCAGCGGCATGCCGGAGATGTTCTATACCACGGAAGCCATCAGCACGGATCGGGAGCTGGGCCGTTCCATTGCGCTGATAACCGACGGACGCTTTTCTGGCGCATCCACGGGGCCGGTCATTGGCCATTGCAGCCCGGAGGCACAAAGCGGCGGCCCTATCGCATTGGTGGAGGATGGCGACCTGATTGAAATAGACATTCCGGCGCGGCGATTGGCTATTGTGGGCATTGCCGGTGAACCCAAGACGCCGGAGGAAGTAGCCGCCGTGCTTGCGGCCCGGCGTACCCAATGGCGCCCCAAGCCCCGAAAATACCGTCATGGCGTGCTGCGCTTGTACGCAGAGCATGCCGTTTCACCCATGAAAGGCGCGTACATGGATTTGGACGCATGATAGGTAGCAAGCTAGGACTCCATGGGTGCGCCTGGTTGTGGCAGCAGCGATACGGTTTCAAATGATGATGCCCATGCTTGTCTATGGTAGCCTTACAAACGCATTTCTTCTGGTGACGTCCCTGTACTGTATGCAAGTACAGGGACATTTTTTCATCAAAAAATTTTCTTTTTACCAAGATCGCAAAAAGATTTTACTTTCTTTTTGTAAAACTATGTTGATTTTTTGTTGGTGTGTGTTATAATAAGCTAGGAAACAATATTTAGGAAAACTATTTCTCTGTTTCGTACAGAAGGAGGCGCCATATGAATATCCGGGATGTTGCGCGGCTGGCTGATGTTTCGGTATCCACGGTTTCCAAAGTCATCAATAAAAAGGATGCCAGCGTAAGCGCAGCAACACGGGAAAAAATTCTTCGTATCGTTAAGGAATATAATTACCTTCCCTATGCCAATGTGCGAACCCCCGTAAAGGGGACAACGCTGGTGCTGGGGGTCCTGGTGAACGATACCCGCACGCAAAGTGGAAAACTTATGGGCATTTTGAACGAGTGCCGTCAGTGGGGCTACGGTGCGCTGGTTTATTCTTCCGGGAATATGCAAGAAGAAGAAAAGAATATGCACGTGCTTTCTTCTTTTCATGTGGACGGAGTCATCTGGGAGAAGGCAACCCCCTATGACCAGGGAAATGCAGCGCTGTTACAGTCCCTAGAGGTACCGTATGTATCCATGGAATATGACGGGTCTGATCCGGACTCCTTTGGTTTTGACTATCAGCATCTGGGAAAGCTGTGCGCATCTTATCTTACGGAAGCGTATCACCAAAAGATTCTGTGCTTTACGCCGGACGAAAGTCCCCGTTCCCGTGCATTCGGCGCGGGCGTACGAAAGCAAATGCTTGCGGCCGGTATAGCAAACCCCAATCAGATCAGTCATGTGCTGAACGAGCAGACTGACCTGAAAATGCTACTGTGCAATTGTACCGCTGTGGTATGCATGAGTTCCCGCGTCGCTGAGGCAATAGCGGTTCAGGCGGACTATTTGGGGCTGCACATTCCCAAAGACCTGTCTGTGATATGCCTGAACTGTGACAGTGAGCAAAGTGCATGTAGCCAGCGGATCTCCACAGTTCAGCTGCCCTTTGAACAGATGGGACGCTTTGCGGCTGCCTCTTTACTTTCCAGGATCGAATCCCGGGAGGAAACAGGCGCGCGATATGCCCTGGAACCCATACTGGAGCACCGTATGAGCATTGAACCGCCCAAGGCTGTGCTGGAGAAAAAGATTATCGTTGTGGGCGCCATCAATATGGACATACTCCTGGGCCTGGACGAAGCACTTCAGGGCGGCGAATTCGCAACGGCAAGGAGCTGCATCAAGGTACCAGGCGGCAAGGGCCTAAATCAGGCAGTTGGCGCCGCAAAGTTAGGGGCAGACGCTTACCTGATTGGCCGCCTGGGCAAAGACTATGAGGGAAGCATCATCTATGACTTTCTCAAAAGCCATAAGGTCAACATGGATGGCATCATTATCGATGAGCACGCCAATACAGGCAATGCTTACGTACATGTTCTCAAGGATGGCGAAGCTTCCATCATTGGCTACTATGGCGCAAGCGACCTGCTCTGCGCAAAGGATATTGAGGAAAAAGCCTACCTCTTTGAAAATGCAAGCTATTGTCTGGTGCAGTTCGTGGCGGTGCCGGACCCTGCGCTGGTAAAGCAAACCGTGGAGACAGCCTGGGCGAAAAAAGTCAAGGTCCTGCTGAAACCCTGTAAGGTAGACCAGGTTGAGGACGAGATCCTGCAAAAGGTGGATATTCTGATCCCCAACCGTAAGGAGGCGGAGCGCCTTGTGCCGCATGCCGCCACCTACGAGGAAAAGGCGCAGTATTTTCTGGACCGTGGTGTGAAGCATGTCATCATTACGTTGGGGCACCGTGGATGCTACTTGAAAGACAAACAGCATTCCGTGTATTTTCCGGCAGCAGAGGTGACCCCTGTGGACACCACGGGCGCAGGCGACGCCTTTGCGGCTACGCTGGCATATTACCTGGCAGATGGCCGGGATATCATGGATGCCATTCGCTTTGCTACAGTGGCCGCAGGCCTCTCCACCACACGCCAGGGCGTCCCCAATTCTTTGGTGGATCAGGAATCCATTGAACTCTATCTATCCCAAAAAAGCATAGAACCCATGGCTCAACCCATATCGTGCCAAATCTCCCAGAGAGATTAAATATAGGCAAGGAGGTAAACGAGAATGAAACGATTGGTCTCCCTGTTGCTGGCTGCCATGATGTTGGCGAGCCTGATTCCGCTGGCAGCCGTCGCGGAAGAAGAGGTCATCACGATTACCTGGATGGACGACCGTACCGGCGAGGACGGCTGGTATCAGCGCAATGAATTTGTCATCAAGCCTTTCCTGGAAAAGCACCCCAATGTGGTCATTGACTGGCAGCCCACGCAGGATATCACCAAGCAGGTGAAGATTGCCCTGGCGGCTGGCACCGGCCCCGATCTGATGAGCATTGATGGTCCTTCCGACGCCCTGGAGCTCTATGAGAGCGGACGCACGGTGGACCTGGCCCCCGCTGTGGAAAAATACGGCTGGGACAAAGTCATTTATGACTGGGCCTTGGATGTTACCACCACCCCTGAAGGCGTTGTCACCGGTGTTCCTGCGCAGTATGAAGGTATGCTGTTCTATGGCAACAAGGATATTATGGATCAGTATGGCTGGACCATGCCCACCACGTATGAGGAGCTGAAAACGCTGGCCGCTGAAATCCGGGAAGCCGGATTTGTGGCGCCCATGATCCTGGGCACGCAGAATATCCCGCGGCGCAATGAATGGTGGTATTCTACGCTGTTCGGCTGCTATGCTGGCCGTGAAGCCACCAAGGACCTGCTGGAAGGCCGGAAAACCTTCTTTGATCCGGAAATCTCCGGGGTATTTACCACTTATAAGGAAATGTGGGATACCGGCATCATTGGCAACCAGGACACCTTTGCCGTGACCACTGACGATGGCCGGGCGATGTATTACAGCGGCATGACGGTGCTGAACATGGAAGGCGACTGGTTTGTGCTCAACGGTATTGAGAACAACATGAATCAGTACATCACGCTGCCCCCGTCCTTCCGTGAAGGTGTTCCGCAGACCTACGCACTGTCCGTGGGTGGCTGCTATGCGGTGAACGCCAGCTGCTCTCCCGAAAAGCAAGAACTGATTTTTGAACTGCTGGATATTCTTTACAACCGCCCTGACCTGTATGCCGCCAGCGTTGAGGCCGGCGCCCAGGTAAACTGCATTCCCCTGGATGAACAGTATCTTACCGGCAAGCTGCCCCAGCCTGTGGTAGACAAGCTGGAGCTGACGGAAAAGGCCATGGAAGAGGGCAACGTGGGCCATTGCACTTGGACGTTCTTCCCCCAGGATGTTCGCATCTACATGTATGAAAAGGCGGACGCCTACCTGATGGGCGACCTGGCCTTGGAAGATTATCTGAGTGAAATGCAGAAGATGCTGGATGTACATATTGCAAACGGTACCGTGCCTCCAGTCATGTAACGTAGCCGCTTAGACTGATGGGCCGCGAGAGTTTTTCTCGCGGCCCTCTATGAAAGGAGCATGGATATGCAGGCTACCACCGTGACCAAGCAGGCAAGGAAGCAAAAGAAATGGCTTGTCTATTTCTTTGTACTACCTGCTTTCCTGTTGCATTTTGTCTTTATTGCCCTGCCTTCGCTGGCCACTGTATTTTATTCCTTCTTTGACTGGAATGGCATTGGCCAGGCTACATTTATTGGGGTGCAGAATTATCAGGAGATGTTCCAAGATCCTGAGTTTTATGTGGCCCTGCAAAACAACTTCAAATGGATCGCTATTTTTATCACAGTCCCTGTGGCCCTGGGTCTGCTGATGGCGCTTTGGGTTAGTAAGCTGAAAAAATCGCAGATGTTCTTCAGGACAATTTATTTCCTGCCGTATATCATTGCCGCCGCCATGGCCGGACGAATCTGGTGCTCTTACCTCAACCCATATTTTGGGATTAACAGCGTGTTCAAAGCCATTGGCTTGACAGAACTGGGCAAGACGCTTTGGCTTGGAAATAAAGAGATAGCACTTTACTCCGTTGCATTTGTGGACCTGTGGCACTTCTGGGGCTTTGTCATGGTGATGTTCCTGGGCGCCTTGCAGCAGGTAGAGCCCACACTGTATGAGTCTGCCAAGGTCGAGGGCGCCTCCCAATGGCAGGAATTTACCAATATTACAATTCCCAGCATTATGCCCACCCTTACCTTTATTGTCATAACGATTATCATGTGGTCATTCCTGACCTTTGATTATGTATGGGTTATGACGGGCGGTGGTCCCGGCAATGCAAGCGAGCTGATTTCCACGCTCGTCTATCGCAATGCGTATTCCTTCTACCGTACGGGTTATGCCAGCACGATTTGCGTATTCCAGACATTACTGTCGGTTCTTGCATATGCAATCCTGCAAGTTGTAAAAAAGAGAGGGTGGGACGTATGAAAAAGATCCGGCCTGCTTCTGTGATTGGCAAAACGGGAAAGTGGGCGTTGATTATTCTTCTGGCCATTTTTGAAATTTTCCCGCTGATTCAGCTGCTGTTCAACTCCTTTCGCCCTGATGCAGAAATCAAAGCGCATCCTCTTGGACTGCCAACCACATGGACCCTGGAAAACTATGCTGATACCTGGGTGGCAGGCGGCTATGCGCAAGCGTTTCTGAACAGCATTTGGATTTGCGTGTGGACCATTCTGATTACCATTGTTGTCATCAGCCTGGCCGCATATGCATTGGCAAAGATTGAATTTAAGGGCAGGAATTTCTTTGTGGCATATTTCCTGTTCGGCATGGCCATTCCCTCCTTTGCCTACCTGATTCCCACGTATTATCTGTTTAACCAGATAGGGCTAAGCAATACGCATCTGAGCCTGATCATTGTATATGCTGCAAGCAATATACCCTTCAAACTGCTTTTGCTGCGCACATTCTTGCTGGGCATTCCCCGGGAACTTGAAGAGTCGGCAAAAGTGGATGGTTGCACGGAGCTTACGGCTTTTCTGCGCATCACGCTTCCCCTGGCTAAATCGATTATTATGACAGTCATGTTGCTTACGGTCCTTTCCTGCTGGAACGAGTTCACCTTCGCAAATACCTTTGTTACCAGGGACTCGCTGCGCACGGTTTCCACGCGCTTTGTGAAGTTTACCACGGAGTACAACAATAATTTTGCACGGGTTTTCACGTCCGGCGTGATTTCCATTGCACCTATGGTCGTATTGTATCTGCTCATGCAGGATAGTTTTATTGAAGGGCTGACGAGTGGCAGCGTCAAGGGGTGAAAGAGTATGTTAAAGATTTGGGGACATCGCGGCGCATCGGCTTACGCGCCTGAAAACACACTGGCCGCATTTCGTTTGGCAAAAGAAATGGGCGCCGATGGCGTGGAATGCGATGCGCAGTTTACCAAGGACAGACAAGTTGTCATTATCCATGACAGCGATACCTTCCGCACCACAGGTTGCCATAACTTGCTCAAGGACCGTACGCTGAAGGAACTAAAGCAGCTGGATTTCAGCTATGGCATGGACGCATACCGGGGTGAGCGGATTCCCACCCTGGAAGAGCTGCTTCAGATGGCCAAAGAGATTGACCTGGATGTGAACATCGAGTTGAAGACCAACCTGGATCAACCCTGTGGCCTGGAAGAAGCTATCTGTGCCATTGTCCGCGCTTGCGGCATGGAGGACCGCGTGATTTACTCAGGAAATAACCATGTTTCGCTGGTGCACATGAAGCAAATCAATCCCGCTGCGGAGTGCAACCTTGGCTTCTATCAACCCATCTACCGGCAGGTGGACTATACGAAAATGCTTGGCTGCGATGGTATTCATCCGGACTTTCTGTATACCTATACCCCAGGCTATGTGGAAGAATGCCTGTCTGCCGGGCTCAAGTGCCGGGTCTGGGCGCCTGATGAGCCTGAGGAGTTGGCCTTTGTCATGGGCATGGGGCTGGATGTGATCACCAATAAACCGGATGTGGCTTTCGCTGTACGCAAAGAGCTTTATCCCGATGAAATGCAAGCCTAAGTCCATCAAGTCTCGGCTTCCGCTAGAAAAGCTATTTGCAAAGGGCTGAGGCCATGACGCGGCAAAGGGCCAGGCTCCTTTAGGTTGCATTAGAAAGTATAAGCGCATTGCGTGCCTTGGCCCAGGATAGCATAGCGGTTCCCACGCCTATCCTGGGCATTCTTCAACAAAGCGCTTGCATTGCGTCAGGAAATACTTTTATAGCTCCTTCTGTTTTTAGCAGAGGGAGCTTATTTATGTATGAAGCAGCTTACACCATGCCGCCGCCAGCATCCGCGCCCACATGAATGTCGCGGATTGTTCCATCAGAGAACGCAGCAATACGCCGCAGCGGCTCATCCAGGCCATAGGCTGCCAGCGCTGCCGCATCCTCCACAGTGGTCTCATAGGCCTCGGCATGCACAGCGCACAGGCCTGCAAGGAATGCTGCAATACGCTCTGTACTGCCGTCATGAACCAGGGGTGTATCCATCCGCCAGGGAAGCAAGCGGTCGCCACCGTAGCGCGTGGCAATTACGCGTTCCACCGTGGGGCCATCCACAGCGATCTGCACTGCACTGTCCACATCCACATTCAGCGGGCCAGGAAGGACATGTTGCTCCTTCAGGGAGCGGGTCATGACCTGATGCAGGTCATAGGGTGCAAGATACACCGCTGTATCCCCGGACAGCCTTACATAGCAGGAGGCACCCGAGGCAGTCAGGTTACCAATGGAAAGGGTAAGTGTTTCCCCGTCAGCATAGGCGATCTCCAGCCGCGCGGCAGGGCTGGCCAGGCCGCACGCTTCCAGGTCCAATGCGTCATACTTGGCGGTGACAGGGATGTGCTGCGCCACCAGCAGCATCATCTGATACCCGGTAACGTCCAGGGCAAAGCCAGGCTGATGCTCCACCACCACGGGCTGTCCCAGGGTGTTTTGTACGCCCAGAAGTTGCCCGTCCTGAAACACCATGTCGGAGCGTACACGGTAGCTCTCCCCGCTGGCAAGCGTTACCGTCATGTTGCGGAATTCGCTGGGGTCCCGCTCATAGAGCATCCAGTAGGCTGGGGTTGATTCAACTGCCTGCGCCGGAAGTTCGCCCGGTGCGCCACCGTCCAAGTAAAGGTACAGCAGGCCCAGGAGCACAGCGGCCAAAGCGGTCAGGCCCAGGTTACGTCCCCGGTGCATCACAAGCGCCTCCTTCGCAGCAGCACCACCAGCATCAGCGCCAGCAGTGCCACCGGCAGTGCCGTCAGGAAGAGTGCGCTTACCCGTTGCCGGGTCTGCTCGCTGTCAAAGCGGATGAGCTGATTGGGCAATTCCTTTACACCGGCGTCCAAGGTAGCGCCGCCCTTTTGCCCGGTCATTTCATCCAGCCAGCATGCCACCAGGGCCAGGTTCTCGCTGGCATCCACCACAGATGCGCCGGAAGTTTCCGCCTGATCCCGCAGCATGTCCGCGCTTGCCAATTGCAAAATGCTTCCCTTCTCCAGCCAGAACAGCACCGCCAGGAGCATTTGCCCGCTGGTATCCCCCGGAGCAGCAGCAAGCGCGTCACCGGTGGTATGGGTGTGGAGCACGGCTCGCTCAGAGGTGGTCAGCAGCACGTGGGCAGTGATTCCCGGCCATATGCCTGGCACCGCAAGCGCGCAAGCCCGAGGCAAAATCAGCCGTCCGGGAAGCGTATCCACCAGGCCGTTGTCCCCTGACAGCGAGGGCGAAAGCCATTCAGGGCGCTCCACATAGGCATCGGTGACTGTAGCATCCTCCACCACCCATCCTGCTTGGAATCCCAGCCCGTATACCTGGCACAGCGCCTGCAACTGGGGAAGTTCTGCCCAAGGCGTGTCCGCCCCACAGGCCAGCAGCAGGTGACCCCCGCTGTCCAGAAAATCCGCCATGGCCAGGGCTTCGCTCTCCGTCAAATCCCTTTGCGGGTCCATGAGCAGCGCCACATCCCCCGGTTGGGCTTCGATCATCCCCAGTGCGCCGCTGTGCACCTCCAGTCCCATCGCCTGCATTTGCAAGGTGAGCCGCGAGCATTCCTCCCGGGTTGCTTCCCCATGGCCCGTAATGAACCATGCCGCGGGCACCTCCGGCGCATAGGCTCGTTCTATGGCGCCTATGAGCATCGCTTCCCCGCAATAGATGGTATATACGTCCTCTTCAATGCGCTGGGAAAACAGAAAATCCTCCGCGTTCAGGCGAATCACCCGGGTTCCTGCGGCATTGCGGACAAAGACTGTGCCTTCCGCCACATCCGCCGTGTCCCCTGCCAGTTCCTGGAGCCGCTGGGGTTGCGCCACGGGGTCAATCGTTTCCACCTCTACCAGGGAAGACGCGAGACGCATGCACAGCAGGGTTTCCGTTTGCAAATCCTTGAGGGAAAGGGTGGAACCCGCAGTATACACCGGATAGATGGTAACCGGTTGGGCAAGGTTCTCCAGCTGTGCAAGGGTATAGTCGCTCAAGCTGCTGACCCTTGTGGCGGAAACATCCCACTTGAGGTAATATCGCTCCTCTGCGCGTTCCGCACAAACGCACAGGAGAATCGCAGCCGCAGTTGCCAGCAGGTAAAGCAGCGCATGGTACAGCCCGAAGGGACATGCATGTTTTATCTTTTTCACGGTCGCTTTCACCCCTTCATCATGCGCCGGTGGGTGAGCACCCGGCAGGTATAAAATAGCATCAAAGCCGGAAAAGTCAGGAAATAGACCACATCTGCCAGGCTGATAATGCCCTGGGCAAAATCACCCAGCCGGGAGGATGAGGGCAAAAAGGCCAGCGCCCGATTTAGAAACGCCAAGGGTGTAGTGCGCAGCTGTGGTACGGCATAGTGCTCGCACAGATAGATGATCAGATTGGCCCCCAGGGTCGCCATGGCGGCGGTAATCTGATTGGTGCACAGAGAGCTGATCCATGCGCCTACGGAAAGCATGGCGGTGCCCAGCAGGTAATACCCCAGGTAGCCTGCCGCCACCTGAGCAAAAGAGAGCACTGTCCACCGGGAAATCACCAGCGGAAAGAGTACCGTCAACCCCATGGCCAGCGCCAGCATCAGCGAAAGCTGCATGCCTGAAAGCGTCAGGTTCATACTGGCGCTGCTCTCTTGCCAGATATTTATAAAAACATAAATCACGCCAGCCATGAGCGTATACAGGATAAGGAACGCATACCCTGCCGGTGAAACAAAATATCGCTTGAGTTCATGCCGGAAAACAGCATTCATGGTTTCGCCTCCTCGTGAATCAAGCGCAGGAAAGCATCCTCCAGCCCCTCATGCTGCGGGCATAGGGCCAGCAGTTCCCCCTTTCGTGCCAGCACGCATTGGGCAACCTCAGCCGCCAGCACCGTGCTATCAGCGCAGTAAAGCGCCAGGCGGGTGCGTTCCGTGCCTTCTTCCAACGTGCACATCCGACTCACCCCAGGCAGCGCTGACAGCGCTTCCTTCATGTCGCAGCCGTTCCTGTATGCAACTTCCAGGACGCCTCGATGAACGGTCAGTTCCTCCATGGGCCCGTCGTAACGCAGTCTGCCCGCGTCCAGCACCAAGGCCCGCGCGCATACGTTGGTCACCTCGCTGAGCAGGTGGGAGGAAAGCAGCACTGTGCTCTCCCGGCCCACGTTCCGAATAACATCCCGCATTTGCGCCAGCTGCACCGGGTCCAGGCCACTGCCCGGTTCATCCAGAATCAGCAGCGGCGGCCGTCCCAGCAGCGCCTGCGCCAATCCCACGCGCTGGCGGTATCCCTTGGAAAGGCGTCCCGATAGCCTCCCGGCATAAGCCTCCAGGGCTGTAAGCGAAATCACCCGGTCCATTTCCTTACGCCGGTCACCCCGGGGAATGCCCTTCAGCGCCGCGCAGTATGCCAGGCACTCCCGCACCGTCATTTCTGGATACAAGGGCGGCAGTTCAGGAAGGTAACCCACCAGGCGGCGGGCGGCCAGCGGGTCGCGCAGCACATCGTGTCCCCCTATGAAGGCTCTGCCCGAAGTCATGGCAATATATCCGGTGAGGATGTTCATCAGCGTGGTTTTTCCCGCGCCGTTACGGCCCAGCAGCGCAATGATCTCGCCAGTTTCTGCGGTAAAGGACACCTCCCGCAGGGCTGTGCGGTGGCCGTAGCGTTTGCTTATTTGCTCAACTGTCAGCATGGGTTCCGCTTTCCTCCTTACTACGGCGGTATTGCAAAGGCGTAACGCCCGTAATTTGCTTGAAGCGGCGGATGAAACTGGAGGCGTCGTAATAGCCAACCTCCACTGCAATTTCCTTGATAGAAAGCGCCGTACAAGGCGCAGTCCAAAGAAACAAAGACTCGCCATTACGACATGGAGCGCTGAGGGATCACCCTGCACATCCCTGCATTCAGAAAGGAGGCAAAAGCCATTGCGGAACGAATCGCCCGTGACCAACCAAGAGCCGCCCATGAGCCAGGAAGGGCTGGATGCATCCTATGCGGCCATCCGGGAGGCGCTGGAGAAAAACAATCGGGGCAACGTGGTCAACTCCCTGCAAAACTGCGTCCTGGCGCTGACCCACGACCCTCTGCTGGGCGGACACATTCGCCGGAACCTGTTCAACGAACGCCTGACCATCGAGGCCACCCTGCCCTGGGTGCGGGAATCGTCCGTCATCAGCGACACGGACCTGGCCTTTCTCCAGCTGCATCTGGAGCGGCACTACGGGCTCAAGGCGGAGCGCTGCCTGCCGGGGGCGCTGAAAATTGCCGCCACGGACAACGCCTTCCACCCCGTGCGGGACCGCCTGCGTGCCCTGCGCTGGGACGGCGTGCCCCGGGTGCGGAACGCCCTGCATCATTTCCTCGGCGCGGAGGTGAACGACTACCACGAGCGCTGCCTGCGCACCTTCATGCTGGGAGCGGTGAAGCGGGTGTTCCAGCCAGGCTGCAAGTTTGAGCTGATGCTGGTGCTGGTGGGCGGCCAGGGCGCGGGCAAGTCCACCTTCCTGCGCAGCCTGGCCATGGAGCCGGACTGGTTTTCGGACGACCTGCGCAGCCTCAGCGACAAGGACGTGTTTCACCGGCTGAACGGGCGGTGGATCATTGAAATGTCCGAAATGGTGGCCACTGCCAACGCCCGGAGCATTGAGGAGATCAAGGCCTTCCTCTCCCGGGATCGGGACTTCTGCCGCCTGGCCTACGACCGCTTCGGCGCGGACCATCCCCGGCAGTGCGTGTTCGCGGGCATCACCAACCGCATGGATTTCTTGCCCATGGACCGCAGCGGCAACCGGCGCTTTCTCCCCGTGCAGGTGGACGCCAGCAAGGCCGACTGCCACATCCTGGATGACCCGGAGGCGTCCGGAGCGTACTTTGCGCAGCTGTGGGCGGAAATCATGACGCAGTACGATTCCGGGGCGTACACCACCTATTTGTCCAAGGCGGAGGAAGCCACGCTCCTGCAGGAGCAGGAGGCCTTTGCCCAGGAGGACACCCTGGCCGGGCGGATCTACCACTACATGGACCAGTTTCAAGGGGACAAGCTCTGCACCATGCAGATTTACAAGGAAGGGCTGGACCATATGTTCGATGAGCCGAAGGCCTATGAGACCCGGGAGATTCGGGAGATCGTGGACGAGGGCATCCGCCGGGGCGAAATCAAGGGCTGGCGCAGGTATGAGAACAACCGGCGCTTTGCCAAGTATGGCCGTCAGCGGGGCTGGGAGCGCATCCCCTCGAAGGAAGCGCAGGAGTCGCAGCTGGACTTCACGGCGGTGGACGGGCCGGACCTGCCCTGGCAGGATGAAACCGAAGGGCAACAGCCGTTGCCGGAGCGTTGACGCTTCCGTTGCCGGGTCAAACCCCAATGCCGCAAGGGTTTCCGGCCTTTTGACCCACTTGACAACAGAGAAATGATAAAAAAAGAAAAAAGACAAAAGCCGCGGGAGCTTGGCAACAAAAGGGTGAAAACCACCGTTGCCGCGTTGTCACGTTGCCACGGCTTCTGTCGATGCCCTACCCAAAAGATCGATGCATGTATCGCAGAAAAACTTCCACGAAGTTCACGGAAGGCGGACAGCCAACCGTGGAGGGACGGACTCAGCCGTCGCCGTTTATGACCATCCCGGAATTGCAGGCCTATTTGCACATCTGCCGCCGGACGGCCTATACGCTGGTGCATCAGGAGGGTTTCCCGGCCTACCGGGTGGGACGCTCCATCCGCATTGCCCGCAAGGAGCTGGAGGACTGGATGCGCAGGCGTTCCGCCAGCACAATGACCTGAAACCCCAAATATGCATTGCCCCTGCGTCCTTGATCTGGTATCATAAGGGCGGGCGGATACCGTCCTGCACCTTGACAACTGAACCGGAAAGAAACGCAGGGGCATTTTTACTGAAGGAGAAAAAAAGATGCCCCGTCAAACACTGAACAAACGCGCCGATGGGCGCTACGCCTGCAAATACGAAGGTCAATTTTTCTATGGAAAAACCCCCAGCGAGGCGCTCCGCAAACGCGACGACCACGTCCGCATGCAGGAGCGAGGCTACAACATGTACCTGATCGACACTTCCTTTGCGGAGTATGGGGAAACCTGGCTGGACACCTACCGGACCGAATGCAACCCCATGCAGCGGCGGCAATATCAGAACTTTATCAACTATGCGTCGAAGCATTTCGGCAAAAAGATGCTCAGGAGCATCACGGCCACCGATGTTCAGCGGCTTTACAACACGCTGGCAGGCTATTCCCAGAGCCACATCAACAAGTTCACTTCCACGATTCGCAGTATCTTCCGGGCCGCTTTGCAGGATGGCGTTATCATTCGCAGCCCTGCGGAGATGGCCCAGCCGCCGAAAGGGCAGTCCGGAAGCCACAGGGCCCTGGAAATGTGGGAGCGGAAGCTGATCGAAACGACCTATGCGGAACATGACTTCGGTCCGGCCGCCATGGTGATGCTGTATGCCGGGCTTCGCCGGGGCGAAGTGCTCTATCTGGATGTGGACAGGGATGTGGACTTTCAGAAGAAAACGCTCACCGTGCGCGGCGCGGTGTCCTTCTGTAAGGGCAACCGTGGCGTGGTCACCGAGGGGAAGACCGCCAATGCCCAGCGAACCATCCCCATGGCCGATCCCCTAGCGGAGGCCTTGCGGGGCCGCCATGGGCTGCTGCTGCCCAAGGAGGACGGCGGCATGATGTCGCAGGCCGCCTTTGACCGGAAATATCAGTCCTATATCACGTTTCTGGAGCGCAAGCTCAACGGCTATCCCAGATGCCAATACGGGCGTACCCGAGCGCACAAGGCCTTGCTGGCGGAGGGAAAGCCCCTGCCGCCCTTCCAGGAGATCGACATTCGCTGCCATGACTTCCGCGTGACCTTCTGCACCACCTGCTACAACGCGGGCATTCCTCCCAAGACCATTCAGGTCTGGATGGGCCACGCGGACACGAAGCTCGTGATGGACGTCTATACCAAGCTCACCGCGGAAAAGGAACAGGCGGACGCGCTGCGGCTGAACCGTTTTCTCTGCCGTCTGACTACCAAAGGGCAGGAAACAGGCGAGGAGCAAAGCGGTCAAACCCTTGTGGGATAAGGGCTTTATGCAGCTTTGCACGGACTACTTTTTGACTACCATTTGACTACTTGCAGGCCGTAAAATTGCGTTGCAAAGGGTTGCAAATCGTCTCCAAGGGCATTTTTGAGGAAAACAAGGAAGTTCGAGAGCAGCGGAAGGCAATACATAAAAATGTGTTATCTGGTCATGTATTTGGTCAAACACTGCTGTTTTCTGCCCCAAAACGCAAAAAAAGAAGCAGCTTTGCAACTGCTTCCTTGGTGAGCCCGGCGGGATTCGAACCCACGACCTTTTGATTCGTAGTCAAACACTCTATCCAGCTGAGCTACGAGCCCACATGCTTCGCTGAAAGAGCAGCATGCTCTCTCAAACCAGCCTAATTATTATAGCAGAAGAAAAACGAAATTGCAATACATGCCGCCAATTTTTTTTGCCTTATTTGAATGAGCGGCGAAAGGGAAGCATCTGTTGAGAGAACTCCACGATTTCCGAACGCATAAAAATTTTTATAAAAAAATGTTCGCCTTTTTTCTTTACAAAGCGCCAAAGCTGGTGTATCATAAGCAGGTCCCTTAGGTTTTTATGTCGATTACAGGAGGATGGAACGCAATGAAGAAGCTGGTAAGCATGCTGCTGGCGCTGTGCCTGGTTCTGGGTGTAACCGCAGCGAGCGCCGCGGTCCCCGCGGAAGAAATCAAGGTGGGCTACATCTGCATCGGTGACGAAAACGAAGGCTATTCCGCCAACCACATCAATGGCCTCAAGGCCGCGCAGGAAGCCCTGGGCATCAGCGACGACCAGGTGATGATCAAGTACAACATTCCCGAGACCGAAGCCGCTTACGAAGCCGCGGTTGACCTGGCCGAAAACGGCTGCGACATCATCTTCGCCACCAGCTTTGGCCAGGAGAGCTATGTGTTCCAGGCCGCTGCCGAATATCCCGACATTCAGTTCTGCCACGCGACCGGCACCGCCGCCAGCACCAGCGAGCTGACCAACGTCCACAACTACTTCACCGCCATCTATGAGGCCCGCTATGTCAGCGGCGTTGTGGCCGGCATGAAGCTCAATCAGATGATTGAGGACGGCACCATCACCGCCGAGACCGCCAAGATCGGCTATGTGGGTGCGTTCCCCTTCGCTGAGGTTATCTCCGGCTACACCAGCTTCTTCCTGGGCGCCCGCAGCGTGTGCCCCTCCGCGACCATGGAGGTGCGCTACACCAACAGCTGGTCCGACATGGCTCTGGAGAAGGAGACCGCCGAGGCCCTGATCGCCGATGGCTGCGTGCTCATTTCCCAGCATTCCGATACCGTAGGCCCCGCCACCGCCTGTGAGGCTGCCGGCGTGCCGATCGTGGGCTACAACATCTCCATGATCCCCACTGCTCCCACCCAGGCCCTGACCTCCGCTGCCTGCAACTGGGGCGCCTATGTGACCTACGCCATCCAGTGCGTGATCGACGGCACCGAGATTCCCAAGGACTGGTGCCATGGCTATTCCGACGGCGCGGTGCACATCACGGAGCTCAACGAGGCTGCCGTGGCCCCCGGTACCGCTGAGAAGGTGGCCGAGGTTGAGGCCGCGCTCAAGGACGGCACGCTGCATGTGTTTGACTGCTCCACCTTCACCGTGGGCGGCGAGGAACTGACCACCTACACCACCGCCTATGGCCTGGAAGGCACCGAGATGGTTTCCGACGGCTACTTCCACGAGTCTGAGGTGCGCAGCGCTCCCTACTTCGATATCATCATCGACGGCATCAACGCGGTCGTCGAGGAGTAAGCGACGCGTTTACGGCTCTGCCCTGCCCTATATTAAGAGCATTCCCTTCAACATCCCCTCCATCTATGCCAACGGCGCCTATATGGTGGATCCCAAGGACCAGTCCACCATCTGCCCCCAC
>USCR01000024.1 GCA_900553295.1 uncultured Eubacteriales bacterium | reverse complement strand
AGGGAGATGAAGACCTGGGTGGAGCCGGGGTCGCCCTGACGGCCGGCACGGCCGCGCAGCTGGTTATCGATACGGCGGCTCTCATGCCGTTCCGTGCCGATAATGTGCAGCCCACCCGTTTGCAGCACGCGCTCGTGTTCCGCGTCGGTGTGCTGCTTGAACTGATTTTTCAGCTCCTGATAGCGTTCCCGGGCCTGGAGAATCTCGGGGGCCACGTCTTCGTTATGGCCGGTGGCGGCCTCGATGATCTCGTCATCGAAGCCCTCCTGGCGCATGGCGCGCCGGGCCAGGAACTTGGGGTTGCCGCCCAGCAGGATGTCCGTGCCGCGGCCAGCCATGTTGGTGGCAATGGTCACCGCGCCCCAGTGGCCCGCCTGGGCCACGATTTCGGCTTCCTTGCGGTGGTTCTTGGCATTGAGCACCTCATGGGGAATGCCCCGGCGCTTAAGCATGTCCGAGAGCATTTCGCTGGTTTCCACGGTGACGGTACCCACCAGCACCGGCTGTCCCTTTTGGTGGTGCTCCTCGATGGAGGCCAGGACGGCGTTGAACTTGGCGGCCTTGGTCTTGTACACCACGTCGTTGAGATCCTGGCGGATGTTGGGGCGGTTGGTGGGGATTTCCACCACGTCCAGGGCATAAATGGCCTGGAATTCGCCTTCCTCCGTCTTGGCGGTACCGGTCATGCCCGCCAGCTTTTGATACATGCGGAAATAGTTCTGGAAGGTGATGGTAGCCAGGGTTTTGCTCTCCCGCTCCACCTTCACATGTTCCTTGGCCTCAATGGCCTGGTGCAGGCCCTCGCTGTAGCGGCGGCCTACCATGAGCCGGCCCGTGAACTCGTCCACAATGACTACCTGGCCGTTTTGCACCACGTAGTCCACATCCCGCTTCATCAGGGCGTGGGCGCGCAGAGCGCAATGGATGTGATGGTTCAGCTCGGCATTTTCCGGGTCGTTGAGGTTTTCGATCTGGAAGGCATTCTCCACCCGCTGGGCGCCCTCGTCGGTGAGGGCCACGGCCTTCTTCTTCTCATCCACGGTGTAATGCTCGTCCCGCTTGAGGGCGCGCACCACTGCGTCCGCCTTTTCGTATAGCTCGGTGGACTTGCTTCCCTGGCCGGAGATAATCAGCGGCGTGCGGGCCTCATCAATGAGGATGGAGTCCACCTCGTCCACGATGGCAAAGGCATGCTCCCGCTGGACCAGATCGCCCCGGCGGATGACCATGTTGTCCCGCAGATAGTCGAAACCCAGCTCGTTATTGGTGCCATAGGTAATGTCGCAGGCATAGGCCGCCCGGCGCTCCGCAGGCTCCATATCATGGACAATCAGGCCCACGGAAAGTCCCATGAAGCGGTGCGCCTTGCCCATCCACTCGCTATCGCGGCGGGCCAGGTAATCGTTCACGGTAACAATATGCACGCCCTTGCCCGTAAGCGCGTTCAGGTACGCGGGCAGGGTAGCCATCAGGGTTTTGCCTTCGCCGGTCTTCATCTCGGCGATGCGTCCCTGATGCAGCACGATACCGCCCAGAATCTGCACATGGTAGGGCCGCTCGCCCAGCACCCGGGCATCCGCCTCCCGGATGGCGGCAAAGGCCTCCGGAAGCAAATCATCGAGGGTTTCGCCTTTTTCCAGCCGCGCCTTAAACTCAGCGGTTTTGCCCCGCAGCTCCTCATCGCTCAGGCGGCGATAGGGCTCGTCCAGGGCCTCCACCTGCTGGGCAATTTTTTCCAGCTTCTTGATGGCGGCGTCCGAACCGCCGCCCAACATCTTCTTAATAAATTCCAGCATGCCGTTCTCCTTTACATTACGCAGGGTGCGCACGATTTTTGCACACGCGGTATATTATAGCATGCGCAAGGCCCTCCTGGCAAGGATTCCAGTGCCTTGGGACAAAAGTCGCGGGAATTCGTCATGGAGCCCGGCCGTCACCGCCGCCCCTCGCAAGGACAAGCCCGCTTTTTGCCCCACCCAATGGCGCAAAAGCGGGCTTGCCGGCCATGAAATCCTACCGGATCAAATAGCAATAGTCCAGAATCACCTGTTGTTTTTCATCTGGCGCAGTATACCGGGGACACACGCAGTTTTCAAAGGACCAGGTCATTCCCGCGCTGTCCTGCCAGGGTTCCATGCCGTGCTCCGCCAGCGCCTGCCGGCATCCGCTGGTATCATGCACCTCCGGCACTTTCCCCTGAAGCCAGCAAACGCCCAGCGGGCTTTGGGGGAAGTCCACGGAGGCAAAGGTTTGCGGGACCGCGGTACCGGCCGGTGCAAACATGCCGATCCAGTATTCCGCCAGCTCACCGTCCCTGCGGCGTTCCAGCCCCACGTATCCGCCACCGTTCTCCCAAAGCTGGGTGATATTCTCCACGCCGCCCATGTTTTCCTCAAGGATGTCAAACCAGCCATGGGCAAACCACTCGTCCCAGTGCCCGAATTTCTTGTATTTCTTTCCGATAAAGCGTACAGGCGGCAGGTTTTCCCGAACCACCCGAATGATCTTCGCCATAGGCCCTCCTCCTGCGTGGATCAAAACAAGGGAAAGGCGATTGCTCGTCTTTCCCTTGTAAGCGCATATTGCTTTATTTGCGGCTGGAATAGTTGGGGGCTTCCTTGGTGATGGTGATGTCGTGGGGATGGCTTTCCACCAGGCCCGCGCCGGTAATGCGGATGAATTCGCCGTTTTTACGCAGATCCTCCACATTGGGCGCGCCACAGTAGCCCATGCCGGCACGCAGACCGCCCATCATCTGGTATACGGTCTCGGAAACCGGTCCCTTGTAGGGCACGCGGCCTTCCACGCCTTCGGGCACCAGCTTCTTGGCGTCCTCCTGGAAGTAGCGGTCCTTGCTGCCATCCGCCATGGCCGCCAAGGAACCCATGCCGCGGTAGACCTTGAAGGAGCGGCCCTGATACAGCTCCACGTCCCCAGGGGCTTCCTCGGTACCAGCCAGCAGGCTGCCCAGCATCACGCAGGCCGCGCCCGCCGCCAGCGCCTTGGTGATATCGCCGGAATACTTGATTCCGCCGTCGCCGATGACCTTGATGCCGTACTTATCGGCTTCCTCCGCGCAGTCCGCAATCGCGGTAATCTGCGGTACGCCGATACCGGCCACCACGCGGGTGGTGCAGATGGAGCCCGGGCCGATACCCACCTTCACGCAGTCCACACCGGCGCTGATCAGGTCGTGCGTGGCGCCAGCAGTGGCCACGTTGCCCGCAAAGAGCTGGATGTCCGGGAAGCGCTTGCGGATGGCTTCCACCTGATGGAGCACGCCCACGGAATGACCGTGCGCCGTGTCGATGGAGATCACGTCCACCTTGGCCTCAATCAGCGCCTCAATGCGCTCGAACACGTCGTGGGTTACGCCCACCGCCGCGCCGCAGAGCAAACGGCCCTTGGCATCCTTGGCGCTGTTGGGATATTTGGTGTTTTTCTCAATATCCTTAATGGTGATCAGGCCGCGCAGGTTATAGTCCTCATCCACGATGGGGAGCTTTTCAATGCGATGGGCGGCCAGGATCTTCTTGGCTTCCTCCAGGGTGGTGCCCACGGGAGCGGTAACCAGGTTTTTGGTGGTCATTACCTCGCCGATGGGACGGGTATAGTCCTGCTCAAAGCGCAGGTCCCGGTTGGTCAGGATGCCAACCAGCTTGCCATTGCGGGTGATGGGCACGCCGCTGATGCGGTAGCGGGCCATAAGATTTTCCGCATCCTGAATCAAATGCTCCGGAGAAAGGAAGAAGGGGTCCGTAATAACGCCGTGTTCCGACCGCTTTACCTTGTCCACCTGGGCTGCCTGCTCGGCAATGGACATATTCTTGTGGATAATGCCCAGGCCACCTTCCCGCGCCATGGCTATAGCCATGCGGGCATCGGTAACCGTGTCCATGGCGGCGGACATCAGGGGAATATTCAATTTAATTTTGTCCGTAAGCTGTGTAGACAGGTCAACATTCTTGGGCAGCACTTCGCTGCGATGGGGTACCAACAGTACGTCGTCAAAGGTAAGACCTTCCCGAACAACCTTCTGAAGCATGGGCGACCTCCTCCTCAACCATTCGTCCTGAAACTTGGATTGTCCGCCATTTTATCAAATTCGACATGGAAAGTCAATGCCGTATTCGGGCAAATTCGTCCCGTTTCTGGCACATTTGGGATTTTACGACCGGTTGCGCCGGGAGGCAAATGCATGTATAATGAAGGCATCCCCTGATTGTTTTCCGGAAAGGAGAAAGTTTGTCGTCTATGGAGAAGAAGAGGCTTCCGCGCCGTCCATTGTACTGGCTGCTGCCCTTGCTTTTTGCCCTGCCCCTGCTTGCAGGGGGCGCCTATGCGGCGTATCGCTACCTGCCAAAGCTGGAACCGTTGATGCAGGTTGCCCTGAAGGTGGTGGTCATTCCGTGAAAACCCGCATTCCCGGCATGCCCGGTCCCCTTGCGCACTGCTTGTGCGTGGTGCTGTGCCTGGGGCTGACGGTGCTGCTCACCCTGATGGGCGTTGCCTTTCCCACCGCTCGCCTGCTGACGGATCAAGGGTTGCACCTGTCCATCGCCCAGGCAGATGCCGTCATCGACGCGCAGTATGCCCGCATTGGTGAGGCGGTGGACGCTCTGGCCCAGAAATATCCCTTTGAGCCAAAAACCGTCATGGATTTTGTGACCCGGGACCGCCTTGAGGACTTCAACGCCCAGGTGGTCCACTGGTGGATGGGCCTGCTGCAGGCCGACCCGGTTTTAACCGCTCCCAGCTATGGCGTGGAAGGATTATTGGACGCAGTCAAGGCCGACGAAACCTTCCGCGCGGGGGTGCCGGAAAGCAGCTGGACTGCCACCGCCCGGGACAAGATTGTCCAAGGGGTGCAGGACATTGTCGTTCAGGCGATAACCCCCCTGCGGCTGTCGCTCCTGTCCCTGGGGCTTGGCAAGGCCCTGTCCATGGCGGATGTTCCCACCCTGCGCGGCTACCTGCCCTATCTGCCCTGGGCGCTGCTGGCAGCCTGCGTGCTGTTGGCGGGGTTGCTGCTGCTGTGCACCCATAAGCGCATGATCAAGGGCGTACTGTATATTGGCAGCGCCTGTGGCGCGGCGGGCATCTGCCTGGGCGTAATCATGGGCGCGGTTGCGTATCTGGACCTGCCCGGGCGCTTGGCCGCCGCCTCTGCGCTGCTGTCCATGCAGCTGCGCCTGCTGCTTCAAAGCCTGGCGCTGCCCATGGGCCTTACGGCATTGGGGCTGCTGGTGCTGGGGCTGATGCTCATTGGTATACATCAACACCGGATGAACCGGCTCCGGCTTTCCGTCATGGAAGGGAGCAGCTATGGAGCGTAAGACCACAACCTACACCATCACCTCCACGCGGGTGAGCCGCACCGTTACCTTTGCGGTGGCGGCGGATCTGCATAACGGCCCCTATGAGGATGTGTTGGACACGTTCCGCCAGGTGGACGCGGTGCTGGTACCTGGAGATTTGCTCAACCGGCACCGCCTGGGCTGGGAGCAGGCCAGCCGCTTTCTGGAGGAAGTGCCCCGCATCTGCCCGGTTTTTTATTCTCTGGGCAATCATGAGCGGAGGTATCCTGTGCTGCCCTGCTGGCTGGAAATGGTGGAATGCAGCGGCGTAACCCTGCTGGATAACACCACGGTGCAGTTCGGGGACATTGCCCTGGGCGGCCTGAGTTCCGTTTCCCGCAGGGAGACGCCCGACCGTCGCGTACTGGCCGAGCTGTCCACCATGCCCGGTTTCCGGCTGCTGCTGTGCCATCATCCGGAATACTATGCTCCCCATGTGGCAGACTTCGACATTGACCTCACCGTCGCGGGACATGCCCATGGCGGTCAGGTGCAGCTGTTCGGGCACGGGCTGTACGCCCCCAATCAGGGCCTGTTGCCCAAGCTGACCAACGGATTTTATTTCCACGACCGCTTGCTGGTCAGCCGCGGTATGACCAATTCCGCGGCGGCGCCACGCATCGCCAATCCCTGCGAACTGCTGATTCTGAAAATTCAGCCTGCCGTCGCATGTTCCCTGCGCGGCAAGCCGGCAACGCCGCATACCCCTTATTGACTGAAAGGAGTGAATCCGGTATGCTGCTCAAACGATACACGGCCCTGGCGCTTGTTTTGCTTTTCCTTTGGGCGCTGACACCGGTTGCCCAGGGGGAGAGCCAATTCTGGCAATGCCCCGGGTGCTCCCAGTGGAACAGTCAGTCGTATCAGTTCTGCCCCCACTGCGGCACGCAGCGCCCCACCTACAGGCAGTGCCCTAACTGCTATTACCAAACCACGGACACCGCCTACACCTACTGCCCCGTATGCGGCACGGTACTGCAAACGGTTTCCGGAGCCCTTCCCACCGCAACCCCGCAGCCCTACATCTATGGCCACACCATTGACCGGCTGTCCACCCGCTCCGGCCCGTCCACGGACTTTACCGGAACGGGTACCTACCAGGTCAAGGACCAGGATGTACCCATTTTCAGCGTCGCCTATGATGTAAACGGTGTGGCCTGGGTGCAATGCGAGGTCAGCTATGGCGGCGCGCTGCGGCGGGTCTACACGGGGCTGAAACGCTTTGACGCCACCACGGTGGACCTGAGCAAGGTTCGGGCCGAATCCAGCTACACGGAAGCGCAGCGGGCCAGCCTGCCCCATCAAACGACTTTACGTTATGGACCAGGCACGGAATATGGCGTCTACCAGCAGGATGCGGACCCGCAACCGGTACTGGTCATCCATGTGGAGAACGGTTGGGCGCAGATACAGTCCACCGAGGCGGAAACGCCCTGGCGCGCATGGGTGATGGAGAGCGAAATCACATACAGCGGCTCATAAGCCCGTCCATGTGCAAAGAAGCCGAAGGGAGCAAACAATCCCTTCGGCTTCTTTAGATAGCAAATGCAGTCAGCACAGGCAGACCGCATTTGCAAGGCATTGATTTGATCCATCGTGCAGTTGAGGTGGCGTCCCTTTGCCGCTGCACTCCCATAGAAGTTTTGATGCGCTGCGGCTTAATACAGCTTCGCGCCCGCAGGAATGCGGTCATCAACCATCAGCAGATTCAACCGTTCCTGTCCGTCCGCCTCATGGACCGCAGAGATCAGCATGCCCTCCGAGTCGATGCCCATCATCTTCCGGGGCGGCAGATTCACAATGGCAATGGCCGTCTTGCCCACCAGCTCTTCCGGCTCATAGTACTCATGAATACCGCTGAGGATGGTGCGCTTGCGGTCTGTGCCGTCATTCAGGGTGAATTTCAGGAGCTTCTTGGACTTGGGCACAGCCTCGCAGGCCTCAATTTTCACCGCCCGGAAGTCCGACTTGGCGAAGGTATCGAAATCAACCATTTCCTCAAACAGCGGCTCGATCTTCACATTGGAAAAGTCGATCTTTTCCGGTTCGGCCTTGACTTCTTCCGCTGCGGTTTTTTCGGCCTTTGTTCCCGCGTTGTTGGCTGCGTTCGCATCCTTCAAGGGCTTCATCGTGGGGAAGAGCAGCACATCGCGAATGGTGGGGCTGTCGGTCAGCAGCATCACCAGGCGATCCAGGCCAAAGCCCAGTCCGCCCGTGGGCGGCATACCATACTCCAGGGCGTTGACAAAGTCCTCGTCCACCTCGGCATGGATACCCTCGGCCTTACGCTGGGCCACCTGAGCCTCAAAGCGGGCGCGCTGGTCGATGGGGTCATTCAGCTCCGAGAAGGCGTTGCCCATCTCGTGGCCGGTGATGAAAAACTCAAAGCGCTCCGTCAACCGGGGATCTTCGGGCTTGCGCTTGGCCAGGGGAGAAATCTCCACCGGGTAATCCATAATGAAGGTAGGCTGCTGCAGCTTATCCTCCACAAAGGCATCGAAAAGCTCGGAGAGGCAGTCCCCACGCTTGGCCGTCTTTTCCACATGCACGCCGCGGGCTTCGCAGTCCGCCCGGGCTTCCTCGTCGCTCTGCCAGGTGAGCCAGTCCACGCCGCAGGCTTCCTTCACCGCGTCCGCCATGGTCATGCGCTTCCAGGGCGCCTTGAGGTGAATTACCTGTCCCTGGTAAGTCACGTCGGTGGTGCCCAGGGTCTTCATGGCCACAAACTCATACAGGCGCTCCACCATGTCCATAACGTCCTTGTAGTTGGCGTATGCCTGGTAGGTCTCCACGGAGGTAAACTCCGGGTTGTGGGTGGCGTCCATACCTTCGTTGCGGAAGATGCGTCCCACTTCGTATACCCGTTCAAAGCCGCCCACAATCAGCCGCTTCAGGTACAGTTCCGTCTCAATGCGCAGGAACATGTCGATATCCAGAGCATTGTGGTGGGTACGGAAGGGGCGGGCGGAAGCGCCGATTTCCAGGGTATGGAGCACCGGCGTGTCCACCTCCAGGAAGCCTTCCCCGTCCAGGAACTCCCGCACGGCAGCGATGATCTTGCTGCGCTTGCGGAAGGTGTCCCGCACCTCGGGATTCACGATCATGTCCACATACCGCTGACGGTAGCGCAGATCAGTATCCACCAGGCCGTGGAACTTTTCGGGCAGCACCTTCAGGGACTTGCACAGGAGCGTAATCTCCTGGGCATGCACGGAAACTTCCCCCGTCTTGGTTTTGAACACGATGCCCTTTACGCCCAGGATATCTCCCAGGTCGTCCTGCTTAAAGGCCGCGTAGGCCTCCTCGCCCACGTCGTCGCGCTTGACATAGATCTGGATTTCACCCTGGCCATCCAGCAAGTGGGCAAAGGAAGCCTTGCCCATGATCCGGCGGCTGGTCATCCGGCCGGCAATGGAGACCGTCTTTCCCTCCAGCTGATCATACTGCGCGGTGATTTCCTCAGAGCGGTGGGTCACGTCAAAGCAGGTAATGGTATAGGGGTTCTGCCCGGCAGCCATCAGTGCCTGGAGCTTTTGCCGGCGAATCTGTTCCTGTTCGGTTAACTCCGGGGTACGGGGTGTTTCCATTTCAGCCATGGGGATCGTTCCTTTCGTAAGGGAATAGCGGTTTATCGGGTAATATCCAGGATTTCGTAACGCAGGATGCCGGCGGGAATCTCAATGGATACCACGTCGCCGCGCTTGGCGCCCAGCAGTCCCGCGCCCACGGGGCTTTCATTGGAGATCTTGTTTTCGTAGGGATCGGACTCCTCCGCGCCCACGATGGCGTACACATCCTCGTCACCGGTGTCCACGTCCTTCACCCGCACAGAGGTACCCACGGATACCTTTTCGGTGGAAATCTCGCTGTCAGCCACCACCACCGCCGTGCGAATGGTATTGGTCAGGCGGACGATTTCCTCCTCCACCTTGGCCTGTTCCTTTTTGGCCTCGTCATATTCGGCATTCTCGCTCAGGTCACCAAAGCCGCGGGCAATGGCAATCTGCTCGGAAACCTCGTTGCGGCGGACGGAAACCAGGTAGTCCAGCTGCGCCTCCAGCTTTTTCAGTCCTTCTTCCGTCAGTACCGTCTTATTCTGCTGCTCAGCCATTTTACATTAGACTCCTTTCAACCATGGATAGTCCGGTAATAGTAAAGATGCACCCCCGCTTCCCTGCATGGAACGGCGATGCATCCCGGCATACAAAGTCCTTTACACCGTGGCATTATACTGGATTTGTCCTTGCTTGTCAATCATCCGGCAGGAACCCCTCAAAAATTTGCAGCTCATATTTTTTTCGCAGTGCACGCATACGTGCGGGGTCGCGGACCGTCCAGGCCACCAGGTGCGCGCCCATCCGGCGCGTCAGGCGCGTGGGCAGATCATTTCCGGAAACCTCGTCATGGGCCACGAAATCCGGACGGCCCAGGGCATTGCCCGTGAGCGAAGCGAGAAACACATCCAGCACACCGTTTTTCTTTCCCTGGGCCCGTTTCATGCCCAGGCCATAGGCCAGCTGGCCGCGAATAACCTCCGGCGCATGCTTGCGGAACCAGCGCACCACCAGGGGATGAAAGCTCTCCACGCAGTAGGCACCTCCATAGTCCCGCAAGCGTTCCCGGGTGCGGCGGCACAGCTCCGCCAGACGTTTATCCGCCTTGATTTCCACAATCAGCGGCACCTTGCCTTCTACCACGGCCAATACCTGGTCCAGGGTGGGAATGCCTTGCTCGCTGCCCTGCAGGCGCAGCCGCTCCAGCTCCGGAAGCGTCATGTCCTCCACCCGTTTCGAAATGCCGCACATGCGCGACAGCGTATCATCATGAAAAACCACCAGCACGTTGTCCCGGGTCAGGTGCACGTCCAGCTCAATGCCATAGCCAGCCTCCACCGCGGCGGCAAAGGCAGGCAAGCTGTTCTCCGGCCGCTGGGCGTTCCACAGTCCCCGGTGCGCATAGTCCCATCCCGTCAGCGCGCCCAGGGATCGCCTGGGGCAGCGGGGCCATAGCAAAAAGGCATACACCGCTCCCAGGGCGGCAAGCACCAGCAGCACGGTTCCATACCAGGTCATGGATATCTTTTCTCCTTTTTTATGTTCAGTCCGCAACGTCCAGGGCTTCCAGGCCCTTTTGCGCCACAGGCTTGCTGTCCCCATGGCGCACCAGGCACATGGTCAGGAAGGAGAGCGCCACCATGCCCGCCGCATACGGGAACAGCGTATGATACCCCCAATGCTCCAGCAGGTACCCGGACAGGATGGGCGTCAGGGTCTGCGCCGCCATGGAAAAGGTGTAATAGTAGCCCGTGTACTTGCCCGTATCCGCTCCCCGTGCCAGTTCCACCACCATGGGGAAGCTGTTCACGTTAATGGCGGCCCAGGCCAGGCCCACCAGGGCAAAGCCCACATACAGCAGCGGTGTCAAGGCTGTTACCAGCCCGCAAATGCCAAAGCACAGCGCCAGCAGCACCACGCCGCACAGGATCATCTTCTTGCGCCCGATCTTGCTGGAAAGTATGCCCACCGGCCAGTAGGACACAATGGCCCCCGCCGTGGCCACCAGCAGGCAGTTGGCCGCGGCGCTCTCCCCCACGCCCCACACCGTGGTGGCGTATTTGCTGAAGGCGGAGGTTACCGCATTGTAGCCCATGAACCAGAAAAACACCGAGCAGAGGATGAGAATCAGCGACCGCAGCACCGCGGGATGGAGCTTGCTTTTCCCCTGGGCATCGGTGGACTGCACGGTTTCCTCCGCCGGGTCCGCGCCGTAGCCCATGGCCTCCATTTCCGCCACACAGGCGTTTTCCTTCACCGTGCGCCAAAGCACCAGCACACATGCCAGCATCAGCGCCGCCACGCTGATAAACAGCCAGGTATAGTCGGAAACCACGCTTCCATCGGGTTGCGTTACCCGTACCACCGCCACGTTTACCAGCAGCAGCGCCGCCATGCCGCCCACAGCCCCCATCAGGTTGATCACCGCGTTCCCCTTGGAGCGAAGCGGCTTGGGCGTTACGTCCGGCATCAGGGCCACGGCCGGGGAGCGGTAGGTGCCCATGGCCAGCAGCAGCAGCGCCAGGCACGCCAGGAACACGCCCAGCGTGCCCACCCGGATCACCAGCGCCAGGGCCAGCATCAGCGTCACCGCGGCCATGGTTCCGCCCATAATGAAGGGCATGCGGCGGCCCAGGGGGCTGCGGACCTTATCCGACAGCGCGCCGAAGAAGGGCAGCAAAAACAGCGCCAGTACGTTGTCCATGGCCATCACCACGCCGGCC
Source organism: uncultured Eubacteriales bacterium (assembly GCA_900553295.1). Classification (GTDB taxonomy): domain Bacteria; phylum Bacillota; class Clostridia; order Christensenellales; family Aristaeellaceae; genus Egerieenecus; species Egerieenecus merdigallinarum. Next base: position 11,339 of record USCR01000024.1, on the reverse strand, counting down.
CAGGTATCCCCCAGGCCATAGGTATTTTTCAACACCAGGGGGATCACGAAGTCATACAGCCCCCAAAAGGCGCTGATGGATAAAAAAGCCAGACCTACCAGGCAGGTTCGTTTCGTGTTGAGCTTCATGGCGTTGCCTCCCGTGTATTCTTTTCCCTTTCACTTTCCTGTGCAATGGGAAAGCCTTCCGTATTCCCCTGCACCTTGCGCATCCAGAAAAAGATTGTATCACCTTTACATTCTGAGCGCAAGCATGATAAAATGGAGACCGTGCGAAACGGATGATATACGGAGGAATGCTTATGACGCGCATTGCGCTGCTGGCCACGGGCGGCACCATCGCCTGCCGTCAAACCCCGCAGGGCTTAATGCCCGCGCTCAGCGGGAAGGAGCTGCTGCGGGGCATCCCCATGTCGCGGGAGGCGGAACTGGTCAGCCGGGACGTGTTCTCCATGGACTCCAGCAATATTCAGCCCGAAGAGTGGGCGCAGCTGGCCCGGGCGGTGGATCAGGCCTTTACGGACTGTGATGGCGTGGTCATCACCCACGGCACGGATACCATGGGATACACTGCCGCTGCGCTGAGCTTTATGCTCCTGGGCCAACGCAAGCCAGTGATTCTCACCGGGAGCCAGCTGCCCTTGGGCGCTCCCCTCTCCGACGCGGAGACGAACCTCTCCTGCGCCATTGAGGCGGCCATGCAGGGGGTGCCCGGCACTTATGTGTGCTTTCACCGCAAGCTGATTCTGGGTACCCGGGCGGTCAAAACCCGTACCACCAGCTTCGACGCCTTTGACAGCGTAAACCGGAGCCTGAGCGGGATGATCGACAGCGAAGGCGTGCATTTCCTGCGCCCCCAGCACATTGACCGGCCCTATGTCCTGCGGGCATCGGTGGACAGCCGGGTCTTTGTGCTCAAACTGGTGCCCGGCACCCAGCCCAGCGTGCTGGATTATGTGATGCAGGCCGGTTACCGGGGCCTGGTGATCGAGGCCTTTGGCCTGGGCGGGCTGCACTACATTCGCCGGAATTTGGTGGAAAAGCTGCGTGAGCTGCGCCAGAGGGGTATTCTGGTGCTGGTGGTGACCCAATGCATGTATGAAAAGGCGGATCTGTCCATCTACGAGGTGGGCAATCAGCTCCTTTCCGTTGACGTGATCTCCGGCCGGGATATGACCACCGAAGCCGCCGTCACCAAAATGATGTGGGCCCTGAGCCTGGACAATCCGGCCCAGGTGCTGTCGGAAAACCTCTGCGGCGAATTCCGCTGACGGAGGCATGCCATATTTAAGGAGGAATCTCCAGCATTGCAAATGATTTTCTGTCCGCTGTACTCCGGCTCCAGCGGTAACGCGCTGTTTGTGCAGGCCGGCAACACCCGCCTGCTCATCGACGCGGGCAAGTCGGGCAAATGCATTCGGGAGGCGCTGCTGTCCATTGGCGTGGACCCCGCCACCCTCAACGCCATTCTGGTGACCCACGAGCACAGCGACCACATTGCCGGGGTGGGGGTGCTCTGCCGCAAGTACCATATTCCCGTGCTGGCCAACGCGCCCACCTGGAACGCCATGGCCCGTAAGGTGGGCGAAATTCCACCCGGCATGCGCCTGACCTTTGACAGTCATTCCGATTTTTACCTGGGGGACATTGGCGTGGCGCCCTTCCTCATCCCCCATGACGCGGCGGAGCCGGTGGGGTTCCGGCTGTATCACGGCGCGCTGAGCATCTCCACCGCCACGGACCTGGGCCGCTTTACCAAGGCGCTACGGGAGCAGCTTTCCGGCAGCAATCTGGTGCTGCTGGAGAGCAATCACGACCCGGACATGCTCCGCCGCAACGAGCATTACTCCGCCGCGCTGAAGGAGCGCATTCTGGGCAACCGCGGACACCTGAGCAACGCTGCCTGCGCCGACGCGGTGATCCAGCTGGCACAGACCGGCGTAAAGCAGATCATTCTGGGACACCTGAGCGGGGAAAACAACCTGCCGGAGCTGGCCCTGGCCACCTCCACCCAGCGTGCGGAGCAGGAAGGCATGATCCTGGGGCAGGACATTTCCCTGGATTTGGCCCTGCGGGATACGGTGGGCTCGGTCTATACCCTCCGGGAAGGGGCGTGAGGCCGTGCGCCGACTGCGTATCCGGGATAAATCCCTGCTGGCCCTGGGGCTGTTGGCCCTTGCGGCGCTTCTGCGGCAGCCCTTGGGGCAGCTGCTGTTGCACATGCTGCCCAGCGCGGCGGAGGTGCCCAGCGTTTACTACGGCGCACTGATTCTCCAGGAGCTGCTGCTCTACGGAATTCCGGCAGTGATACTGCTCCGCCGGGTACGGCCCGGGCAAGGCGTGGCCTTCCCGGCACACACGCCCTGGATCACCCTGCCCCTGTGCGCGCTGCTGGGCGTAGGCGCGCAATATCTGTTGCAGGGGATCAGCTGGTTATGGATTCAGCTGCTTTCCTGCCTGCCCTTGGGCGTGATCCAGGGTGTGGTGATGATGCCCCGCAACCTTTTTGAGGGATTGCTGGCCTTCTGCGCCCTGGCGGTGGTGCCCGCCCTGGTGGAAGAGACGCTCTTTCGCGGCGCGGTATATCCATGCCTGCTGCGTGCGTTCTCCCAGCGGACAGCTTTTTGGCTCACGGTGGGGACCTTTACGCTGATGCACGGCTCCCTGACAGGGCTTCCTGCGCACCTGGGGGTCGGCTGGCTGGCCACGGCGCTGCTGGTCCGCCGGGGGCGGCTGGGGGCGTCCATCCTGTTTCACCTGACTTATAACGGCATGGGGCTGCTTTGCAGCCTGTTAACCGTGCTGCGCATCTGGGAGAGGATTTCCTGGGGTGTGCTTCTCTCCGCCAGTCTTGCCGTATCCGCGGCGCTGGTGCTATGGATGGCCACCGTGGGCAGGGAGCTGGACCGCACCCCTTCCCCCAACGGCTCCCGCGCCGCATGCGTCAGCGCCAGCGGGCTCACCCTGCTGCTGGCACTGGGGTATCTCCCGGAGCTATGCGCAGCCTTTGGTCTATAAAAACACTGATTTTATTGATCCGCGCACCAGCGCAGAAAAGGAGTAAACCATGAGCAGACTGGGAGACTTAATCCGTACCGAGCGCATCCGTCAAAAAATGACCCCCAAGCAGGTGGCCAAAAAGTGCGGGGTATCCGAGAGTTTCATTCTGGCGGTAGAGGCCGGCACACGAATCATTGCCGACGACCAGGCCCGGCGCATCCTGAAAACCATCGGCCTGCGGGAGCAGACCGAGGCCAACTTCACCCTGGACGACATCGCCGCCACGGTGGACCTGCAAACCGTGCAGCCCGCCATGGTGAAAAAGCCTGCCGCTCCCAGGGTGGAAAAAGTCGCCTCCACGGAGGAAACCCCTGCCGAGGGCGTAGCCGGCTCCGTGTGGCTGGACGCCCTGTCCAGCGTGCTCAAGCGGGTACCCGTGCTAAACGCGGTGATGAAGCCCGTGGATCACCGCCTGCTGCCCATTCTCAATGGGCGCATTGAGGGCGCAAATCCAGAAAAGGTCTTTTACTTCCTGGCCCCGGACGACAGCATGCGCGGTTTCCGCATTCACAGCGGGGACGTGGCCCTGGTGGTGCCCGCACAAAGCCCCATCGATGGCGCGGTCATGCTGGTGGAATACGGCGCCCACCGCGCCTTGCGCAAGATCAAAAAGCTGGACAGCTTCCAAGTGCTCCTGCAATCCTATGACCGGGAGTACAACGCGGAAACCATGGCGATCTCCGATGTAAATTTCCTGGGCCGCTGCGTGCGCCTGGAGATCACTTTGTAACATACCCTTTGCATAAAACGGCTGCCCCGGACGCCAAGCGTGCTCCGGAGCAGCCGTATTTTTTTGTGGAAAAGCAGGGTATTTCCCTCATAGATACCTGCCGGTGATGCTCTCCGGGGCCTGGCGCAGTTGCTCAGGCGTTCCCGCGGCCACCACCCGTCCGCCTTTCTCGCCGCCCCCTGGGCCCATGTCGATAATGTAATCCGCGCTGCGGATCACGTCCAGGTCATGTTCAATAACCACCACCGTGGCCCCATGATCCATCAGCTTCTGGAACACGCCCAGCAGCGTCTGCACGTCCAGGGGATGGAGGCCGATGGTGGGCTCGTCAAAAATGAAAACGGCATCCTCCTGCGCCTTGCCCATTTCGCTGGCCAGCTTCAGCCGCTGGGCCTCACCGCCGGACAGGCTGGGCGTCTCTTCCCCCAGGGTCAGGTATCCCAAGCCCAGTTCCTGCAACACCTTCAGCCGCTGGCACACCAGCTTCATGCCGGCGCAGGCCCGCAAGGCGGTGTTCACATCCATGTCCATGAGCTGCGGCAGGGAGTAGGCTTCGCCGCCCTTTTCCCGGTGCGTAACCAGATAAGCCTCCCTGCCATACCGGCTGCCCCGGCAGTCCGGGCAGGGAATATCCACATCCGGCAGGAACTGCACGTCCAGGCTGATAACGCCGGTACCATCGCAGGTGGGGCAGCGCAAGGCGCCGGTATTGTAGGAGAAATCCCCGGCCTTGTAGCCCCTTGCCTTGGCATCGGCGGTCCGGGCGAAGATTTTCCGCAGTTCATCGTGCACGTTGGCATAGGTGGCCACGGTGGAACGCACGTTCACCCCGATGGGCGTAGCGTCGATGAGCTTCACCTGGGCAATACCCTCCGCTTCCAGGCTGCGGACGTGCTCCGGCAGCTTCTCCCCACGGATGGCTGCATCCAGGGCAGGCGCGAGGCTTTCCAGAATCAGCGTTGTCTTTCCCGAGCCGGACACTCCGGTAACCACCGTAAGCCGCCCTTTGGGAATGTTCACCTCCAGGGGCTTCACCGTATGGATAGCACCGGTTGAAAGGTGGATGCGCCCCCGGGCAAACAGCGCTCCGGCAGGAATCTGCGGCCTGGAAATCCCCGCTGTGCCCGCCAGATAGGGGCCAATGCAGGAAGCCGGATTTGCTTCCACCTGCGCAATGGTCCCTTCCGCAATCACCCGGCCGCCCCTTGCCCCGGCCTCAGGCCCCATTTCAATGAGCCAATCCGCCTGGGAAAGGATCTGCGTATCATGATCCACCAGGATGACCGAATTGCCATCGGCCACCAGGTCACGCATGACCCCCGTGAGTCCCGCGATGTTGGCAGGGTGCAGGCCGATGGACGGCTCGTCCAGCACATAGAGCACACCGGTGGTGCGGTTGCGTACCGCCCGGGCCAGCTGCATCCGCTGGCGTTCACCCGTGGACAGGGTGGACGCGGCCCGGTCCAGCGTGAGATAGCCCAATCCCAGCTCCATCAGCCGTCTGGCCGCCAGCTGGAAGGAGTCACAGATGCTCCGGGCCATGGGGCGCATTTCCTCTGCCAGGGTGTCGGGCGTTTCCGCCACCCAGCGGGTCAGCTCCGCCAGGTTCATGCGGCAAGCCTCGTCCAGGGAGATGCCCCGCAGCCTGGGCGCGCGGGCTGCCTCCGATAGGCGCGAACCTCCGCAGCAGGGACAGGGTTCCTGCTTGAGGAACCGTTCCACCCGCTTCATGCCTGCCTCGTCCTTGACCTTGGCCAGGGCGTTTTCCACCGTATGTACGGCGCTGTAATAGGTGAAATCCAGCTCTGCCGCATCGTTGGAGTTCTTGGCCTTGTAAAAGATGTGTTTCTTTACTGCCGGACCATTGTAAACGATATCCTTTTCCTGCTCGGTCAGATCGCGGAAGGGCACGTCCGTGCGCACGCCCATGGCCCGGCACACATCGGTCATCAGCGACCACATGAGGGTTTTCCAGGGCAGCACCGCCCCCTGGTCAATGGTCAGGGATTCGTCGGGCACCAGGGTGCTCAGGTCCACCCGGCGCACCATGCCCGTACCGTCGCACTCCCGGCACGCACCCTGGGAATTAAAGGAAAGTTCCTCCGCGCTGGGGGCATAAAAATGCGTACCGCATTCCGGGCAGACCAGTTCCTTTCCGGCGGCCACCGCCAGGGTCGGCGGCAGATAATGCCCGTTGGGGCAGCGGTGGCTTGCCAGGCGGGAGAACATCAGCCGCAGGCTGTTGAGCAGCTCCGTTCCCGTGCCGAAGGTGCTGCGGATGCCCGGCACCCCCGGCCGCTGATGCAGCGCCAGCGCCGCGGGTATGTAAAGCGCTTCCTCCACATCCGCCCGGGCCGCCTGGGTCATCCGCCGCCGTGTATAGGCGGACAGGGACTCCAGATAGCGCCGTGACCCCTCGGCATAGAGCACCCCCAATGCCAAGGAGGATTTGCCCGAGCCGGAAACCCCCGCAATGCCCACGATTTTGTGAAGCGGCACGTCCACGTCGATATTTTTCAGGTTATGCACCCGTGCGCCACGTATCTTGATTTGTTCGATCATCTTTTTCTCCCGGTTCAAAGTTTATCAACAATATTTTTGAAAAAGTCCCCCGCCCTGTGGAAATCCTCCTGGGTGGGTCTGCCCTTGCCGCTGCCGCCCATGAGCTTGAAGGGGCCAAAGGTATTGTAGCCCCGGCAGCTAAATTCCCCCAGTATCCTTGCGCTCTTCTCCCGGGATACCTTGGTGATTTCCTTGGCACCGGTCCCTTTGGCAATCCCATAGGTGTATACGAAAAATACCGCTTTCCCCTGGGGCAGGTACTTGCGCGCAAAGGCAACCACCGACGGATGAAAGGCAAAGCCATAAATGCCGGAAGCAAAACCCACCAGGTCATAGTCCGCCAGGGCAGCCTCTCTCTGTGTGGACAGGTCGAAGAAGTCAACATCATAGCCCTGGGTCATGGCCCGGGCCACTTGCAGGGTATTGCCATGATGGGTGGAGTAATAGCAGATTGCCGTTTTCATGTGGGTTGTTCCTCCAGTTTCCAGCCGAAATCGTTATGGTAAATCATCTGCCGCGTCATGCCCCCGTCCACGCAGATATTCTCCCCGGTGATGAAGCCGGCCTTGTCCGAGGCCAGGAACAGCGCCAGATTGGCGATATCCATGGGGTTGCCCACTCGGCCCGCGGGCTGCTGCGTGGCGTCCGGCCCGTGATACTCCTGGAAGGCGGTATCAATCCACCCGGGAGCAATGGCGTTCACACGCACCCGCCCGGCCAGGCTCACCGCCAGGGCATGGGTCAGGGCGGAAATGCCGCCCTTGGCAGCGGTGTAGCTCTCCGTCTGCGGCTGGCTCATGCGGTCCCGGGACGAGGAAATATTGATGATGGACGCCCCGGGCGCAAAATACGGCGCAAAGAGCTTGGCCAGGTAAAAGGGCGCGGTAACGCCCACCCGCAGGGCATAGTTGAAGGTGTCGTAGTCGCAGGCGTCCAGGCCGGACATTACCGGCAGAGCGTTGTTTACCAATACGTCCACCCGGCCGTATTCCGCAAGAACCTTTTGCGCAAAGGCCTCCAGATCTTCCTGTTTCCCCACATCCCCCACAAAATACTGATTGGGCAGCAGGTCAATGATGCATACATGCGCGCCAGCCCGTGAAAACTCCTCCGCAATGGTTTTCCCGATTCCCTTGGCTCCCCCGGTTACCACGACTACCCGATTCCGAAACATGGAAGTGCCTCCCTCCGTTTTCCCGGCGGAAGCGCTCCCTTCCGTGCCGGTTCGACGCGCGTTTTGCTTTTTCCCTTATTATACCCATGCGCCCTGCCCAGTGCAACAGCCTGCCGCAAGCAGCCGCCGCGGGTATGATTTTCCGCGGAATTCCCCCGCGCAATCCTGCGCAAAAAGCCGTGTTTCAACCGGCGTAACCCTTGACAGCGCTGGCTTTGGGGTTGTAAAATAAACACTTGTGTGAATCTAAAGTTGCAACCAGGAGGTATATCATGCTGCCCGCAATCCAAACGCCGGAATTTGCCGCCATGCTGCACGATCAGGTAGAAAAGCGGCGAACCTTCGCCATTATTTCTCACCCTGACGCCGGTAAAACCACCCTGACGGAAAAGCTCCTGCTCTATGGAGGCGCCATTCGTTCCGCCGGCAGCGTGAAAGCACGTAAAAGCGACAAGCACGCCACCTCGGACTGGATGGACATTGAGAAGCAGCGCGGCATCTCCGTGACCTCCTCGGCCATGCAGTTTGAGTTCAATGGCTTCCGCATCAATATTCTGGATACCCCCGGGCACCAGGACTTCTCCGAGGACACATACCGGGTGCTGGTAGCGGCGGACGCGGCGGTGATGCTCATCGACGCGGCCAAGGGCGTGGAGGCCCAGACCATCAAGCTGTTCAAGGTGTGCCGCATGCGGGGCATCCCCATCTTCACCTTTGTGAACAAGATGGATCGCGCCGCCAAGGACCCCTTCGCCCTGATGGAGGAGCTGGAACAGGTGCTGGGCATCCGCTCCTGCCCGGTGAACTGGCCCATTGGCGTGGACGGCGATTTCCAGGGCGTGTATCACCGGGATACCCGCATCGTCGAATTGTACACCGTCGGCGACCACGGCAAGCGCATGGTGGAAAAGACGGACATCCCCGTGGATGACCCGCTGCTGGAAACCATCCTGGAAAAGCATTACCGGGACCGCCTGATGGAGGAGATTGCCCTCCTGGACGAGGCCGGCGATCCCTTCGACCTGGAGGCTGTGCGCCGGGGCGAGCTGACCCCCATGTTCTTTGGCTCAGCCGTAACGAACTTTGGTGTGGAGCCTTTCCTGGAGCGATTCCTGCAATATACGCCCCCGCCCCTGCCCCGCAAGAGCGACCTGGGCATGATCGGCCCGGAGGAGCCGTATTTCTCCGGCTTCATCTTCAAGATTCAGGCCAACATGAATCCCGCGCACCGGGACCGCCTGGCCTTTATGCGCATCGTCAGCGGCGCCTTTGAAAAGGGCATGGAGGTGTGGCACTCCGGCACGGGCAAGCAGGTGGCCCTCAAGCAGCCCCAGCAGTTCATGGCCGACGAGCGGGAAGCCGTCGAGGAGGCCTGGGCCGGGGACATCATCGGCCTGTTTGACCCCGGCATTTACCAGCTGGGGGACACCCTGTCCACCGGGCCGAAGATGCACTATGAAAACATCCCCGTCTTCGCCCCTGAATTCTTCAACCGGGTGCGGCCCCTGGACAGCATGAAGCGCAAGCAGTTCCAGAAGGGCATCAGCCAGCTGGCGGAGGAAGGCGCCATCCAGACCTTCCTGCGCACGGAGACCGGCCGGGAAGAATTCATGGTGGGCGTGGTAGGCGTCCTGCAGTTTGAGGTGCTGGAGCACCGGCTGAAAACCGAGTATCAGACCGAGATCGTCATGGAGTCCATGCCCTTCCGCTATGTGCGCTGGGTGGTCAAGACTCCCAAGGACGTCAAGGACCTGAAGCTCACCTCCACCTCCGGCCGGGCGCAGGACTCCCGCGGCCGGGACGTGCTGCTGTTTGAAAACGAGTGGTCCATCCGCCTGGCCTGCGAGAACAATCCCGGCCTGGAGCTGGCGGAGACCGCCAACCGCCTGTGAGCGCCCCTTGCATGCGCTCCCTGAAAGAAAAGAGGAATTACATTTATGATTCGTGAAGATATCCGCAACATTGCCATCATCGCCCATGTTGACCACGGCAAGACCACCCTGGTGGACCAGATGCTCAAGCAGGGCGGCGTATATCGGGAAAACCAGCAGGTGGTGGACCGGGTCATGGACTCCAACGACATCGAGCGTGAACGCGGCATCACCATCCTGTCCAAGAACACAGCCGTGCACTACAACGGCACCAAGATCAACATTGTGGACACCCCTGGCCACGCGGACTTCGGCGGCGAGGTGGAGCGCGTGCTGAAAATGGTGGACGGCGTGCTGCTGCTGGTGGACAGCTTTGAAGGTCCCATGCCCCAGACCCGCTTTGTACTGAAGAAGGCCCTGGACCTGAGGCTCAAGGTGCTCATCGTCATCAACAAGATTGACCGCCCCGACGCGCGCTGCGAGGAAGTGGTGGGCGAGATCCTCGACCTGCTCATCGACCTGGAGGCCGACGAGAGCACCATTGAGAACCCCATCCTCTATGTGAGCGCCCGCAAAGGTACCGCCACCCTGGACCTGGAGCAGCCCGGCCAGGATCTGCGGCCGCTCTTCGACGCCATCCTCAAGTACATTCCCGCTCCCGAAGGCGATGTGGACGGCCCTGCCCAGGTGCTGATTTCCACCATTGACTACAACGAATATGTGGGCCGCATCGGTGTGGGCCGCATTACCCGCGGCGTGTTCCGCTCCGGCATGAACGTCATCCACACCAACCTGGAAACCGGCGTCACCAGCCCCATGTGGCGCCTCAGCGGCCTGTTCCAGTATGACGGGCTCAAGCGCGTTCCCGCCGAGGAAGTGAAAATGGGCGATATTGTGGCCCTGTGCGGCATGGAGGACATCTCCATCGGCGACACGGTCTGCGACCCTGCCCATGTGGAAGGCCTGCCCTTTGTAAAGATCTCCGAGCCCACGGTGACCATGACCTTCCAGGTGAACGACAGCCCCTTCGCAGGCCGGGAGGGCCAATACGTCACCAGCCGTCACCTGCGCGCCCGGCTCATGCGGGAACTGCAGACGGACGTATCCCTGCGGGTCAACGACACGGACTCCACCGACGCCTTCGAGGTGTGCGGCCGGGGTGAATTGCACCTGTCCATCCTCATTGAGAACATGCGGCGGCAGGGCTATGAATTCGCCGTGAGCAAGCCCCAGGTGATTTACCAGGAAATCGACGGCGTGAAGTGCGAGCCCATCGAGCGCCTAGTGGTGGATACACCCCAGGCCAGCGCGGGCGCGGTGATTGAGAAGATCGGCCGCCGCCGGGGTGTGCTGGAGCACATGAGCGGCCTGGATCGGGTACGGATGGAATTCCTGGTACCCTCCCGCGGCCTGTTCGGCTATCGCAGCGAATTCATGACCGACACCCGGGGCGAGGGCATCATGTCCTCCAGCTTTGAGCGGTACGAGCCGGTCAAGGGCGACATCCCCCACCGCAACGTGGGCGCGCTGGTTTGCTTCGAGACCGGCGTGAGCACCTCCTACGGCCTGTTCTACGCCCAGGAGCGCGGCACGCTGTTTGTGGGCGCCGGGCAGGAGGTTTACATGGGCATGATCTGCGGCCAGAATGCCCGCCCGGACGACCTGGTGGTCAACATCTGCAAGCAGAAGCACGTGACCAACATGCGCAACGCCTCCGCCTCCGAAGACGCCATGCGGCTGATCTCCGTGCATCCCCTGACCCTGGAGGAGTGCCTGGAGTTCATCGACGACGACGAGCTGCTGGAAATCACCCCCAAGAACCTGCGCATGCGCAAGCGCATCCTGGACCACAACCAGCGTTCCCGTGCCAACCGGCAGAACAACGGTTGACCTGCTGAAATCAAAAAACCTTCAGGAGGTGTCGGAGGGGCCGCAGCCCCTCT
>USCR01000023.1 GCA_900553295.1 uncultured Eubacteriales bacterium | reverse complement strand
CGCGGGTACAAGCCCGCCCCTTTCCGGGGGCGGCTTTTTTTCATGGAATTGAGGAGGATTGCGACATGTGCCAGGACTGCCAGAAGAAAACGTTCTACATCACCACGCCCATCTATTATCCCAGCGATAACCTGCATATCGGCCACGCCTACTGCTCCACTGCGGTGGATACCATGGCGCGGTTCAAGAAAATGACGGGGTACGATACCTACTTCCTTACCGGTACCGACGAGCACGGCCAGAAGATCGAGCGCAAGGCTAAGGAGAAGGGCGTGACGCCCCAGGCCTATGTGGATCACATCGTGGCGGGTATCAAGGATCTGTGGAAGCTGATGGATATTCAGTATGACGATTTTATCCGCACCACGGACCCGCGGCATGTGGCCTGCGTGCAGAAGCTGTTCAAACAGCTGTATGATCAGGGCGACATCTACAAGAGCGAGTACGAGGGCTGGTACTGCACGCCCTGTGAGTCCTTCTGGACGGAATTGCAGCTCAAGGATGGCAAGTGCCCCGACTGCGGCCGTCCCGTGGAAAAAACCCGGGAGGAAAGCTACTTCTTCAAGCTCAGCAAGTACCAGGATTGGCTGATTCAATACATCGAGGATCATCCCGACTTCATCCAGCCCGCCTCCCGTGCCAATGAAATGATGAACAATTTCCTCAAGCCCGGCCTGGAGGACCTGTGCGTCAGCCGCACCTCCATCCAATGGGGGATTCCCGTCACCTTCGACCCCAAGCATACGGTATACGTATGGCTGGACGCCCTGAGCAACTACATCAGCGCCCTGGGCTATGGCACCGATCATGACGAGCTGTACCGGAAGTATTGGCCGGCCAATGTGCACATGGTGGGCAAGGAGATTGTCCGCTTCCATACCATTATCTGGCCCATCATGCTTCATGCGCTGGGGCTGCCGCTGCCCAAGCAGGTGTTTGGCCACGGGTGGCTGGTGATTGACGGCAAGAAGATGGGCAAATCCGTGGGTAACGTGGTGGACCCGGTGGTGCTGTGCAACCGGTATTCCTCTGACGCGGTGCGGTACTTCCTCATGCGCGAGATGCCCTTTGGCAGCGATGGCGAGTTTACCCTGAAGGCCATGCTCACCCGCATCAACGCAGACCTGGCCAACGACCTGGGCAACCTGGTGAGCCGCACCGTAGCCATGATCGAAAAGTATTTCGGCGGCGAGATCCCTGCCGTGGATGCCGTGGAGGATGTGGATCGTGCCATCTGGAAGCAGGCGGAGGAGCTTCCGGCCAAGGTGGAAAAGCAGATGGACAGCCTGCAATTCTCCGTGGCGCTCCAGGAAATCTGGAAGCTCATCGGCGAATGCAACAAGTATATCGACGTAACCCAGCCCTGGGTATTGGGCCGGGAGGAAGCTGGCAAGCCTCGCCTGCGCACTGTGCTGTACACCCTGGCGGAGTGTGTGCGCCGGGTGGCGGCGCTCATTGGCTTCGTCATGCCCCGCACCCCTGCGCGCATCTATGAGCAGCTGGGCGTAAGTGATCCCGCGCTGATGGACTGGGCATCCCTGCAAAAGCCCTTTGGCGTGCTGCCCGCGGGGCTAAAGGTGCACAAGGGAGAGGCGCTGTTCCCCCGCCTGGATATCCAGAAGGAGCTGGAGCGCGATACGCCCAAGAATGACACGTCCAAGGCGGAAAAGCAGCCCGCCAAGCAGCCGGAAAAGAAAAAGCATGCCGAACCCGAATATCCCGCGGAGATCGAAATTGACGATTTCTTTAAGTGCAAGCTGCAGGTGGCCCGGGTGATGGCCTGCGAAAAGGTGGAAAAGAGCAAGAAGCTGCTGAAGTTCCAGCTTTCCCTGGGCAAGGACGGTACCCGCACGGTGGTCAGCGGCATCGCCCAGTACTATACGCCCGAGGAGCTGGTGGGCCGACAGGTGGTGCTGATTTCCAACCTCAAGACGGCGAAGCTGGCCGGCATTGAAAGCCAGGGCATGATTCTTTCCGCCGTGGACGCGGAGGACCATTTGAAGCTGGTTTCCGTTCAGGAAGGCGTGGAGGACGGTGCCATCATCGGATGACGGCGCTTTTCGATTCCCACTGCCATGTGGACGAGGAAAAGTTTGACCAGGACCGGGACGCGGTACTGCAGCGCATGGCGGAAAACGGCGTGACCCGCATGGCGGTGGTTGGCTCCGATATGGCGACCTCCGCCCATGGGGTGGCCTTTGCGGCGGAACATCCGGGATGTGTGGCCGTGGTGGGCATACATCCCCATGAGGCCAAAGGCTTCCGGGAAGCTGACCTGCAGCATCTGACGGACTGGTATACCGCTGGACAGGCCAAGGCCATTGGAGAAATCGGCCTGGACTACTATTACGATTTTAGTCCGCGGCAGGTCCAGCGGGAGGTGTGCGAGGCGCAGATCGAGCTGGCCTATACCCTGGGGGCGCCGGCGGTGTTCCATATCCGGGATGCCCACGGGGATATGCTGGCACTGTTCCGCTCCCGGCGCTCCCGCCTGCCCCGGGGTATCATCCATTGCTATTCCGGCAGCTGGGAGTCCGCGAAGGAATACCTGGACATGGGGTTCTATATTTCCTTTGCCGGGCCGGTCACTTTCAAAAAGGCGCCCCACCTTCAGCAAACGGCAATGAACGTGCCGGAGGATCGCCTGCTTATCGAGACTGATAGCCCGTACCTGGCCCCCGAGCCTGTGCGCGGCAGGCGCAACGAGCCCGCCAATGTGCGTTATGTGGCGGAGAAAATTGCGCTTTTGCGGGGAGAAACCTTCGAACAGGTGGCGGCCTATACCTATCGCAATGCCTGCACCATCTATGGCGTACACGATTGAATCCAACGGCGGGAAGCTGACATGTGCGTGTCATTCCCGCCGTTCTTTTTTGGCGTGCCGCGCATACAATGAAAGGGAAACGGGGGAGGCATATGCAAAAAAAGCGGCAGATGAGCAATGGCTATACGCGCTGCTACAAGCAGCCGGGAAATCAGGCGCTGGTATTGGCAGGAATCGTGCTGGTAGGGCTGGGCGTCGTACTGCTCTTTCTGTGCATTCCTGGATGGGCATGGGTGGCGCTGCTGGGCTTTGTGCTGATCTGCGCGGGGCTGGTGCTGCTTCGCCTGGGAAAAGCGGGGAGGTGACTTGAGGTGAGCATTCGGCTGGTCTGTGTCAAGGCGCCGAAATTCCTTCGTGGGCTGCTAAAGCTTTTCAGCAGGGAACGGGCGAATGCCAGGTAGCGGCGCGGGCCGGGGGAGCGGAAGATTCCGCTCCTTTGCTCATTATGCCTGTTCCACAAAGGAAACTTGAATTATTCGGCAGGATATGGTAATATTTTTACAAGAATTTTACGTAGGAGGGGGCGCAATGAACCGCTCCCTTTACGAGTAAAGAGAGGAACGCGTATGGTTTGGTGGGAAGCGGGCATACGGCTGCTGTTGGCGGTCCTGGTCGGCTGTGTCATTGGTATTGAGCGGGAGAGGAAAAACAGGCCTGCGGGCATGCGCACCCATGTGCTGGTGTGCGTGGGCGCGGCGACCATTGCCATGCTGGAGACATACATGATTGCCGATACCATTACCCTGAATCTGAACAATCCCAACAGCGGCATTGCCGTAAGCATGGGACGCATCAGCGCCCAGGTGGTCAGCGGCATTGGCTTTTTGGGTGCGGGAACCATCTTCATCAGCCAAAAGAAAATCGCCGGCCTGACTACGGCGGCTTCCCTGTGGAATGCCGCCTGCCTTGGCCTGGCGGCTGGCATGGGGTACTATGGTTTGGCGGTGGCCGGGTGTGCCATCGTTATGATTACCCTGGCGCTGCTGCAAAAGCTGGTGCGGGTCAACAGCGTGAAAAATGTGGAAGTTAAATTCATCCATCGCGTGGATACCCTTGCCTATATCAACAGCTATTTCGAGCAGGCGGGCATCAAGGTGCTGGATATTGACTTCCATGTGGAGAACAAGGGGAAGTACAACCTGTATACCAACCTCTACACCCTGGATATGCAGGGGAAAACCACCTATAAGGACATTGTGAACCATCTCTCCGAGTATGCGAACATCCAGAGTATCCGCACCCGGAATACTTGAGCCTAGTCCACCAGGACGACGCCTTGCCGGTATCCAAGGCCCGGGCGCAGGCCCGCGCCCAGACACCACAGGTCATAGGCACGCATGTCCGACTGGAAAATCACGTTGTCCCGGGGCGCATCAGCGGCTTTCTCCAGCAGGGGAAAGCCGCTTGCCTTGATGGAGCGCAAAAGTGGCCGGGCCTCCCGGCGGAAGCCCAGCAACCGCGCATAGGGGGGAAGAAGTCCTGGCCGAACTTCCTGGGCGCGCAGGCCCAGCAGCAGATGCGCGCAGAGCCGGGAGAGCCGTGCATAGGGATAGCGGCGGGTTTTGGCGGCGGCCAGGAGCTCCCGGCGGCTTGTGGCCGTCCGCGCGGCGGAGATCAGCCGGTTTTCCATGCCTTCCGTGCAACCGGGCAGCTGGCGCAAGGCCTCCGGCCCGGTGGTGCGGAGCAAATACAGCAGCAGGGTGTCCAGCACCTGGGGGTGAAACAGCTCGCCACGCTGCACTGCGGCACGCAGGAGAGCATAGGACCGCTGCGGCAGGGCCTGGGAAACGCGGAGCCAGTCCCCGCGGGATATGGCACCGCGAACGGCAGTGGCGGAAGGGAAACCTCCGCTCCAGTCCGTGGCATGGTAATCACCGGCGCGGGGAACCAGCACTGGCTGCATGGACGAATGCAGCCGTAACAAGGCCCGCAGATAACATAGCCCAAGGACATTGTTGGGTTTGGATAGCCCCAGACCGGGAAAAAGCGCTTCCAGCGCGCCGCCCAGGGCCGCAGGATGGGAAACGCCCTGGGCAAGCCGCTCCCGCACCGCTGCGTCCAGGCTGGGCGAGGGCTGCTCCAGCAGCGCCGCGCAACGGGAAAGGGCGGGAAGATCGTCGGTCTCCGCGCCAAAGGCCACATGGGTGATACATCCCAACCTGTGCAAAATGCTGATGCCGCCCAGGGCAAAATGCTCCGCCTCCCGAACGGCCCAGGGAACCGGGAGCTCCAGCACCACGTCCGCACCGCTTTCCAAAGCCATGCGGGCCCTTTGCGCAGGGGAAAGCAGCGCACCCTGCCCGCGCTGGGTAAAGCAGCCGGACATCACGCACAGCACCCAATCGGCCTGCGTGCGTTGCCTCGCCTGCTGCAAATGATAAGCATGCCCCAGGTGAAAGGGATCATATTCCGCGATGACGCCCACTGTGCGCATGAACGCATGCCTCCCTGCCTTGAAGATGGCCTATTATACCATGCCCGGCCGATTGGGTACAAGGGCGGGAAATCCCAGGAAATAGGCGGAAATGGAACTTTACAAACGCTGGAAAGATGATATAATATTGGTTGACACAACAGAAAGGATGGATGTACGATGAAACCCTTTATCGTTGAAACTTCCGCCCGCCATGTACATGTAACCCAGCAGGATCTGGAGACCCTGTTCGGCGCGGGCTATGAGCTGCATATCAAGAAAATGCTTTCCCAGCCCGGCCAGTACGCCAGCGAAGAGCGCGTGGACGTGGTTGGCCCCAAGAAGACCCTCTCCGGCGTGAGCATTCTGGGCCCGGTGCGCAGTGCCACCCAGGTGGAGATTTCCCTGACGGATGCCCGTTCCATCGGCGTGGCCGCTCCCATCCGTGAGTCTGGCGACATCGCCGGCAGCGGCGCGTGCAAGCTGGTGGGACCCAAGGGCGAAGTGGAAATCAGCGAGGGCGTTATCGCGGCCAAGCGGCACATCCATATGACGCCTGCGGATGCCGAAGAGATGGGCGTGAAGGACAAGGACGTGGTCAGCGTGAAGCTGAACACTCCCGAGCGTGCCCTGATCTTCGGAGATGTGGTGGTGCGTGTGAGCGACAAGTTTGCGCTGGCCATGCATATCGACACCGATGAGTCCAACGCTGCCTGCTGCGGCCGGGACACCATGGGCGAGATTGTCAAGTAAATAAACGCATGCCTGCTTCCTATCCGGCGGAGTACTGATGGACTTCACCGGATAGGCCTGTTCTTTTTTGTATGGAAAATGAACACGGCGCATGCGTCCGACCTGTTCACCATAGTGTCTTTATAAATACATACGTGTAAGGAGACAAAGCCCATGAAAATTCTGGTTGTCAATGCCGGTTCTTCCTCCTTGAAGTATCAGCTGATCGACATGGAGGGAGAAAAGGTCATCGCCAAGGGACAGGTGGAGCGCATCGCCATTGAGGGCGGCCACCTGAAGCAGACCTCCGCCGACAAAAAGGTGGTGGAGATCACCAAGTTTGTCAAGGACCACGTGGAAGCCACGGAGATGATGCTCTCTGCGCTGCAGGACCCCGAGAAGGGTGTCATCAAGAGCGTGGAGGAAGTCGGCGCGGTGGGACACCGCGTGCTGCATGGCGGCAAGGAATTCTCCGAGTCCGTCATCATCAACCAGCAGGTGAAGGACGCCATTCGCCGCTGCATCCCGCTGGGACCGCTGCATAACCCCGCCAACCTCATGGGCATCGAGGCCTGCGAGAAGGTCATGCCCACCACGCCCCAGGTGGCCGTGTTCGACACCGCTTTCCATCAGACCATGCCCCCCAAGGCTTACATGTATGGCGTGCCCAAGAAGTATGAGGAGACCATCGGCGTGCGCCGTTATGGCTTCCATGGTACCAGCCACCGCTATGTGAGCAAGCGGGTGTGCGAGTTCCTGGGTGTGGACCCCATGGGCAAGAAGTTCATCATCTGCCACCTGGGCAATGGCTCCAGCCTTTCCGCGGTGAAGGATGGCAAGTGCCAGGATACTTCCATGGGCCTTACGCCTCTGGAGGGCTTGATCATGGGCACCCGCTGTGGCAGCTGCGATCCGGCCGTGGTGCAGTTTATCGCCAATAACGACAAGAAGTCCGTGGACGAAGTGCTGACCATGATGAACAAGCAGTCCGGCCTGCTGGGCATTGGCGGCAAGAGCGACATGCGGGACATCGACGCCGCGGCTGACGCCGGGGACAAGGACGCCATCCTGGCCCGGGACATGCTGATCTATGGCATCCAGAAATACATTGGCTCTTACATGGCTGCGCTGCAGGGCGCGGACGCCATTATCTTCACCGCAGGCATCGGCGAGAACAATGCGCATCTGCGCCAGCGTGTGATCGAGGGCTTCGGTTACATGGGTATCAAGCTGGACGAGGCAAAGAACGAGGCTTGCACGGCTCCCAATGTGAAAGAGACCATCATTTCCACGCCCGATAGCACGGTCAAGGTGATCGTCATTCCCACCAATGAGGAGATCATGATTGCCCGGGATACCCTTGAACTGGTGGAAAAAGCGTAATTTCTTTCGCAAATTGCTGTTGACAATTTTGCGGGATACCTCTATAATAGCTAAGGTCACGTTTGAGGTGAGCGTATGTTTTTGGACGTTTCCATCGCGCTGAAGCATCCCGGAGAGCCGTATGCTTTCCGTGTGGAGCAAGAGATCGCGCCCCAGGAGATTGGTGGCGAAACGATTACCTTTGACCCCGCCGTGCTGGAGGGAACTTACAGCACCGAGGAGGAGCAGGTAACGGTGGAAGGCGAGCTGAGGACAGTGGCTCACGCGATGTGCGCGAACTGTCTCGCACCCGCGCAGGCGGAGGTCCGGGTGCCCTTTCGGGAAACCTTCCTGAGGGACGCCGATCCGGAGGATGACGAGCAGTACGCCTACTCCGGTTCCGCCATCGGGTTTGAAAAGCTGGCCATGTCTCTTGCGGTGCTGAATCTGCCCATGCGCTTCCTGTGCAAGGAAGACTGCCAGGGCCTGCTTAAGCAGTACGGCGGGGACATTGAAACTACCGCTCGCCAGAAGGAATTGCAGAAAGAGCATCCTTTTGCGGCATTGCAGCAATTGCTGACAAAGGATGAGGAGGTGTAACTATGGCCACTCCCAAGGGAAAAATCTCCAAGGCTCGCAAGCACAGCCGTCAGGCGAACTGGAAGCTGAGCCTGCCCGGCATTGTGGAATGCCCCCAGTGCCATCAGATGAAGCTGGCGCACCGTGTGTGCAAGCACTGCGGCTACTACAACGGCGTTCAGGTCGTCAAGATGGACGAGGATAAGAAGCAGGCCTAATTGCCGTCATACAGCTCGCGGACAAAGAGGAGTACCGGGCTGTGCGCCATTAGAGAGCGCGGTTCATTGGCTGAAAGACCGCGCAGGTGGCACACCCGGGAAGGTCGCTTTGGAGAGCGTCTGGTGAGGAAGCAACCCTTCTTAGCCGGATGCGGGTGCGCCCGTTATCGCGCCCATGAGGCGGCGACTTTGTCGTCCGCGAATGAAGGTGGTACCACGGAAAGCAGCTCCGTCCTTTGGGACGGGGCTGCTTTTTTACATTGACACGACGTGCAGCAGGAGGTGATCCCATGTCCTACGGTGAGAAAGTGCTGTCCCGGTTAAACGTGCCCGGACTGGCGCTGTTGATCCTGGGCGCGGTCCTTGTATATACCTCCGGTCCCATCAGCGGCCGGCTGTTCCCAGAAAAGGGGGACAAGGCAAACATTGCGGTAAAGGCGGCGGGATGCGCGGTTGCTCTGGTGGGCGCGCTGCTGCTACTGGACATCATCGGCTAAGGAAGGAGAATTGTGCGCATGGAAACGCAGAAAAACGGCGCGGAAATGGAAACAAAATTCAATCCGCAGGCCATTGAGAACGACATTTATCAGGCGTGGGAGACGAGCGGGGCTTTTACGGCGCATCGGGTGCCGGGCAAGAAACCCTTTACCATTGTGATGCCTCCGCCCAACATCACCGGCCAACTGCACATGGGTCACGCCATGGACTGCACCCTGCAGGATGCGGCCATTCGCTACCATCGCATGAAGGGCGACCCGACCCTGTGGCTGCCGGGCACGGACCACGCGGCCATCGCCACGGAAGTCAAGATTGTGGAGGCCATGGCCAAGGAAGGCCTGACCAAGGACAGCATCGGCCGGGAAGCCTTCCTGGAGCGGGCCTGGAAGTGGAAGGACGAGTACGGCGGACGCATTGTGCACCAGCAGCGGCGCATGGGTGTGAGCTGCGACTGGAGCCGGGAACGCTTCACCATGGACGAGGGCTGCTCCCGGGCGGTGCGGGAAACCTTCTGCCGGCTGTATGAAAAGGGCCTGATGTACCGGGGTAACCGCCTGGTGAACTGGTGCCCCTGCTGCCAGACCTCTATCTCCGACGCCGAGGTGGAGTACAAGGAGCAGGACGGCCATTTCTGGCATCTGCTGTACCCCGTGAAGGAAACCGGCGAGATGCTGGAGCTGGCCACCACCCGTCCCGAAACCATGCTGGGCGATACCGCTGTGGCCATCAATCCCGAGGACGAGCGCTACAAGCACCTGCATGGCTGTCATGTGATGCTGCCTCTGGTGAACCGCGAGATCCCCATTGTGCTGGACGAGCACGCGGACATGACCAAGGGTACCGGCGTGGTGAAGATCACCCCCGCCCACGATCCCAACGACTTCGAGGTGGGCCAGCGGCATCAGCTGCCCATTGTGCGGGTGTTCACCTATGACGGGCACATGACCGGCCCCGCGGAGAAGGCGGCCTCCGACGAGCTGTTTGCTTCCGGCAAGGCCACGGTGAACGAGCCCCATGTGCTGGACTGCGGCAAGTATGCCGGCATGACCACCGCCCAGGCCCGCAAGGCCATTGTGGCGGACCTGGAGGCTTTGGGTCTGCTCAAGGCCGTGGAGCCCCTCAAGCATGAGGTGGGCACCTGCTACCGCTGCCATACCACCATTGAACCCATGGTATCCAAGCAGTGGTTTGTGGACATGAAGCCCCTGGCCAAGCCGGCCATTGAGGCGGTGACCAGCGGCAAGACCCAGTTTGTGCCTGCGCGCTTCACCAAGAACTACATGAACTGGATGGAAAACATCCGCGACTGGTGCGTGAGCCGCCAACTCTGGTGGGGACACCGCATTCCTGTGTGGTACTGCGACGACTGTGGCGAAATGATGGTGCGCCGGGAGGACCCCACGGTGTGCTCCAAGTGCGGCAGCGCCCATATCCATCAGGATGAGGACGTGCTGGACACCTGGTTCTCCTCCGCGCTGTGGCCTTTCTCCACCCTGGGCTGGCCGGACAACACCGAGGACCTGAAGTATTTCTATCCCACGGATGTGCTGGTGACGGGCTATGACATCATCACCTTCTGGGTTTCCCGGATGATTACCTGCGGCGTGGAGGAAATGGGAGAGACGCCCTTCAAGACCGTGCTCATCCATGGCCTGGTGCGGGATGAGCTGGGACGGAAGATGTCCAAGTCCCTGGGCAACGGCGTGGATCCCCTGGAGATCATCGACGAGTACGGCGCGGACGCCCTGCGCTTCTCCCTGTCCATGGGCGTAAGCCCCGGCAACGATACCCGTTTCTCCAAGGAGAAGGTGGAGTCCGCCCGGAACTTTGCCAACAAGGTGTGGAACGCCTCCCGCTTCGTGCTGATGAACGTGGATACCCGCCGCCCGGTGGACCTGAACCAGCTGACCCTGGCGGATCAGTGGATTCTGACCCGCTTCCAGGATGCCGTGCGGGACATCAGCGCCCACAACGAGGAGGGCGACTTCGGCCTGTCCGCCACCCGTATCTATGACTTTGCCTGGAGCGAGTTCTGCGACTGGTACATTGAGCTGGCCAAGTCCCGCCTCACCGGCGAGGACGAAGCGGCCAAGCATAGCGTGCAGGCTGTGCTGCTCTACGTGCTGGAGGGCCTGCTGAAGCTGCTGCATCCCTTCATGCCCTTCCTCACCGAACAGGTGTACAAGTATCTCCCCGGCACGGAAGGCTTCCTGATGCTGGCGCCCTGGCCGGAATGCAAGCCGGAGTATGACTTCCCGGCCCAGGAGCGGGAGATGGAAGGCATCATGGAGGTCATCCGTACCATCCGCAACCTGCGGGCGGAGATGAACGTGGCGGCTTCCCGGCGCACCCGGCTGATGCTTCTGCCCGGCGAAGGCTGGCAACAGGCCCTGGCGGAGGGGGAACCGTACTTCAAGCGCCTGGCTGGCGCCTCCGAGAGCCAGCTCATTGAAAGCCGCGACGCGGTGACGGAAAAGACCGTCAGCGCTGTGTGCCTGGCAGGCGAGCTGTTCATTCCCCTGGGTGACCTGGTGGACTTTGAAAAGGAAATTGCCCGCCTGAACAAGGAACTGGCCACCGTGGAGAAGGAGATTGAGCGGGCCAAGGGCAAGCTCTCCAACCAAGGCTTCCTGAGCAAGGCCCCTGCCCAGCTGGTGGAAGCGGAAAAGGAAAAGCTGGAAGCCAACGAGAAGAAGGCTGTTTCCCTGAACGAGCGGATTGCGGAGCTGAAGCAAAGCCTATGAGAAATGCCCAGGAAGTGATTGCGGCCATACACGGCGCCCGTTATACCGGGCACAAGGTAGGGCTGCAAAACACCCGCGCGCTGCTGGATGCTCTGGGCCTGAACTGTCGCGTCCCCGCCATTCACGTGGCGGGGACCAACGGCAAGGGAAGCGTCTGCGCCATGGTGGAGCGGGTGCTGCGCCAGGCCGGGTATCGCACCGGGCTGTATACTTCTCCCTTTTTACAGGCGTACAACGAACGCATACGCCTGGACGGCGCGCCTGTTTCCGATGCGCTGCTGGAACAGTATGGCAATCAGGTACTGGATGCGGCGGAAAAGCTGCGCGGCCAGGGCATTCAGCCCACGGCCTTTGAGTTGGGCACCGCCCTGGCGCTGCTGATTTTTCAGGCGCAGCAAGTGGACCTGATGGTGATTGAGGTGGGCCTGGGCGGACGCCTGGACCCCACCAATGTAATCACGCCCCTGGTAAGCGCCATCACGGCCATTGGCCTGGATCACATGCAGCTGCTGGGGGATACCGTCGAGCAAATCGCTGGGGAAAAGGCGGGCATCATCAAGCCGGGGGTCCCGGTGGTATGCCACCCAGCTGTAAAGACGGTGGAAGCTGTGTTTGCGCATCGGGCAGCGGAGCTGAACGCGCCGCTCACCCAGCTGCGGACAGAACAGCTGCTCCATCCCGCCTGTGACATGTACGGCTCCACGGCGGAAATCCTCTGGGATGGCGAGCCGCTGTCCCTGCGGGTGAATCTGCCCGGGGCGCACCAGCTGACCAATGCGCTCACGGCGGCCCATGCCATATACGCTCTGCGCCATGCAGGTATCCGGGTTTCCCGGGAAACTGTGGCGGAGGGCATCGCTGCCACCCGCTGGCCTGCGCGGCTGGAATGGCACGAAAACATCCTGTTGGATGGGGGACACAATGCCCAGGGGCTCGGCGCCCTGAAAACCTATGTGGATACCTTTCTAACGGATAAACGCCGCGTGCTGGTCACCGGCGTGCTGGAGGATCATCTGCGCCCGGAAATGCTGGAGATACTGGGCTCCTTGGGGAAAAGTATTGTTACGGTGACGCCGGAAAGCCCCAGGGCCATGAACGGTGAACAGCTGGCCGGGCTGTTCCGCGCGGCGGGCCATCAGGCGCATAGCGTGCCGGACCTTGCCTGTGCGCTGCCCCGGGCGCGGGCAAGCGCCGGGGAGGATGGCGTGGTGATCGTGGCCGGATCGCTGTATCTGGCTGGAGCTGCGCGCACGGAATTGGGATTGCCCTGGCGGTAAAAATGTGCTATACTGGAAAAAACCTTCGAGCCTTTCCGGCCCGAAGGCCCTTTTATGAAAAGAAGGAGGGCGTGCCATGGCATTCGTCCACGAACCGGTGCTGCTGGCGGAAGTGCTCCAGTGGATGAACGTCCGGGAAAACGGCGTTTACGCAGACGGAACCCTGGGCGGCGGCGGACATAGCGGGGCGATGCTGGAGGCCTCGGGCGGCACGGCAACCCTCTATGGCATTGACCGGGACGAGAACGCCATTGCCGCCGCTACGGCGCGGCTGGAGCAGTATCCCGGCTTCCATGCGATTCACGGCAATTTTCACGATGCAAAGGCGCTGCTGTCCCAGGCTGGCGCGCCGCCCTTGGATGGGGCGCTGCTGGATTTGGGCGTGTCCTCGCCACAGCTGGACCAGGCGGAGCGGGGATTTTCCTACCATGAGGACGCGCCACTGGACATGCGTATGGACCGTTCCCAGGGCATGACGGCGGCGGACCTGCTGGCGGAGGTCAGCGAGGGGGAACTGACCCGCATCCTCCGGGAATACGGCGAGGAAAAATGGGCGGCCCGCATTGCCCACTTTGTGGTGGAGCGGCGGCAAACGCAGCCCCTGCGCACCACCCAGGATCTGGTGCGCGTGGTGGACGCTGCCATCCCCAAGGCCGTCCGCCGCAAGGATGACGGGCATCCGGCGAGGCGTACTTTCCAGGCGGTGCGCATTGCGGTCAATGACGAGCTGGACCCGCTGGACCGGGCCCTGGAGGACTTCGTGGACTGCCTGAAGCCCGGCGGCAGGCTGCTGGTCATCACCTTCCATTCCCTGGAGGACCGGCTGACCAAGCGCTGCTTCCAGCGGCTGCAAAACCCGTGCGTCTGTCCGCCCAAGGCGCCTGTATGCACCTGTGGCCGCAAGCCCAAGGTGCGCATTCTGGCCCGGGGCGCTGTGCCGCCCACGGCGGAGGAGATTGCCCGCAACCCCCGTGCGCGCAGCGCCAAACTGCGCGTGGCGGAAAAACTGTAAACGGAACCACCGGAGGAGGAGCCTATGCCTACGCTGTATGTGGTGGGAACGCCCATCGGCAACCTGGGGGACATGACGCCCCGGGCTGTGGAGGTGCTGCGGAGCGTGGCGCTGATTGCCGCCGAGGATACGCGGGTCACCCGGAAGCTCACCAACCATTTCGGCATTGATACGCCGCTCACCAGCTGCCACCAACACAACGAGGCGGACAAGGGCGAAGCTCTGGCGGAGCGAATGCTGGAGGAAGGCATTGACCTGGCGCTGACCACCGACGCGGGAACGCCCTGCATCTCCGACCCGGGCTATGGCCTGGTGCAGGCGGCGGTGAAGCGGGGCATTCCCGTGGTGGCGATACCGGGATGCTGCGCAGCGGTGTGCGCCCTGTCCATCAGCGGCATGGATACCCGGGAATTCGCCTTTTACGGTTTCCTTCCCAGGGAAAAGAAAGCCCTGCGGGAAAAGCTGCTGGCCATGGCCGCGGGCGTGCCCGTGGCGGTGGTGCACGAGTCGCCCTTTCGAGTGATTGAGCTCATGGAAACCGTGGCGGAAACCCTGCCGGGAACCATGGCTTCCGTCAGCTGCGACCTGACCAAGCTCCATGAACTGACCCTGCGTGGAAGCGCGGCGGAGGTTCTGGCGGCGCTGCGGGCCAACCCAAAGACGGAGAAGGGCGAATATTGCCTGGTGCTGGATTTCCATGGCGTGGAGCTGCCCAGTGCGCCCGCGCCTGCGGCGGAGGTGAGCCTGGAGGCCCGCCTGGTGGAGGCCATGCTCCAGGGAAACGAGCTGCGTCAGGCCCAGGCTGTGCTGGTGGAGGCGGGAGAAAAGAAAAACGCGGTGAAGGCCGCGTCGCTTCGGCTGAAAAAACTGTTGCAGGGGGAGGAACGCCCATGAGAGAGATTGACGCATCCCAGGTGACGGAGGCCATTGCTAAGCTATGCGTGGAGGCCAACTGCTTCCTGGCGGAGGACGTCCGCTGTGCCCTGTGCACCGCGGAGCGGCAGGAGCCCTTTGCCCCTGCGCGGGAGATCCTGCATATCCTGTGCCGCAATGAGCAGATTGCCCGGCAGGAGCGAATGCCCATCTGCCAGGATACGGGCATGGCGGTGGTGTTTGCCCAGGTGGGGCAGGACGTGCATATCACCGGGGATTTCCAGGCCGCGGTGAATGAGGGCGTCCGCAAGGGCTACACGGAGGGGTTGCTGCGCAAGTCCGTGGTGGGCGACCCTTTGCGACGGGTGAATACCGGGGATAACACCCCGGCCATCCTGCATGTGCAGCTGGTGCCTGGGGATACGCTGAAGCTCACCGTGGCGCCCAAAGGCTTTGGCAGCGAGAACATGAGCCAGCTGAAAATGCTTACCCCTGCCGACGGTCTGGCGGGCGTGAAACGGATGGTGTTGCAAACCGTGCGCGACGCGGGCGCGAATCCTTGCCCGCCCATGGTGCTGGGCATCGGCATTGGCGGCGACTTTGAGCGGGTGGCCCAGCTGGCCAAGGAAGCGCTGCTGCTGCCCCTGGACCAGCGTAATCCCGATCCGTACTATGCAGCGCTGGAGGAAGAACTCTTGGCGGAAATCAACCGCACGGGCATTGGCCCCCAGGGCCTGGGGGGAGAAACCACTGCCCTGGGGCTGCACATCCTTACCGCGCCCACGCATATTGCGGGCCTGCCGGTGGCCGTAAATGTGAGCTGCCATGTAACCCGTCACCAAAGCATCACCCTGTAAGGAGGGAAAGCCATGATCCGCAAGCTAACCACACCCCTGTCCCGGGAGGACGTTCTGTCCCTGCGCGCGGGGGATCAGGTATTGCTTTCCGGCGTGGTGTATACTGCCCGGGATGCCGCGCATTTGCGCCTGGTGGAAGCCATGGAGCGTGGGGAAACGCTCCCCTTGCCCCTGGAGGGACAGGTGATTTATTATGCTGGCCCTACGCCTACCCCCGCTGGGCGCGCCATTGGCTCCATTGGCCCTACCACATCCATCCGCATGGATGCCTATACTCCAAAGCTCCTGGAAAAGGGATTGCGGGGCATGATTGGCAAGGGCAAGCGTACCGCGCCGGTGGTGGAAGCCATGCAGGCGTATCCCGCGGTGTATTTTGCCGCCATTGGCGGCGCGGCGGCGCTCATGGCCAGCTGCGTAACCTCCTGTGAAGTGATCGCCTATGACGACCTGGGTCCGGAGTCCATCAAGCGGCTGACCCTGCAGGAGCTGCCCCTGGTGGTAGCCGTGGACGCGCAGGGCGGCGATGCCTTTGCCCAGGGACAGGCGGCATATCTGGCGCAGCGGGATCACCGTTAAAAAAGGACCGGCATAGCCGATCCTTTTTTTCGGGCGTCAGGGCACGCAGATGATGGTGCCTGAGGAAAAGTCCGTGGGCAACAGCGTGGGATTGAGCTGCATGAGCCTTCCCGGCGTGGTGCGGAAGCGCTCGGCTACCATGGCCAGGGTTTCGTCTGGCTGCACGGTATAGGTTTGGGTGCCTGTGCCGCACAACTGACGGGTGCCGGCGGGCGGCGCGCAGTAGCGCATACCTGTGATCAACCGTCCGGGAACCAGCTGGGGGTTGGTAGTACGCATGGCACGGTAGGAGACGTTGTTCTCGATGAGCAGATCGGCGTAGCTTTGACCTTCCCGGACGGTGCGCGCCGCGTAGCCCGCGGGGCAGCTCCAGGTGGAGGTGGAACCATTTTGCTGGTTGCCGCCGTTGGAGGTTTCTGTCTTGGGCACGCAGATGACCTGGCCGATTTGCAGCTCGCTTTCCTTAACGCCGGGATTGCGCTCCGCCAGTTCCAGGGTACTGATGCCGTAGGCTTCCGCGATTTTCTGGAAGGTATCTCCTGCCTTGACCTGATAAAGCTCGCCGCTCAGGCAGCTGAAAATGCGGGGCGGGATGCACACGGTGCTGCCTGCGGCCAGGGTGTTGAAGTCCGTGTCCGGGTTGGCCAGGGTCATGGACTGGGCGGTGATGCCCCGGTCACGGGCGACGCTCTCCAGGGTGTCGCCTTCCTGCCAGGTATAGGCACTGGTGCCGCGGGGACATACCACCGGGGTGGATGTAGTGGATTGCTGTTGCATGATTCGCGCTCCTTTCATCAATCCTCGCCTTCAGCTTATGCGCGGGCTGGAAAAGGTGTGAAAGGGGCTTCACAAACGCGCCGGAAGCGTGTACAATAAGCCGAAGGACAATAGAAGAAAGGCGGAGGATGAGACCGTGAAACACCTGTTGAAGCTCATGGACTGCACCCCGGAGGAAATTCTCGGCATACTGGACCTGGCGGACCGGCTCAAGGCGGAGCGCAAGGCCGGCATTGCTCACCCCTTGCTGGCGGGAAAAACTCTGGGCATGATTTTTGAAAAGTCCTCCACCCGCACCCGCGTCAGCTTTGAAACGGGTATGTATCAGCTGGGGGGCCACGCGCTGTTCCTCTCTTCCCGGGATTTGCAGATCGGCCGGGGAGAACCCGTGCAGGACACAGCCCGGGTACTCAGCCGTTATTTGGATGGCATCATGATCCGCACCTTTGCCCAGGAAGAGGTGGAGGATCTGGCCCGGTACGGCTCCATCCCGATTATTAACGGCCTGACGGACTTCTGCCACCCGTGCCAGGTGCTGGCGGATCTGATGACCATCCGGGAGCACAAGGGTAAGCTGGCGGGGCTGAACATGTGCTACATCGGCGACGGAAACAACATGGCCAATTCCCTGATTGTGGGCGGACTGAAAACCGGCATGCATGTGTCCGTGGCCTGCCCCAAGGATTACCAACCCGATCCGAAGGTGATGGAATTTACCAAGGATTATCCCGGCATGTTCCTGTGCACTGAATCGCCCCTGGAAGCGGCTAAGGATGCGGACGTAGTCTTTACTGACGTGTGGGCGTCCATGGGCCAGGAGGAGGAAAAGGCCGTGCGGGAGCGCGTGTTCCAGGGCTACCAGGTGAACGCGGAACTCCTAAGCGTTGCCCATGCGGGATGCATGGTGCAGCATTGCCTCCCTGCCCACCGTGGCGAGGAGATAACGGCTGACGTATTTGAGGCCCATGCGACGGAAATTTTCGACGAGGCGGAGAACCGGCTGCATGCGCAAAAAGCCGTGCTTGTAACCGTAATGAAGTGAGGGAAAGGGAAAATGGAAAACAAAGGATATTTACTGCTGGCCGATGGGCAACTCTTTGAGGGAACCCGGTTTGGCGCGGAGAAGGACGTTTATGCGGAGCTGGTGTTTACCACCGCCATGACCGGTTACCTGGAAACCATCACCGATCCCAGCTATGAAGGGCAAATCGTGATTCAGACCTTCCCGACCATCGGCAATTATGGCGTTATTCCAGAGGACTTTGAAAGCGCCCGGCCAGGCCTGAGCGCGTATGTGGTGCGGGAGTGGTGCCACGATCCCAGCAATTTCCGCTGCCAGGGTACACTGGACGAGTATCTGCGTCAGGAAGGCATCCCGGGGCTGTGCGGGCTGGATACCCGCCGCCTGACCCGGCGCATCCGCAGCGCGGGCGTTATGAACGCAGCCCTGCTGATGGAAAAGCCGGAAAATACCGATGCCGTGATTGCCAAGCTCCGGGCGTTGCCCTTCCATCCCGCGGTGCAGGATGTGAGCTGCAAAGAGATTACCGAGGGCAAGACCCAAGGCAAGTATCACGTTGTGCTGTGGGATTTTGGCGCCAAGGGAAGCATCCAGCGCTGCCTGGAGGAACGCGGCTGCCACGTCACCTGCGTCCCCGCGGACACTACAGCCGCGGAAATCCTTGCTCTCAAGCCTGATGGCGTCATGCTTTCCAATGGCCCCGGAGATCCGGCGGACAATACCAGCATCATTGAGCAGCTGTCCCTGCTGGAATTGCAGAAAATTCCCACCTTTGGCATCTGCCTGGGCCATCAGCTGCTGGCGCTGTCCCAGGGGGCAAAAACCCGCAAGCTAAAATATGGCCACCGGGGCGCCAACCAACCCGCCAAGGATCTGATAACCGGACGGAGCTATATGACCAGCCAGAATCACGGCTTTGCCGTAGACGCGGAGACGCTGCCTGCCAATGCCACCCTGCGCTTTATCAACGGGAACGATGGCACCTGCGAAGGGCTGGATTACAAGGACATGCCCGCCTTCTCCGTACAGTTCCATCCGGAAGCCTGCGGCGGTCCCCTGGACACGCGCTTCTTGTTTGACCGCTTTATGCAAATGATGGGAGGAGATTACCAATGCCGCTGAATCCTGAACTGCACCGCGTAATGATTATCGGCTCCGGTCCCATCGTCATCGGGCAGGCCGCCGAGTTTGACTATGCCGGTTCTCAGGCCTGCCGTGCGCTGAAGCAGGCAGGGCTGGAGGTTATCCTGGTGAACCCGAACCCGGCCACCATCATGACCGACCGGGCTTCCGCGGATAAAATTTACATTGAGCCGCTGACCCTGGAAACCATCCGGCGCATTATCCTGAAGGAAAAGCCGGACAGCCTGCTGTCCACCCTGGGCGGCCAGAACGGCCTGACCCTGTCCATGCAGCTGGCCAAGGAGGGCTTCCTGGATGCCCACGGGGTCAAGCTCCTGGGCGCTACCTGTGAAACCATCGAGAAGGCGGAGGACCGGCTGAAATTCAAGGAAACCATGGAAGCCATCGGCCAGCCCTGCATTCCCAGCGAAGTGGTGGAGAATGTTCCCGACGCGCTGGCCTTTGCGGAGAAAATCGGCTATCCTGTCATTGTGCGCCCGGCATACACCCTGGGCGGCAGCGGCGGCGGTATCTGCCAGAACCGCGCGGAACTGGAGGAGATTGCCGAAAACGGCCTGCGCCTGTCGCCCATTACCCAGATTCTGGTGGAGCGCTGCATTTCCGGGTGGAAGGAAATCGAGTTTGAGGTCATGCGGGACAGCTTGGGCAACGTGGTGGCGGTGTGCTCCATGGAGAACATTGACCCTGTGGGTGTGCATACCGGCGACTCCATCGTGGTGGCGCCTGCGCTGACCCTGGCGGACAAGGAATATCAAATGCTGCGCCGGGCCGCCCTGGACATCATTACGGCCCTGAAGGTGGAGGGCGGCTGCAACTGCCAGTTTGCCCTGAACCCGGACAGCTTTGAGTACGCGGTTATTGAGGTCAATCCCCGGGTGAGTCGCTCCTCTGCCTTGGCATCCAAGGCTACCGGGTATCCCATCGCCAAGTGCGCCGCGCAGATCGCCATCGGGTATACCCTGGATGAAATGCGCAATGCCATTACCGGCAAGACCTGCGCCTGCTTTGAACCGGCGCTGGACTATATTGTGGCCAAGCTGCCGAAGTGGCCCTTTGATAAGTTTGTGTACGGCAAGCGCACCCTGGGCACGCAAATGAAGGCCACTGGTGAGGTGATGGCCATCGGCGTGAGCGTGGAGCAGGCCCTGATGAAGGCTGTGCGCGGCGCGGAAATCGGCTGCGACACCCTGCGGATGAAGAAACTGGGCGAGCTGTCCGATCAGGCGCTGATGGAGCTGATTGGCCGGTGCACCGATGAGCGGATGTACGCCGTCTATGAGGCCATTGGCCGGGGCGTTTCCCTGGAGGAACTTCATGCGCTGACGAAGATCGACATGTTCTTCCTGCATAAGTTTGCCAACCTCTACGCCATGGAGAAACGCCTGCGCGAAGGCAATGTGGATGAGGAAAACTATCTGCGGGCAAAAACCATGGGCTATCCCGATAGCGCCATCCGCCGCCTGAGCGGCCAGGAACCCCCGGCGCACCGGAATCCTGTGTACAAAATGGTGGACACCTGCGCGGCTGAGTTTGAGGCGCAGACGCCGTATTTCTATGCCACCTACGATGAGGAAAACGAGGCCAAGGAATTCCTGGAGCAGAAGCAGGAAAAGAAGCCCTGCGTAGTCGTGCTGGGCTCCGGTCCCATCCGCATCGGCCAGGGCATCGAATTCGACTATGCCTCCGTGCATTGCGTGTGGATGCTCAAGCAGGCGGGCTACGACGTGGTGATGATTAACAACAACCCCGAGACCGTCTCCACGGACTTCGACACCGCCGACCGGCTGTATTTCGAGCCGCTCACACCCGAGGATGTGCTGGGCGTGATCGCCACGGAGCATCCTGTGGGCGTGGTGGCAGCCTTTGGCGGCCAGACGGCCATCAAACTGACCAAGGCCCTGCAACAGGCCGGGGTGCGCATCCTGGGCACCAGCGCCGATGCCATCGACCTGGCGGAGGACCGGGAGCGGTTCGACGCCGCCATGGAGAAGCATCACATCAAGCGCCCGCAGGGCTGCACGGTAATGACCTGCGAGGAGGCTCTGGAGGCAGCCAATCGCCTGGGCTATCCCGTATTGGTACGTCCCTCCTACGTACTGGGCGGACAGAACATGATCATTGCCTACCAGGATGCGGACATCACTGAATACATGAAGATCATCCTGGCCCAGGGCATTGAGAATCCCATTCTGATTGACCAGTACCTGCAGGGTGTGGAGGCTGAGGCAGACGCCATTTGTGACGGGGAGGATGTGCTGATCCCCGGCATCATGGAGCATATTGAGCGGGCCGGCGTGCACTCCGGCGACTCCATGGCGGTCTATCCCGCCTGGAACCTCAACGGCACGCTGTATCAGCGCCTGATTGATACCACCCGGGCGATTGCCCTGGAGCTGAACACCGTGGGCCTGATCAACATCCAGTATGTGATTTACCATAACGAGGTTTATGTCATTGAGGCAAATCCCCGGGCCAGCCGTACCGTGCCCTACATCAGCAAGGTGACGGGCGTACCCATGGTGGACCTGGCTGTACGCGCCATGCTGGGGGAGAAGATCAAGGACATGGGTTATGGCACGGGCCTGTACCGGCAGAGCCCCTACTATGCAGTGAAGGTGCCCTGCTTCAGCTTTGAAAAGCTGGCGGATGTGGACACCCATCTGGGGCCGGAAATGAAGTCCACCGGCGAGGTGCTGGGCATCGGTACCAACCTGCAGGAGGCCATTTACAAGGGCATGGTGGCTGCCGGCTACAAGATGAAGCACACGGGCGGCCTGCTGGTCACCGTGCGCGACCAGGACAAGCAAGAGGCTGTGGATACGGCCCGGAAGTTTGCGGAGCTGGGCTTCAACCTGTTTGCCACACCGGGCACGGCCAAGGTGCTGTTGGCCCACGGGCTGTATGCCGCCACCGTGCGCCACGACATGATGGAAAAAATGCTGGAAATGGATCAGGTGCAGTATGTGATTTCCACTTCCAGCCATGGCCGCCAGCCGCAGCTGGAGGATGTACGCATGCGCCGCAAGGCCGTGGAGCGCGGCATTCCGCTGTTCACCAGCATGGATACCGCCAATGCCCTGGCCAACGCTCTGACCTCCCGCTACACGCTCAATAACGTGGAGCTGGTGGACATCAACGATATGCGCACTCAGCGGGAGAAGCTCCGCTTTGTGAAGATGCGCGGTACGGGCAATGACTACCTCTACTTTGATTGCTTCGACCAAACGGTGGAGAGCCCCGAGTCCCTTGCCGTGCGCCTGTCCAACCGGCGCACAGGCGTGGGCAGCGACGGCATTGTGCTGATTCTGCCCAGTGAAACCTGCGACGCGAAGATGCGCGTGTTCAACGCCGACGGTAGCGAAAGCCCCTCCGCTGGCAACCCCACTCGCTGCGTTGGCAAGTACCTGTACGAGAGCGGCCGTGTACGCAAGGAATGCATGACCATTGAGACGGGTGCCGGGGTGAAGGACCTGCAACTATTTATTCGGGAAAGCACGGTATTTTCCGTGCTGGTGGATATGGGCAAGCCTGCCTTCGCGCCCGAACAGGTTCCAGTGAAGCTGGATGGGGACAGGGTAATGGATCGCGAGGTATTCCTGGCCGGGGAGAACCGCCGGATCAGCTGCCTGTCCATGGGCAATCCCCATGTGGTGCAGTTTGTGGACGATGTGGCACGCATTAGCCTGGAGCATGTGGGCCCCGCCATTGAGACAGATCCCCTGTTCCCGGAGCGGGTGAATGTGTCCTTTGCTACGGTGCTGGAGCGGAACATCATCAAAATGCGCGTGTGGGAGCGCGGCATCGGTGAGACGGTGGCCTGCGGTACCGGCGCGTGCGCAGTGGCGGTTGCCGCTGTGGAAAATGGCCTGTGCGACCGGGATACGGATATCTCCGTTCACTTGCCTGGGGGCGAGCTGGTGGTGCGTTATGAGCAAAACGGCCTGGTATGGCTCACGGGCGACGCTACCCGGGACTTTGAGGGACTGATTGAGATCTAAAGTCACGGCCTAAAAAAAGAGGGACGTATTCCATGGGAATGCGTCCCTCTCAGCCTGTCAAAAAAGGTCGCATCATGCGGCCTTTTCTGATATACTAAAGTCAGG
>USCR01000022.1 GCA_900553295.1 uncultured Eubacteriales bacterium | reverse complement strand
CTGGATAAAGACAACTTTGTCAACTATGCCGGCCAGGGCGCGCTGATTGATCTGGAACCGTACATTGACGAAGGCACGCTGGACATCAAGGGGCTGGATGTCAGTGCGGGGTGGCGCACCAACTCGGAGACCGGCGAAAAGCATCTGTACGGCATTCCTGCCCAGGACTTTACAGGCATGGAGCAGTTTGGGCTGGGCGACCTGGAGGATATGTACTGGTGCATCCTGGTAACCGGCGGAAACGATGCCAACGCGGTGAAGCTGATGGACATTCTGGTACGCGACTTCGTGCCGGATGAAACGGTACAGGCAGAATAACGAACTGAAAAAGAGCTGTGGAAGGCCATAGGCCTGCCATAGCTCTTTTTGTGCAGCGGTGCTGTCTACCAGTACGATCCATCAGGTACAGCGCTGCACGGGTTGCAGAATCGATGAGATCATACGCGCATCCCTGATAATGGTTTCGGGGTCAAAACGCGGCGAAGGACCTGATACACTTACCGCGGCAAATACTTTACCGGCACTGTTAAACACAGGTACTGCTACACAACGAATGCCGAACTCATGCTCCATATTATCTACGGCATAACCGTTTTCACGAATCTCCTCCAGATGATTTCGCAGAACGGCCGGATCACAGATGGTGCAGCCGGTATATGCCTTGAGCGGAC
This sequence comes from uncultured Eubacteriales bacterium, assembly GCA_900553295.1. Lineage (GTDB taxonomy): Bacteria > Bacillota > Clostridia > Christensenellales > Aristaeellaceae > Egerieenecus > Egerieenecus merdigallinarum. Next base: position 22,435 of record USCR01000022.1, on the reverse strand, counting down.
CGTTGATGACCTGCTCGGCCTGTTCTGGAGGCATAAAGGCCAACATGGCTTTACCGATACCTGTGCAGTAAAGCGGCGCACGCTCACCCAGAATATTCCGAGTGTGCTGTTGACCGGAGGGATAGGCGGATTCCAGATAGAGCACTTCCAGATCATTGAGAATTCCGAAATAGCATACCTCATGGGTTTGCTGCGCAATCTGGTTCAAGTAAGGCAGAAAATGGTCCCGCAAACCGTGATGACTGTTTACAATATAGCCCAGATGCAGCACTTTCAGTCCCAGATAGTACTTGGCTGTTTGTGGATTTTTACAAAGATAGCCACATTTTTGAAAAGTACTGAGGATATTGTAAACGGTGCTCTTTTGCATGTGCAGTGTTTTGGCGATCTCAGAGGGGCCCAGTTCGGGTTGCTCCACGGAGAAACATTCCAGCACCTGCATGGCACGGGCCAGGGACTTTACATTGCAATCATCAGGCATAGGGGAGAGACTCCTTCCGTTGGTATTGCTAAGCAAGGAGAGAACCCGAATGCCGTGAAGGGGCGCTCACTCCTTACAAATAGTTTGCCGTATGAATTCAGCAGCCAGGTGCATTTGCCGCACTTCACTGCGGAACGTTTCCGTCAAGCCGGAAGCAGGCATTGTGCGCGCGTAAATATCGGTGATTACATGAAGTATCGCCTGGAGATGGTATTTTGCATTTACCGGATAGTATTGCCGTTCGATTTCGGAAAAGCAGGTAAGGAACGCTTGCACTTTTTCGGCTTCTTCAGGGAACTCCTGCCAGTGCCGCGTCAGCCAGCTATACAAATCAATATGGAAATTCGCCATCACTCCGGAAAATCCTGCGCAGCCGGCACGCAGGGAGTCCAATAGCGTGGCGGAGTTGGCATTGAACAGCTGCAAAGGGCCCCCCTTGAGCAGTGCAAGACGGCGCCGAATCTGCTCCATATCGCAGCAGGTGTCCTTCATAAATGCAAACCGGCCTGACTCGGCACACCATTGCAGTTCATCATCGGAGATGAGCCGCTTAAAAGGGTAAGGACATTCGTAAAACCCTAAAGGAATCTCGGGGTCCAGGCAGGACATGATCTGCTGCAAGCGTGGAAGAATGCTCTGCTCCCGGTGCGAAGGGTCACACAGCCGGTTGGTGATTAGGATCAAGGCATCCGCACCTGTTTGGCATATGCTTTGCAGTTCTTCTATCTGATCTGTTAATCCGGAAGATATATGGCCTGAGGCAATCACTGGTACGTGGGCGTGCTGTTTTACAAAACGTACCAGCTCTACCCGCTCCCGTAAGCTTAAATAAAAAATTTCACTGGACTGACATGCCGCAAACAGACCTGTAGCACCGCCCTGCTCATACCATGCAATGAGCCGCTCCAGGGAAGCATAGTCAATCTCGCCGTCAGCGGTAAAAGGAGTGATCATAACTGGCCATACGCCTTGATAGTGGTGTGTATCCATACCCCTAGCTCCTTTTCATATATCCTATACGCCTTTCAGTAATACTGAACGCATATATAATAGTATATATTTGGAACGCTGTCAATAGTCCCGCGCCTATTTTCCATAATATTGGGCATTTCATATAATAACATATTTTTTATTGGAACTGTTGACAAGATAGTGGGGGAGTGATAGAATAAATTACATAGAACTATGTTCAGTATTGATGAACAATCGGTGCGGGAGGTGACAGACAATGCTGGAGGGGATAAGCAATCATTATTTCCTCGGCATGGAGCGCCCCAAGCTGGAAACGGAACTTCATCTGGTATTTCAGCCTACGGAGGCATGGAATTATGCACATCATCCGTTCCTAACGCGCTTTCGGGGCAGATTCTTCCTGTGCTTCAGCAGTGGCGTGTGCCACGAGGATGACGTGGGCCAGCGCATTATGTTCACTGGCAGCGACGATTTTGTCCATTGGGATGAACCGCAAATTCTGGCTCAACCGGATAATGTGGAAAACGGCGTCCTGATCCCTTCGGGCTTTTATGTCAACGGAGACGAACTGATTGTCTATTATTTGAAATTTTCTTATCGCCCGGAGGTGCTTAAGCAGGGCCGGCGCCAGATGGGCAGCGCGGGCCGCGTTTGGCACGGGACCTGGTATAAAACCAGTGTTGACGGCCGGTCATGGAGCGATGAGAGCCCCCTGCCGTGCTTTGGCGGGAACATGCCAGTGCGCCGCCTTCAGTCAGGAAGATTATTTTCCTGCGGTGGCCGGTATCAGTGCTACTCCGATGAGCAGGACGGTATTCACGGCTGGCGGCAAGTGGAGGTCTTTCCCCAGGGGTATGGCAATCGCCCGGAGGATGTGCGGGAAGAGGATGACATGCCCGGATTGGTCAGCGACACGCACGTGTCGCTGTGCGAAGGTTCCTTCATTCAGCAAGATAGCGGCCGAATGTGGCTGTATTTGCGTTCCGCCACCCCGTGGCTATGGGCTTGCCATAGCGATGACGAAGGAGAAAGCTGGTCCCTGCCTGAGCAAACGGCTTTTACAGATAACCGGACCAAATTCTTTATGGACCGGTTGCCGGATAGCCGATATTATTACGTTGGCACACCGGACCCGTTTCCTCCCAGAACACGTCATGTGTTGGCACTTTCACTTTCAGAGGATGGATTGGATTGGACACAGCATTATTTGCTGGCTGATGCGCAATACAAGGGTAGATATCCTGGCATAGACAAGAATGGCGTATATGGGTACCCTTGTGTGTTGGTGGAAGGACAGGAGATGTATCTGACTTTTTCCATCAATAAAGAAATGATTGCTGTGATGCATGCAAACTTGAAAGGACTGTAGAGAATGGAGGAACACAGGATGACGGCTGCACCAATGCCTAAAAAAAACACCCTGAAGCGTCGGTTGACGCGGGCGTTTGCCAGGGACAAGTGGCTGTATCTTATTATGCTGTTGCCCGCGGCTTATTACATTATTTTCTGCTACTGGCCCATGTACGGCGTTACGCTTGCGTTCAAGAATTTTAAGCCCAAGTTGGGCATGTTTGGCAGTCCTTGGGCAGGGCTGAAGTACATGGAACAGATTGTGGAGGACCCATACTTCTGGACGGTATTCAAAAACACCATTGTGCTGAACCTGGCAAACTTGATTATTTCATTCCCGGCACCTATTATTCTGGCACTGCTGCTGAACGAAGTAGGCAACCAGAAATATAAAAAACTGGTGCAGACTGTATCGTATTTGCCTCATTTTATTTCCACCGTGGTAGTAGTGGGCATGCTGAGCACCATGTTCAGCTCCACAGGTATTGTTAACCAGGCCTTGAATGCGCTAGGAATCGAATCCAAACCGTTCATGGTGGCGGCTGGGTATTTCCGGCCCATGTACATCGGGTCCAACGTATGGCAAACGGTGGGCTGGGGTTCCATTATTTATCTGGCTGCGCTTTCTGGACTGGATATGGAACTGTATGAGGCGGCCCGTATTGATGGCGCTGGACGTTGGCAACAGACCCTGCACATTACGCTACCAGGCATTATGCCTACCATTATCATAATGCTGATCCTGGACATGGGTAAAATCATGAACGTTTCTTACCAAAAGATCCTGCTGATGATGACAGGCAGCAATCAATCCGTATCGGACGTTATTTCCACATATGTGTACAGGCGGGGAATTATTGGCGGGGACTTTGAGTACGCAACGGGTGTTGATCTGTTCCGGTCAGTGGTATCGCTGTTGTTCGTGGCGGGTACCAATGCAATCTCCCGCCGCGTTACGGAAACGTCCCTGTGGTAAGGAGGGAAGAGAGACAATGATCGATGATCGTAAAACTTCCCGGCGGGTATTCAATGTTTTCAATTATCTCTTCCTGGGCGTGATCATGGTAATTACGCTGTACCCGCTGTATTATCAGTTTATTGTGTCCATCAGCAATGGGCTGGACGTAATGCGGGGCGAGGTGACCTTCCTTCCCCAGAACATTACGTTGGATACATACCGGCAGTTTTTGAAGGGCGATCTGTTCATGTATATGAAGAACTCCATATTTTATACGGTGCTGGGTACCTTCATAAATCTGGTAATGAGCAGCCTGTGTGCTTATCCTTTAACCCGAAAGCAATTTTCCGGCCGTAAGTTCTTTACCTTTATGGTGACCTTTACCATGTTCTTCTCCGGTGGCATGGTTCCCTTGTACCTGGTGGTGAAGGAACTGGAATTGCTGGATACCGTATGGGCGCTTGTGCTGCCGGTAGCCATCAGCACTTACAACATGATTATTATCCGTACCTCTTTTCAGGCGATTCCGGAGTCCCTGATTGAGTCTGCCCAGCTGGATGGTGCCAACGATGTGGTAATCCTGTGCCGCATTGTATTGCCCCTGTCCAAGGCGGTGCTGGCTACCATGTTGCTGTACTACGCTGTTTCCCATTGGAATGATTATTTCAACGCTATGCTGTATATCAACAGCAAGGAGCTGTATCCCCTGCAAATCATGCTGCGAAATATGCTTATTGCGGGGCTGTTCTCGGAAGAGGCAGGCGTAGCAGGCGGTTCCACCACTTTCTCGGTAACGGATGCTACGCTCCGCGCCGCGGCAATTATTGTCACGACACTGCCAATCCTGGTGGTGTATCCCTTCGTACAGCGTTACTTTGTCAAGGGCGTGATGATCGGTTCCGTGAAGGGCTGATATAGGGGTAGGTTAAGCGTGAGCTTGACATAAAAAAAGAAAAGGAGTATGAACCATGAAGAAGACGCATTGGCTTTCCCTGGTACTTGCGCTGGCACTGGCGATGACAGTGGCGCCTGCCATGGCAGAATCCCATCCCGACACCTGGTTTAGCGAGGAAACGGTAACCATCAGCATCATGCGCGATGAGAACCCCTCCCAGACCATCGACCCGAATTCCCTGAAGGTACAAACCGTTAAGGAACTGCTGAATATTCAGCTGGATGTTCAGACTCCTCCCAAAGACAGCTATGCCGACAAAAAAGCGGTGCTGATCCGCACCGACGATATGCCGGACATTATGCTGCTGGACCACGCGGATGTTAAGAACTATGCCCGGGACGATATGTTCATCAACCTGAGTGATTACCGGGATCAGCTGCCTCACCTGTTTGCCCTGCTGGACAGCAACCCCAGCTATTCCATGCTGACCATCGACGGCAGCTATTACGCAGCACCCACGCTATTCCGTGCCTCTCCCCACGACGGTGCCCTGAGCGGACAGTTCCCTGTGATCCGCCTGGATCTGCTGGAGGAGTATGGCTTGGAAGTGCCGACTACCTTTGATGAGCTGTACGAAGTGCTGAAGGTCTTTAAGGAGAAGAACCCCGATGCAATCCCGCTGACCAACCGCAAGGGTGGCTCCACCACTTCCACCCGGAAGGTCATGGACACCATGGCCTATCCTCTGGGCTCCGGCTCCACCATGTATTATGATGAGGACCTGGGCGGCGTATGGATCTATGGCCCGGCGCACGAAAACTTCAAGGAAGTGCTGTCCTACCTGAACAAGCTGTATACCGAGGGCCTGCTGGATCCTGACTATGCCAGCAACACCGTGGATCAGTGGAAAGAGAAAATGTCCTCTGGCAAGGCACTGATGTACTTTGACAACAGCGGATTTGCCAGCCAGTTCAATGCTGCGTTGCAAGCCATTGAGCCCGATGCGTACCTGGGCGTAATCCCCACCATGACCAACTCGCTGGGACAAACCCGCAACTTCCGCTATGACCTGGACCATACCACACAGGCGTGGGTGATCTCCTCCTCCACCGAGAATCTGGATGCCTGCCTGGCCTTCCTGGATTGGTGCTATACTGATCAGGGCGCGGATGTGAACGGCTATGGCAAGGAAGGCGTAACCTTCGAGTATGACGAAAATGGCAAGCCCTACATCAAGGAAGAGATCCTGGCGGAGATTGCTGCCACCGGCTCCTCCACTGCGATGTATGATCTCCAGGCTAAGTATGGTCTGGGCCTGCTGGACATTGCTCCCTACAATGATTCCGGCGCACAGAGCCAGATGGAGCAGTATCTGATGGACGATGAGGCCAAGGCAGCGTACGCGGAAACCAAGGAAATGATCAACAACGATGCTGGCCTGCGCGCACCCGTTATTGAGCCGCCGCTCACTGCCGAACAGACCGAGCGCTACAAGGAGCTGCTCACCCGGGTGGAAGACATGGTCTATCAGGAAATTGACAAGTACATCACTGGCGAAGAACCCATTGAAAATTATGACCAGGTGATCGCCGCAGCCCGTGAGGCCGGCGCCGCCGAAATGGAAGAAATTTATAACGCTGCGTGGAATGCAGCGCTGGGCAAGGAATAAATAGCCCGGTGGCCCGGCGGCATGGACCGCCGGGCCTTTATGCATGTTACGCCGGAGAAACCCGATAACAAACGATACGTTTTTTCTAAAATGAAAGGAGAACTGTATGCGCCAAGCACATCTGTTACCCTTCCTTTGGTTACGCGGGGAAGGCGCGGAAGCCATCCGGCAGGGAGTCGCAGCCATTGCTGAGGCAGGATGCGGGGCGTTTTGCGCAGAGTCTCGCACCCATCCTGATTATTTAGGGGTGACCTGGTGGCGCGATATAGACGTTTTGACATCTGCATGTAAGGAGCACGGACTAACCTACTATCTGCTGGATGATACGCATTTTCCCTCCGGCTTTGCCAATGGGGCAGCTCGGGGCACACCTTGGCAACGCATGCTGATGACGGAACGGCACATGGATGTGGTGGGGCCCAAAGCGGGCGGATATGTGCTGGCGCAGCCGGACGGAAGCAAGGAGACGCTGGTTGCCGTAGTGGCCGGCCGGCGCACAGAGAGCCACCTGCGGGAAGAGTTTGTAGATTTGGGTGGGTGGGCTGTAACCGACTTGATAGATTTAACCGAATGCGTGCAGGATGGTCTGGTGCACTGGGATGTACCGGAGGGTGTATGGCGGGTGTTTGTGCTCACGGCCAGCTACGTAACTGAGCGCAATCCACCGCAAGCCTTTGTGAATCCGCTGTTGCCGCAAGGGGGACAGCTGATGATCCAAACGGTTTATCAGGCGCATTACGATCACCTGGGGGCTGAATTCGGCCAAACCTTCCGGGGATTTTTCTCGGACGAACCTGCGCTGCGAGCTGGCCGTGGATGTAAGGCGGTGCTAGGGGAATATCCACAGCTGCCCATTCCCTGGAGGCTGGATATGCCGGAACTGCTTTCATTGCAATTGGGCGTGCCTGCCCGTCGATTGCTGCCTGGGCTGTGGTACGATATTGGCCCGGACACGCCCCGCATACGCTATGCGCTGATGGATACGGTCAGCCGGCTGTACGCGGAGTGCTATTCGCAGCCCATTGGAGAATGGTGCCGGGCACATGGCGTGCAGTATATAGGACACGTAATAGAACAGAATGGTGCGCACAGCCGCCTTGGTCAAGGAGCGGGCCATTTTTTCCGGGCGATGAGCGGGCAGGATATGGCGGGCATGGACTATGTGCTGCATGAGCTAAAGCCGGAATTCCGGGATACAACCCACGCGTGGAAATCCCAGGATTTTGAAGCGTCAGATGACTTTTTCCGCTATATGCTTCCGCAAATGACGGTCTCCTGTGCTCAGCTGGACCCGAAGAAACAGGGGCGGGCGCTCTGCGAGATTTTCGGTGCTTACGGATGGCAGGAAGATATGGCAGAAATGCGTTACCTGGCCAATCTGCTGCTATCCAGGGGGATCAATTATTTTACTCCCCATGCTTTTTCACTGCAACCCTGCCCAGACCCGGATTCACCCCCGCATTTTGGAGCGTTTAATCCTTTGGAACCTTTCATTGGCCAGTTGTTACGCGGCATGGGGCGCTGCGCCGAAGAACTGGACGGGGGTGTGATTCCCTGCCAGGTGGGCGTATTGTATCATGCGGAGGCCGAGTGGGCCTGCGGTAAGGAAACCATGCAGGCGCAAGCCGTGGTGAAAGTGCTAAACCAACGCCAAATCTTTTGTGAGATTGTGCCGGTGGATGATTTGCGCCCAGGTCGTTACAAGGTTCTTTTCATTCCCAAAGGGCGCTTGTGGCCACGCAAGCTTTTTGAGCGAGTGGAAATGCTGCGCAAGGCTGGTTGCCGGATCGTGTTTGTGGAGGCATGGCCCCAGGGATGCAGCGATGGCGATGCTGATATTTCCCCCTTGATTCGGGGGTGTGAATGTGTGCCGCTTACGCAAGTGGCGGATTATGTGCGTAGAATATGCACATTGCCCGTGCAACCGTGTGAGGAAAACGCCTTGGTGCATTGCACGCCCTATGAAAAGTCGGGCCGAATGATCCTGGTACTGTTCAATGAGGATGACCGTCAGGCAACGAAATTCCGTTTCTGCGGTCCCCTATGGCGGGAAGCGGTTGCATATGATCCCCTGGAGAAGCGCTGCTATTCCTTGCCAGGAGAGAAGGAGTGGCAGGTGAGCCTTCAGCCAGGACAACTGGTATTGGTGGGAGAATGGCGGCAAGGGTGGCCGGAACCGTGTGCCCTGGCGCCTGATGAACGGTTAAGCCAGACGTCCCCTGCATGGCAGGTGCGTCAGGGGGGAAATGCTCCGAGCCCTGTGCTCCGGTATGCACCGGTCAGGCTGACGGATTTGTTCCCACGATATGCTGGGGTTGCCAGCTGCCAGGCAGAAATCGTGCTTCCGTCAGGGTGCAGCATGCTGGAATTGGAGGCCTATGGCGCAGTACGCGTGTTTCTGGACGGTCAGGAATTGGGCACTGCTTTTGCACCGCCGTATCGGTTCGCGGTGGGGGAGGCCCGGCCCGGCACGCATACGCTGACGGTGGAGTTTACGTTGCCACTGTTTTTCCGTCATCGGGATCCACTGTCATTCTTTAACTATATTCAGCCTGTGGGCATGCAGGGGTCTGTGATTTTTCTGGGCAAAAAACAAGAAAAGGAAGAGCAGAACGATGCGGGATGATCTGATACGCGTGGACAATCCGTGCTGTGCGGATAATCGCTTTCAGGATGGGGCGCTGCCCCACGTGACCGGGGTGAAAAGCTATCAGGTGCTGCGTGCGAATCGTGCTCACCCGGAGTGGGCGGAAGGAACGGGCTGGACATACAATCACGCGGCAATGCTGGCCTGGGCATATGGACGCTTTTTTCTGGAATATCTGTCCAACCCCGTTAGCGAACATGAGGTACCTGGACATACGCTATTGACCTCCAGTACCGATGGCGTGCACTGGAGCAAACCTGTGGTGGCTTTTCCCACGGTGCGGGTACCCACGGCACCGTACAGAGGGCCGCGAAGTGCATTGTTGGAAGATACGGCACTGACTGTTCCGCACCAGCGTATGGGCTTCTTTCATGGCTCAAATGGTGCACTGCTGGTTCTCTCATTCTACGGCATTGTGCATGACCGGCACGTTAGCGCACCCTGCGATGGTTGGGGCGTTGGACGAGCGGTGCGCCGCGTCCGTGAGGATGGAACCCTGGCGGAAGGCACATGGTTTCTGATGTATAACGAAGCTGCGGGGTATACGGAGGCCAACACGCCGGTATTTGCACCTTACCAGAAGAGCGGGGACCCATTGCTCATTGATGCATGTGATGAGCTTATGGAGAATGGCGCGGTACTCCGGCAAATGTATGAGGAGCAGCGTTTTGACCGTCATCTCTTTCCTACGCCGGGCGCGGAGGCACTGTCTTTTTACACCGTGGGGCCGGAAGAAATGATCGGCATGTACAAAAAAGGACTGGTTTCCTTTTCACATGATGGTGGGAAAAGCTGGACGGAACCAGCACGGCAAAAGGATATATGTACTGCCACCGGAAAGGTATGGGGGCAGCGCACATCCGATGGTCGCTATGTCCTGATGTATAACCCCACAACGGATGGTCAGCACCGGTGGCCAATTGCGGCGGTTACGGGGGAGGACGGATACCACTTTGGAGGCATGGCTGCCATTACCGGAGAGATGTCCCCCCAGCGATATGGAGGCTTGGACAAAAACCTGGGTCCACAGTATATGCGTGGCATTGCCGAATGCAATCCCCAAAGCCCCGATGGTGACGTGTGGCTGGCGTATAGCAATAACAAGGAAGACATTTGGATCAGCCATATTCCCGTACCCATTGCATCCACCGGAAGTGCGGCATGCGACATGCGCTTTACGGCAGGCATTCCCCGGGAGCTGAGCGTTTATGCCCCCGTGTGGTGCCCGGTGACGGCAGAGGCGGGTGAGCTGGTCCTGCGGGACCGCGACCCCTATGATCTGGCTGCGGTGGAGGCAAACTTCGCGGCAGCGCGCCAAGGGGAACTGTGCCTGGAGCTGATGGTAGAGCATGTGGCCGGGGGCATTATGCTGGAAATACAGAACGAGCAGGGGCGTACACCTATTCGACTGGTCTTCCGTGCCGATAGCAAGCTGTGGATGCGCGGAGACGGACGGACCGATCCTTGGATGGACTATGCCCTGGGGCAACACCTAATGGTACGGATATCCTTTGATTGTGACGCTCGGCGTTATACAGTGAGCCTGAATGGGCGGGAAAAAAGCTTTGGCTTCAGTGCTGCCGTGGATGCGCTGCACCGCTTCCGTTTGACCACCAAAGAACGTATGCCAGCCATGAGCACGCTGGAATCTGTGGGAAAGTATGGACGGAAAGAACAGGTCCTTGCAGGATGTGAAGAACCCATGGAAGAAACCGCTGTGCGTGTGCGCGGCATATGCTGGCGGATGAAAAATAGCCAGGACACAATATGATAAAGTTGCGTGTGTTGCGTTTGGAAAGCGGTTCATTGCGATACAGGTGGTGAATCGCGCGCAGCATAAGGCTTTCCCGCCTTTTTAGCAAGTTGAAAGAAATCTTGCCTTTTGGCATTTTTGATGGGGAAAAGCATTATTTACAGAAAGTTTTTTGGGATCTTCACGGGATTTCCCTTGATTTTTCCAGCGGAGTAGCGTATACTGGTTTCGTACCAAATAGAAGGGGGTGCTTTTGAAGCATGAAATCCATCAACATCAAGCTGAGTCTGGCTGAGAATGTCAAGACCTTTGTAAACATGGTCAACCGTTATCCTTACGATATGGACCTGCGTGCCGGCCGTCACGTGGTGGACGCGAAGTCCATTCTGGGTATCTTCAGCCTGGACCTGAGCAAGCCGATCACTTTGGAAGTGTACTCCGATGACTGCGAAGACCTGATGAACGACATCAAGCCCTTCATGGCCTAAGGAATTCGACATAACCCGAGTGTGCGGCTGGGGCTATGCCGGTGTGGTTGCTTTTACTTGCCGGCATGCCCTGTGCAATTGGGTAGTAAGCCCCTCAGACAGCAATGTTTGAGGGGCTTTGCTGAACCTGTGGAAAGGAGGAAAACAGAGCATGACACGAAAAAACGTTCCCGAAAGCGAGCAGAAGCTGCTGATTCTGCTGGCGCTTCGCTGCCTGGGGGGCGTGACGCAGTTGCAACTCCTGCGCTTTATGGTGGAGGAGGATGTGATGAACTACTTTGTCCTGCAGCTGAACCTGTGCGAGCTGGAAGAAATGGGGCAAGTGCGGGTGTGCCACCATGCTCTGGGCAGCCTCTACGAGCTGACGGAACAGGGACGCTATACCCTGGACAGCTTTGACAGCCATATTCCCGCCAGCAGACGCCAGGCCCTGGAGGCAGGCGCTGCGCGCTGGAAAGCACAGTTCCGGGCGGAACAGCAGAACCAGGCGGACGCCATTCCCATGAAAGGAGGACGGCAATGCCTGCGCCTGCGTATGCTGGAGGGGGACAGCGCATTGCTGGATCTGTCCCTGACGGTGGAGCGGCATGTGACCGAAGGGGAACTGCGCAAACGCTGGCAAGGCGCGGCGCAGGCGGTCTATACCACCGTGACCCGGGCCCTCAGCGAAGGGTATACGGAAAACGGGCCCATGCCCCCGTTGCCCGCAACAGCGCTGCTGCAGCAAATCGGTGAGAAGGACTGGATGCTTTCCCTCACGGACAATCTGGCCGAGCCTACCCTGAACCTGATGCTCTCCTTGCCCACGGAGGCCCTGGCACGGCACTATGGGGCTCGCTGGCCGGAAAAGCGGGTGACGCTGTCAGCAGAGATCCTCCGGGCGTTGGAGGGAACCTGATCTCCCGGGGGAAGATGGTGGAGGAAGCCGTGGAAGAATGCAGAATCTCCGTCCGGGAGCTGGTGGAATTCACCCACCATGGGGAGGATATCCGCCCCGGAGGCGGACTGCGGGACATGCAGGAAGGCATGCTGGGGCACAAGGCGCGCCAACGCCTGCTGGGGGATACCTGGACAGCGGAAAAACCGGTGTTTATCGAGATCCCGGTGCAGGACCCGGAGCCCTGGCGGCTGGTGGTGGGTGGCCGTATGGACGCCTGGCGGGAAGACCCGCCCTGCGTGGAGGAAATCAAATTATGGCAGGGCAGGGAGCCGCCCGCGGAACCTGCCACGGCCCACTGGGCACAATGCGCATGCTATGGCGCCATGGTATGCAAGGAGGAAACCCGGCCGTGGGTGGGCCTCCGCGTGGTGTATGTGGACCGCCGGGGAAAGGAACGCGCGTGCTTTGAGGAAATCTGGACCGCTGAGCGGTGCCAGGCGCTTTTTGATGCCCTGGCAGAAGCATACCTGGCCCGGGAGCGGATTCGCCGCACGCACGTTTTGGCGCGCAACGGTTCCCTGGCATCCTTGCGCTTTCCCTTTGCTGCCTATCGGGCTGGACAGCGGGAAATGGCGGTACAGGTCTATACGGCCATACGCAGGCACAAGCGGCTGTTTGCCAGCATGCCCACCGGTACAGGCAAATCCACCGCGGCGCTGTTTCCGGCGCTAAAGGCCCTGGGGGAAGGGTTGACGGGGCAGGTCTATTACCTCACGGCCCGCACCACCCAGCGCCAGGGCGCCCTGGAGGCTGTGGAACGCATGCGTGCCCAGGGCATGAACCTGTGGGTGCTTACCCTGAACGCGAAGGAGCGGCAATGCCCGCACCCTACAGTTTGCCATCCCGACTGGTGCCCACGGGCCCGGGGGCATTACCTCCGTGACCAGGAGGCGCTGCTGGAAATGCTGCATTCGCAGGACTGGACCGGGGATGCCGTGCGGGCCATGGCGGACAAGCACCTGCTGTGCCCCTTTGAGTTTTCCTTGTCTCTGGCGGAGCTGGCGGATGTGGTGATCTGCGACTATAACTATGCCTTTGATCCGGCGGTGCACATTCAGCGCATTTTTGACCGCCGGGGCGACGTGACCCTGCTGGTGGATGAGGCGCATAACCTGCTGGGGCGTGCCCGGGAGATGCTTTCCGGCAGGCTGGACGGCGCTGCGCTGCGCCGCTTGCGCCAGGGAATTGGAAAGGCGGCGGGACGCCGGCATCCCCTGTACAAGGCGCTCACCGAGCTGCTCAGGCGGCTGAACGAGGTTGCGCCCGAGCCTCCGGGGACGGAGGCGCGGCTGGAGGCTCTGCCTCAGAAGCTGGCCGCCGCCGCGGAGGATGCCCTGGATGCGTTACAGGGTGCGTCCATGGAAGGCCTTGCCTGGGGGGACAGCGCCCAGGGTATGGGGGACATTTTCCGGGACGTGCTGGGGTTTGTGCGGGTCATGCGGCGGGATCAGCCGGGTTACGCTTACCTGGTGCAGGGCAGGCGGGATGTACGCTTGACGGTGCTGGCCCTGGACGTGGCGGCGCATTTGGAGGAGGTTACGGGCCACCTCCATGGGGTGGTCTACTTTTCCGCTACCTTTTCGCCCCTCCAGGACATGAAGTGTCTGCTGGGAGGCGGAGAGGAGGATGCATGCTTTGCCATGCCGTCCCCTTTTCCCAGGGAAAACCTGCTGGTGGTGCAGGAGAGCATCAATACCCGCTATGCGCACCGGGCGGATACCGCGGAACTGATCGCAACCCGTATCCGGCAGCTGGTGGAAAGCCATCCGGGGAAATATATGGTGTACTTTCCCAGCTTTGCCTATCTGCGGCAGGTGGACGCCTTGCTGGAGGATCTCCCACGGCAGTGTCAAACCTCCGCCATGGGGCAGGCGGAGCGGGATGCCTTCCTGGCGCCTTACCTGCGCGGGAGGGAACCGGTGCTCTCCCTGTGCGTGCTGGGGGGCATCTTTGCCGAGGGCATTGATTTACCGGGCACGGCCCTGGATGGAGTGATGGTGGTGGGCGTGGGCCTGCCCCAGGTGAACCTGTTCCAGGAAACTCTCCGGGCGTACTACCAGGAAAAGCTGGGCCAGGGCTTTGCTTATGCCTACCGGATTCCCGGCATGCAAAAGGTGGCCCAGGCGGTGGGACGTGTGATTCGCACGGAAACAGACCGGGGCGTGGCGTTGCTGATGGACGACCGTTATTTGCAGCGGGAATACCGGCAGCTGTGCCCGGAGCACTGGACGCTGCGCCGGGGAAATCCCCAAACGCTGCTTAAGGCTTTCTGGCGTGAAAAAATTCCCGCGCCGTGAAGGCTTTTCTTACCGGGGCCGCGAATGATACTTTATTGGGCATTTTCGTGAAAAAATAGAGGAATTCGATCTAGGAGGTTTTTGCGATGCGGCTTACACCCCATGACATTGCCAAAATGCTGGATCACAGCACCCTTCAGCCTTTCCTGACCGACGAGGATATCCGCAAGGGCTGCGAGTTGGCCCTGCGCTATGATACGGCCAGCGTCTGCGCCCGGCCCTGCGATATGCCGCTGGTAGCCTCCCTGCTGCGGGGCAGCGATGTGAAGGTGTGCACGGTGATTGGCTTCCCCCACGGCACGCACCGCACGGCCATCAAGGTTGCGGAAGCAAAGCAGGCCCTGGCGGATGGCTGCACGGAACTGGACATGGTCATCAACATCGGCAAGCTCCTGGGCGGAGACGAGGACTATGTACGGGATGAGATCCGCCAGATTGTTCAAGTGGCCCATGAAGCGGGAGCCCTGGTGAAGGTGATCCTGGAAACCTGCTATCTCACCGATGCACAGAAGGTGACCGCCTGTCACCTCAGCGAGGAGGCCGGCGCCGACTTTGTCAAGACCAGCACCGGCTATGGCACCAAGGGATGCACCATCCAGGATCTGCAACTGATGCGCCGCAGCGTGTCCGAGCGCGTGCAGGTCAAGGGTTCCGGCGGAATTCGGGATCTGGATACGGTGCTTTCCGCCCGGGCGGTGGGCGCCACGCGTTGCGGGGTCAGCGCGACAGCGGCCATCATGGCGGAGGCGGAGAAGCGCTACGCGGAGGGAACCCTTCAGGAAGTGGATACGCTCAAGGAGATGGAAGGCGGCTATTGAGCGGCAAGCACCCAGAGCAGGATGCTGTGCCCTGGCCTGGCAGAATGAATGCACGTCATCAAAATTTACATTTGTAACAATACTCATGCAGCGGGCGCAAGGCGGGATGCTTTGCGCCCCTAAGCGTCTAGGACGGTTTGACAAGTTAAAGGGGAATTGTTACAATAAGCATGCTTTTCCGTAATATAACAATTTCGGAAAAATAAACCGAAGGGAACAGATAAAGCGCATGAAAAGAATCATTGCATGGTTGATGGTTTGCGCATTGCTGCTAAGCGCGGCACCTGTCTCCATGGCTCAGGAAGAAACGGCTGTGGGCAAGTGCCTTGCGCGGGTGCAGTTTAATTTGCGCGCCCAGGCGGATGAAGATGCCGAAAAAATTTGCAACCTGGTCCAAGGGACTCCCTTGGTCGTGCTGGAAAACGGCGAGGAATGGTGCAAGGTGCGCACGGAGAACGGCGCGCATACGGGCTATGCGAAAACCGGCTGGCTAAAGTATATGGAGCTGTACACGCCCGCGCCCGTGCAGCCGGAGCCTACCCCTTCCGTGGGAGCGGAACTGGCCACCAGCAGTGACCTGGCTACCGCCACCAACCTGACATCCGCGGTGGACCTGGGCGGCACGGACTTGCTGACCTATCCGGCCATTGGGGAGTCGGAAACCGACGAAGTGCGCTATATCTGCATGACCCGGGTGCGCTTTAACATCCGCGAGGAGCCCTCTGACGAAGGGCGGCGCATCAAGGAAATCGGCAAGGGGGACGAGCTGCGGGTGCTGGCCTGGGGCAGCGAGTGGTGCAAGGTGCAGTCCATGGATGGCAAGTATACGGGCTATGCCAAGAACAAGTGGCTGTTCCACTACCATTCCCTCAACCGCTTCCGTTGGGATGTGCCTGGCTATGAAACCTACCGCCTCAACGGCTATGTGGTCATGACCGGGGAGCAGCACATTACGGACAGCAAGGATCTGTATGGTGGCAATACCCTTCACGTGGGAGATACCATCTTTGTCAAGGACGCCCCCGGGGAGACGGTGGAAACCCTGCTGCGCCGGGATTTTGTGTCCATTGATGCGGACAAGGTGGAATACCACGCCCTGACGCCCTGGCGGGAGGCCAAGGCCGGGGACGTAATCGGCGGATATACCCAGTTCTATGGGGACAAGCAGGGCAGCCCCTACTATGTCAACCGCAAGCGCAACATTAAGCTGGCCATGAGCCTGATGGATCAAACGGTGATTCCCAGCGGCACGGAATATTCCTTCCTGGAGAATGTAGGCCCGGTGACCAGCGGCAAGGGATATGAGGTGGCGGGCATTACTGGCGGCGCGGGCAGCGGCATTGGCGGCGGCATCTGCCACACCAGCACGCTGATGTACCAGGCGGCGCTGTCCCTGCCCTTTCAGATAACCGAACGGGAGCCGCACACGGATAATGGCACCAACTACGCGCCTTTGGAGTTTGACGCAACGGTGGGCGTCTACTCCGACCTGCGGTTTATCAATACCCTGCCCTATGATGTGAAGATGGAGGCCAAGCTCTACCCCGAGACTGGCGCCATCACCGTGATGTTTGTATGCATGGAGACCGTAGATCCTGAGATTCTGGCGGATTGGGACGGTTCGGCCCTGGACATTCAATGGGAGTAAGCACTATTCCCACATGCAAAAACCCCGGAAGGCCTTATGGGCTTTCCGGGGTCAGCGTGTCGAAAAAGTGGCAGATGCCACTTTTTCGAGGAAGCAAATTCGGTCAACCAGAGGTCGCCCGAATTTGTAAGGAATTGATTTTGCAAGCAAAATCAACGACCCGCGAAGCCGGCAAAGCCGGCTTACACGAAGAAAAGTCAGAGAGGCTGCGGCCCCTCCGACACCTCCTGAAGGTTTTTTGACAGTCTGACCCCGGAAGGCCTTATGGGCTTTCCGGGTTTTTTTCCAGGGAACTTTCGCCGGCGCGGTGCATGGCGGGGGCCGTCAGCCCCCGGGCAGTGGCAATGGCATCCTGACCGAATCGGTTCCGCAGACCGTCCAGGGCCTGCTCCAACCGCCGTTGCCGGGGATCTTCCCGGGGAGCCTCCTCCAGAAAGGAGAGCTGAGCGGTTACGGGCGCGCTTTCGTCCATCAGTGATCCGGCGGTTACGGTGAACAGACGTACCGGAGCGTCTTCCGGCCATGCGCTCTCCAGAAGCTGAATAACCTCCCGCAGCAGATAGCGGGTCAGGTTGGTGGGCGGGTCCACAGGCTTTTGCCGGGAGATCACCTTGAGCTGGGGGTCCTTGATTTGCAGGGTGATGGTCCGGCACTTCAGGTGCTGGGCACGCAGGCGTGCCCCCACGCTCTCGCACAGGGGCGTGAGCCCGGCGATGCAGGCCTCCCGCCCCACCAGATCCTGGGGATAGGTCATGCCGTTGCCCACGCTTTTTACGGCTTCGTGCTCGCCATAGCAGCGTACGGGGCTGTCGTCCAATCCGCGGGCAGCCAGCCACAGACCCTTGCCTCCCTTGCCCAGCCAGGCCTCCGCCTCCGCCATGGAACAGGCGGCCAGGTCGCCAATGGTGTGTATTCCGTGGCGCGCCAGCACCTGCCCGGAGCTTTTTCCCACGAAAATCAGGTCAGTGACGGGCAGAGGATAAAGTATCTGTGATACGTTTTCCCGGGTGATGACCGTGGTGGCGTCGGGCTTTTTGTAGTCGCTGCCCATTTTGGCAAAGGTCTTGTTCCAGCTGACGCCCACAGAAATGGTGATGCCCAATTCCTCCCGTACCCGGCGGCGCAGCAGGTCGGCAATGGCCGCCCCATCCCCGAACAGGTTACGGCTGGCGGTTACGTCCAGCCAGCTCTCGTCAATGGAAAAGGCTTCCACCTGGTCGGTGTAATCCAGGTAAATGGCGTTGACCTGGCGGCTCATGGCGCGGTATTTGTCCATGTGCGGCGGCAGGAGAATGAGCCCGGGGCATTTCTTTTTGGCCTGCCACAGGGTTTCGGCAGTTTGCACGCCATAGTTTTTGGCAATCTGGTTTTTGGCCAGGATGATGCCATGCCGTCCTTCCGGGTCCCCGGCCACGGCCACGGGCTGATCCCGCAGCTCTGGCTTGTCCAGCAGCTCCACCGAGGCGAAGTAGTTGTTGCAGTCGCAATGCAGGATGACCCGATCCATGGCCTTGCCTCCTTCTTACGCCCAGGGGTCCCGCTGGAACGGCTCTTCGTCCTCTTCCTCATCCTCAAAGGCGCGGGCCAAGGCCTCCGGGGAAAAGCGGGGATCAAAGGCCAGACGGCTGAGCTGATCCTTTTGTACCACGGTGTTGGTTCCCAGGCAGTCCGTACACCGGTAGCCGCACTCCGGGCAAACGCAGCCCAGGTGCTCGCTTTCCGCCTGCACCATATAGGTAGGGCACTTCTTGCATCTGCAACGCATAAAGCAGGAACATCCTTTCGTCTTTTGTTCTTCCATTATAGCACAGGAAGGCGCCTTTGACCAGCGGGATTTCCTGTTGACATTCTGCCCTGGGATTCGTATACTGAAGGCACAAGACATGCGTGTGAATCAAGAGGAAAAGAGGGTGTCACCATGGCGGAGTGCATCAGGGGAACGTTTCGGTCATCCACCGGAGAAACGCTGGACAAGCGCCTTTGGCTACCGGAGGGCGCGCCCAAGGGGATTGTGCAGTTTGTGCACGGCATGGCGGAGCATATCGACCGGTATGATGCCCCGGCGCAGGCATTGTGTCAGGGTGGGTACCTGGTGGTGGGACATACGCACCTGGGCCATGGCCCCAAGGCGCCGGTGCAGGGATACTTTGCCCAGGAGAACGGCTGGGACCGCCTGCTGGATGACATCCAGCTGCTGAGGCAGGAAACGGAGCAGGCGTATCCAGGCGTGCCATACTTTTTGCTGGGACACAGCATGGGGTCCTTCCTGGTGCGCTGCTACCTGACCGAGCATGGGGAAGGGCTGCGGGGCGCGGTGCTCTCGGGTACAGGCTGGTTCGGGACCGGGCCGGTGAAGGCGGGGCTGGCGCTCACGGGCCTGCTGTGCGCCCTGGGGCAGGGAAAGAAACCCGCGGCTCTGGTCAATAAGCTGGCCTTCGGGTCGTCCAACAAGGCCTTTGCGCCCAGCCGCACGGACTATGACTGGCTCAGCCGGGATGCGGCCCAGGTGGATAAGTATGTGGCAGACCCCCATTGCGGCTTTCTGTTCACTGCGGCGGGCTACCGGGATATGTTCCGCGGGCTGGACCGGCTGCGCCACCTGGATGAGCTGAAAAAAATGCCCAAGCGGCTGCCGGTCTACTTCTTTGGCGGCGATCAGGACCCCGTGGGCGGCATGGGGACCGGCGTGCCCAAGGTGGCCGAGCAATTCCGACAGGCGGGATTGCGGGATGTGACCGTGAAGCTCTACCCCGGCGGACGCCATGAAATGTTCAACGAGACCAATGCCCAGGAGGTCTGCGCGGATCTGCTGGCATGGCTCAACGCCCGTTGACAGGATACCGAAAAAATAGCTGTGGTCACTTCGATCCTGCATCATGGTTTTCCGCATGGGCAGATTGTGCATGTACGTACAAAAAAGGCTGGAAGGCTTGCGCTTCCTGGCTTTTTTTGTTATGATTAACCCAGACAAATTGTGCGTAAAGAAAGGGGGACGGAGACGCTGTGGCAACGGAACCCAAATATCAACTGGTGGCGTCCACCCTGCGGCGTGAGATTGCCGATGGCATATTTGCTGAGGGATCGCTGCTGACCACCGAAGAGGAACTCAAGCGCCGCTTTCAGGTCAGCCGTCAGACGGTGCGCCAGGCCATAGCCCTGCTGGAGGACGACGGGCTGGTGGTACGCCGCAGGGGCAGCGGCACTTATGTGAAGCATGGACCCCGCCGCCATGGGGAAACGCTTACCGTGGGCGTGGTGACTACCTATATTACGGACTACATATTTCCTTCCATTGTGCGGGGAATTGAGCATGTTCTCTCGGCCAACGGATGCATGATGAATCTGTCCGCCACCTATAACCGGGCGGACCATGAGCGGATGATCCTGCAGCGGGCGCTGAAGCATGGCGTGGATGGGCTGATCATCGAGGGAACGAAAACGGCCCTGCCCAATCCCAATATGGCGCTGTACCGTGCCTTGAAGGAGAAGAACATCCCCTTTGTGTTTATTAACGGGAGCTATCCCCAGCTGAGCGATTGCGTCCAGGTAGTTATGGATGACCATGCCGGCGGGGAATTGGCGGCCCGGACGCTTCTGGATCGGGGCTTTACCCGCATCGGCGGCATTTTCAAGCGGGACGACCGGCAAGGGCATGAGCGCTTCCGCGGGGTATGCGACGGCCTGGCGCAATCTGGAAAAAGCCTGCCGGACGATCAGGTATGCTGGTTTGGTACGGAGAGCCGCGGTACCCTTTTCCAGGAAGAGGACACGTGCCGCCTGATGGAGGAGATTGCCGGGGGCAAAGGCCCGGAGGCCATCGTTTGCTATAACGACGAGGTGGCCCTTGGCCTCTGCGCTGCCCTGCGGGAGCGGGGGTGCAAGGTGCCCCGGGACGTGAGCATTATCAGCTTTGACAACAGCGCTTTCGCGGGTCTGGCCCATCCGGCTCTGACTACCCTGAACCATCCCAAGGATGACTTCGGCGCCCTGGCGGCGCAGAAGCTCCTGCACATGATAGCCGGGGAGCGGGAGGAGAGCGCGGTGCTGCCCTGGAGCCTGGTGGAGCGGGAAAGCCTGGGACAGGCGTAAAATATGCCAAGAAAAAGGAGCGCGTCGGGATGAGACTGTGCATTGCCTTCGCTCCATGCAAGGCCTGAGCTGGACAGGCGGCATGGAGCGGTTGAACTGATTTTTATCTTGTCCGGCAAGGGCTTTGCATGCCATGGAAAAGCTGCAAATACGACCATGGAGGCAAAGCCGGTATGTATAAGGTTTCTATTCTTTGGAAAGAACTTCGTGACTTTTTGCTATTGTGGCTTACCCAATCCCTCTCGGGACTGGGGAGCGCCATGACCAGCTATGCGCTGATTGTCTGGTCCTACCAGCAGGAGGGCTCCGCCCTGTCCACGGCGCTGCTGTCCATCTGCTCCTATGCGCCCTATGTGGTGATGAGCATTTTTGCCGGGGCGCTCAGCGACCGCTGGAACAAGAAACGCACTCTGCTGTGGTGCGACAGCTTCGCGGCGGCCACCACGGTGGCGGTGCTGCTGATGCTGCGCCTGGGGACGCTTCGCTTGGAATATCTGTATCTCATCAACGCGCTCAATGGGCTGATGAACACCATTCAGCAGCCGGCCGCCGATGTGGTGAATACCCTGCTGACGCCGAAAAAGCATTACCAGCGGGTCAGCGGCCTGCGCTCCCTCTCATCCTCGGCACAAAGTCTGCTTACGCCCGTGCTCGCCACGGCGCTATTGGCTTTCGCCGGGCTGGAAGCGGTGCTTGTGGTGGACCTGGCCACCTTTGTCTTGGCCTTCGCCACGCTGCTGGGATGCATCCGCATCCCGCCCATGCCCAATGAAGGAGCACGCCCGGAAAAGGTACTCCTGGCAGCCCATCAGGGCCTGCGCTACTTGAAGGGCAATCCCGGCATTCTGCATTTGATGCTGTTCCTGGCGGCCATTAACCTGACTGCGTCCATGTATGAGGCGGCCCTCCCCGCGCTGCTGCTGAACCGGGGTGGCGAAGTGGCCCTCGGAATGGTGAGCACGGTTTGCGGCCTGGCCATGCTGGCTGGTTCCCTGCTGGCTTCCGCCCTGCCTGCTCCCCGAAGCAGGATTCGGGTGATCTGCAATACGCTGCTGCTTTCCATGAGCACGGAAAACCTGCTTCTGGCGGTGGGACCGGGCTTGCCCTACTGGTGCGTGGGGGCGGCGCTGGGCTGGATTGGCATTCCATTGATGCAGGCCAACCTGGATGTGGTAATGCGCAGCCATATCCCTCTGGAAATGCAGGGGCGTGTATGGTCAGCGCGGAATACCTTGCAATTTTTTACCATTCCCCTGGGATATTTCCTGGGCGGATGGCTGGTGGACCGGGTCTTTGAACCCCTGCTGGCCAGTGCGGTGTCGCCCTGGATACGGGCGGTGTTCGGCACAGGCAAGGGCGCGGGCGCCGCGGCGTTTTTCCTGGTACTGTTCGGGCTTGGCCTGGCCACCTGCCTGGCTTTTCGTAAGGAC
>USCR01000021.1 GCA_900553295.1 uncultured Eubacteriales bacterium | reverse complement strand
AAGAACGGACAAGGAGGGATACAACATTGAATCAGCATTACCGCCCGGACCCGATTCTATTCATCCGCATACAGCTGGAAAACGCCTGGGATGCAGGCGATCTGGAGGGCGCGCTGCGCATGAGCCACCTGATGGATGAGGCCATGCTAGGTGAAGCGTCTCAGGATCAGGCCCTGCAAAGCCAAGCCATCTAATCTCAGCGGTTCCACATAAGATAAAATTGCCATACAAGGCAGCGTCTTTCTTTACCGACCTGCCGTCCGATATTTCTATACTTTCTCTATTTATCGGACACACCACGGCGGAGGCCCCTGCGCACCAGCTTCACGCTGCGCCGGCCCCGCCGTTTATTTGTTGCCTGTGGCGCGCACCGGGGCAGACGCAGGGTCATGCTGATAAACAGTGAGGGCTGCGGCCGCCTTTTCGGCGCACCGCAGCCCCGCTTTTTTCCCATGAGCCGGACAGGCTCCTTTTTTTATTTGTTATCGTAACCCAGGGTGCGCAGGTCGTCCATGCGGTTGCGCCAGTCCGGGCGAACCTTCACCCACAGCTTCAGGTTTACATGCATGCCCAGCAGTGCTTCGATGTCCGCCCGGGCTTCGGTACCAATTTGCTGGAGCATCGCCCCGTGGCGGCCGATGATAATGCCCTTGTGGGCATCCCGCTCACAGTAGATGGTGGCATGGATCTCCATGAAATCATCACTTTCCTTGTTCATGGCCATCATCTCCACGCCAATGCCATGGGGCACCTCATCCCGCAGGTGCAGCAGCGCCTTTTCCCGAATCAACTCCGCGCAAATCTGGCGTTCGGGCTGGTCGGTCATCATGTCGTCGGGGAAATATTTCGGACCCTCGGGCAGGTTTTTGACCAGTTGCGCTTCCAGGTCAGGCAAGCCGTCCCCGGTTTTGGCGCTGATGGGAATCAAGGCGTCATAGCCTGCATCGGCGAAGGAGGCCATCAGGGTCAGCAGCCGTTCCTTGGGCGCCAGGTCAATCTTATTCAGCGCCAGCACCTTGGGAACCTTTCGCGTCCCCATCTCCCGGACAATTTTCCGGTCCTGCTCCCCCACCTGGGTAACATCCACCAGGGTCAGCAGCCCATCCATGCCATCCATGGCGTCCTTTACGGATTGCATCATGCTTTCTCCCAGCTTGGTGCGGGGATGATGGATGCCGGGGGTATCCAGAAACACAATCTGCCACTCCGGGCGGGTCATTACGCCCATGATGCGGTTGCGCGTGGTTTGTGGACGGTTGGAAACGATAGCCACTTTCTCGCCCACCAGGGCGTTCATCAGCGTGGACTTTCCCACGTTGGGGCGGCCGACAATGGTGATAAAGCCAGAATGAAATCCCATAGATTCTCTTCCTCTGTTTCTTTTGATGCTCTTGCCGAAGGCTCAGGCCTGCGGCAGATCCTTGGGGCCAAAACCCTTGGGCAGCAGATCCGGCAGCCCTGCCTCTGCGCGTTCGCCTTCGCCCCAGGTGACCAGCACCCGAATGTTCGGCGCAAACTCGTGCAGGGCCTGGCGGCACGCGCCGCAGGGCCAGGGCGCCGACCCCTTGGCCGCAATGGCAATGGCCGTAAACTCCCGTTCTCCTTCGCTGACCGCCTTAAACAGGGCCGTGCGCTCGGCGCAGTTGGTCAGGCCGAAGGAAGCGTTTTCAATGTTGCAGCCCTGATAGACCCGGCCATCGGCGCACAGCAGCGCCGCGCCCACCGGATAGCGGGAATAGGGGGAATAGCTCCGCTCCATGGCGGCACGTGCCAGCGCCAGCAAAGCTTCGTCGCTGACCTGCGGCGTTTCCTCCCGGCCCATACCCACGGCGCTGAGAATTTTTTCTTCCATGGCGCGCATCTCCTTTTTCTCATCCTCCACCATGTGGTCATAGCCCATCAGGTGGCACAGCCCATGCACCAGCAAATAGGCTGCCTCCCGCTCAGGGGAGTGTCCGTATTCCTCCGCCTGGGCCAGCACATGCGGAATGGACAGAATCAGGTCCCCCAGCATGCAGGCGTCCAGTTCGTCATCCAATTCCCGGCGAATGAGCCGCTCCGCCCGGCCGGCGGTCACGCCCTTGGGATAGTTCACCGTGGGAAAGGACAGCACGTCTGTGGCGCGGTCCGTCTGCCGGTATTCCCGGTTGATCTCCCGGATGTCCTCATCCCCGCACAGGCGAACATTGACCACGCAGGGCAGGCGCACGCCTTCCGCCCACAGGGCGCAGTCTGCCGCCGTCTGCATCAGTGACAGCAGCCTGGGTTCCACCGACGTGTCAATCTCCCATAGCAGGATCATGGTCCTCCGTCCTTTCCGAGAGCGCGGGCACTTCCTCGTTGAACTCCACGTTTACCTTCTCTGCCTCGGGTTCCTCATAGGCTTGCTTTTCCGGCACAGGTTGTGGCTGGGCTTCCCCCTTGGGCGCATCGGCAGCGGCGGCCTTGGTTTCCTTGGCTTCCTTGGGCGCCGTCTGCGCCTGGGCAGTCTCCCCGGTGGTCTTGGCCTCGTGATGTTCCGCAGCAGCCCGCTGTTCCTCTTCCCGCTGATTCAGGAAGAAGGGGTCACGCTTGGGCACAGGCGTGGAGGGGTATTCGATACGCTCGTGGAACACACCATTGAGCACCTTGGCAAAGGCTTCGCAAATGCCGTCAATATCCCGCAGGGTCAGGGGGGAGTTGCTTAGCTGCCCATCCTCCAGCTTTCCCCGCACCAGACGCTCAATAAAGCGCTCAATGGCCTGGGGGGTGGGATCGGGCATGGAGCGTACTGCCGCTTCAATGGTATCCGCCAGCATGACGATGGCGCTTTCCTTGCTGGTGGGACGGGCGCCGTCATAGCGGAAGTCCGCAATGTCCACCGGCTTGCCATTGGCCTGCTGCAACGCCTTATGGTAGAAGAACATCACCGGCGTGTCTCCATGGTGCTCCACAATGATCTTCTGGATCTCCATGGGCAGGCGGTACTTCTGCGCCAACTGCAAGCCATCCCGGGTGTGGGTGGTCACAATGGCCGCGGAAACATAGGGGTCCGTATGGTCATGGGGATTTTCCCCCATCTGGTTTTCCTTGAAATACAGCGGCCGCTTGAGCTTGCCCACGTCGTGGAAATAAGCACCCGTGCGGGCCAGCAAGGGATTCGCGCCGATTTTTTCCGCAGCCGCTTCGGACAAATTGGCCACAATGATGGAGTGATGATACGTGCCCGGAGCCTCCAGCAGCAGCCGCCGCAACAGGGGTTGATTGGGATTTGCCAGCTCCAGCAGCTTGCTGGGCGTGGCCAGGTTGAAGGTTGTTTCAAAAACGGGTTGCAGCGCCAGGGCCATCAAGCCGCTGGCCATACCGCCGCCCATGGCCCAGGCCACGTTGTTGACCACGTCATCCATGGCATTGGATGTCATCAGCTCCATGGCCACCAGCAGCACTGCGTTGCTGATTGCCGCCACCAGGCCGCATACCGCCACGCGGACACGCTGGGGCTTTTCCCGCAGGAACACCACTGACAGCGTACCGCTGACGATGCCCATCACCAGCAGATGCACCATTTCCGTGGAATAATTGCCGTTGCCCCCCGCCGTAACGCCGCTGACCATCAGCGCCATGGGGGCAATGGACGCAATGCCCACCGGCACCCCCAGCAAGCCCGTTAGCATCATGGCCGCCATGGTAATGGGCGCCAGGTATGCGTTCAATCCCTTGACGCAGAGCATGCACAGGCCCATGGTAATCACCAGAACGGTCATCAGCACCATCAGGCCCCGCAGGTCGTGCAGCAGCTGCTGATCCAGCAGGCGCAGCAGCGCCAGCAGCACCGCCATCCCGGCCGCCACCAGCAGCGCCGCCCCGGCATAAACGGAATAGTCGTAGGCGTTATCCTGCAGCATGCCCAGCGCACGGAGCATTTCCACCTGGTTGCGGCTGACCCGCTCACCCTCGCGGATGATGTTTTGCCCCTGGAGATACACCACCGGCTCCACCGCGTCCCGTGCCTTTTGCCGGGCAAGCTCCGTGGCCTCCTGGTCAATCACCATGTTGGGGGCAATGCAGCTTTTCAGCACCGTGGGCACAATATTCTGGAACAGCGAGGTCTCCACCCGGTAGCCCACGATCTGCAAGATATTGTTGATGGACTGGGTTACCTGTCCCTCACGGATGGTGGTATTCAAGGTGTTCTGCACGGCGGTGGTCACCGTGGAGATCATTTCCTCCATGGTATCCGTGTCCGTGCGCAACAGCGTTTCAATCTGGTAATCGGACAGGGTGATGGTGGTAATCAGCCCCCGGGCATACTCCAGTTCCGTTTCGGTGAACTCCCGGTTACGGAACTGCGCATCCGTTTCGCCCTCCCGGCGGAGGGTAAGGCCATACTGCTGCGTGGTACGCAGCTCATCGAAAATCGCCGCCAGGTCGCTGAGTACCTGTTCCGATGCGCCCTCCTGAAAGTGATAGGTGGGTTCCACGGCGTCCGCCGCCGCCTGGCGCCGGCTTTCGGTGGTAATCTCGTCCACCACGTCCTTGGTGGCAGTAATGGTCTGGTGGGAAATGGACCCCACCGTCAGGCTGTACCGCTCTGGAGCACTGACAGCGCAAAAAAGCCCGAACATCAGCACCGCCCCCACCAGCACCACCAGCGCGCACTTGGCATCCGCGCTGCGTAGCCACTGGGTCAGGCTTCTGTGTCCCCACTTTTTGCGGAGTTTTTCTCCACGCTTTTTCGGCCGCATCAGGCATTCTCCTTTGCACGACGGTCGTACGCCGCATAGGCGTCCACAATCTGCTGCACCAGCTCATGGCGCACCACATCCCGGCTGGTCAGGTACGCCATGCCAATGGCGGGAATATCCCGCAGCACCTCAATGGCCTCGCTGAGCCCGGACCGCCGCGCGCCGGGAAGATCGGTCTGGGTCAGGTCACCGGTCACTACCGCCTTGGAGCGGAAGCCCAGGCGGGTGAGAAACATTTTCATCTGTTCCGTGGTCGTGTTCTGGGCTTCATCCAGAATAATGAAGGAATCCGAGAGGGTACGCCCGCGCATGTAGGCCAGCGGCGCCACCTCCACCACGCCCCGCTCCACCAGCTTCTGATAGCTGTCCACGCCCATAAAGTCATACAGGGCGTCATAGAGCGGCCGCAGGTAAGGGTCCACCTTCTGGGTCAGGTCGCCAGGCAGAAAGCCCAGCTTTTCGCCCGCCTCCACCGCCGGCCGGGTGAGCACAATACGCTCCACCTCTTTGTTTTTCAGCGCCACCACAGCCAGCGCCATGGCCAGGTAGGTTTTGCCCGTGCCCGCAGGCCCCACTGCAAAGGTCAAATCGTGATCCCGGATCGTTTGCACGTAGGTCTGTTGGCCCAGGGTTTTGCAGCGGATCTGTTTGCCCCGGTGGGTGATAGCCACCACGCTTTTGAGGATGTCGTCAATCATGTCCACCTTGCCATCCCTGGCCAGGGCAATGGCGTAGCGAATGCGCGCGCGGTCCATCTGCTCGTGCCGGCGGAGCATATCCAATAGCTTCTCCAATACCGACGATGCCAGCTCCACATCCTCCGCCTCACCGGAAATGATGAGCTCGTTGCCGCGCAGGGCCACCGTAACGTTGCACTCCTGCTCAATCAGCGCCATGTTTTGATCGTTGAGTCCAAACAGTGACATGTATGCATCCATGGATTCCACGGAAAGCATCATCTGTTTTGCTTGTGCCAAATATGCGTCCTCCATTCTTCTCGCCGCAAACCCACGGTATCAGCGCGTAGGTTTCGCGCACCATCCGTGCCCGTGCGGCCATGCGGGCTATACGCCGCCGTCCGTGCGGGGTTCGGACCGGCCGATGTCGATCCGCCGTTCCCCCATGGCGACAGCCTCTAGTATCTCACCCTCTATCATACAATAATCTACCCATTTGTCAACGAAAACCTCATTTCGTCCGATCTTTTGTCCCAGCGCCCGCAGGGCGGCAAGCCCAGCCTCAGCTTTTGC
This sequence comes from uncultured Eubacteriales bacterium, assembly GCA_900553295.1. Taxonomy (GTDB): domain Bacteria; phylum Bacillota; class Clostridia; order Christensenellales; family Aristaeellaceae; genus Egerieenecus; species Egerieenecus merdigallinarum. The sequence continues at coordinate 18,365 of USCR01000021.1, read as the reverse complement.
CTGGTCCAGGTCCCGCCATGTGACGGTCACCTGCGCCTCCAGGCAGGTTTCCCGGCGCACCCATAGGGGAAGGAACAGGCCGCCCAGGGGCATGATCTCCGCGTGTATATCCTGCTGCGCAAAGCCGGATTCTTCCCGGGGCCAGAGGTTGAACCAAGGGGTGCTCACATACTGCCGCTGAAAGGTCGCGCCCGTATATTCTGTCTGGTTTTCCCGCAGGGAAACCTGCACCCGCGCTCCCTCCCATACCCGGGCCATAACGATTCCCCGGGCGGACACGGGCCGCGTGCCGTCGGTACCTTCCCGTTCCTCACCGGCAATGAGCACCTGCCCCTGGCGCACGGTATCCCCTGGCTTGCACATGGCGGTTCCGGCCAGGGGTACTACGCTGACCACCACGCCATCCCGGCTGGCCACAATGTCCTGGCTGCCATGCCAGTCCACGGTTTCACCCATGGGTGTGCCTTCTACCAGACGCACCTGCAAAACCGTGCCGCGCCAGCCCACCTCCACCCAGGCCACCTTGGGGTAGCGCCATTCCAGCGCCTCCTTCAGCGCTGCCGTATCCACCCGGGATTTCCATATAAAGGGCCGGACGCCCGCTTCCTCCAGAAAAGCGCGCACGTCTCCCGCATAGGTGCCCGCGTCGATGAGCTCCACCGCCCAGATCATCTGCATGGAAAGCAGCACCCCGCCCAGTGCCAGGAGCACCAACGCGCATACCACCCAGCGCGCCTTCAGGCGTTCCCGCCAGCGGCTGAGCCCCGCATATCCCCCCAGGCGAAGGGCCCAACCACCCTGGGCCGCCAGTTCTTCCAGCTCCGGCAAACGTTTTTCCGCAACCAGGCCGGTCATGCGCCTGCCACTGCGCCTGACCTGCAGCAGATCCATCTCCCGCTCCGCGGCAAGGCGCAGGAGCTTCTCCAGGTTCAGGCCCTCCACCTGGAAGCGCCGCAAAAAGTGATCCTTCATTTGCCCGTGCCCCGCCTTTCCAGCCGCAGGGATTCAATCACCCCGCCCACCGTGGCTTCCTGAGCAGTATAGCGCAGAAAATGCAGCCCCTTTCCCGTGAGGGTCACTTCCCCCTGGGCTGTGCGGAAGGTCATTTGATCGTTCTGGTAGGTAATCAGTCCCTGGTGCTGCTCAATGTGGGCCGTGTCACCGCCCAGCAGGGTTATCCTGGGTATATTCCCCGTCACCTCCGGGGGAAACAAAGGGGCCTGCCGCATATTCCCTTCACCTCGCTGTTCTGTCACAGAAAAGCATACGCGCAGGTGGCACAGGATAGACCCCACAGACGCAAAGGCGCCCTGGCCCCCAAAAAGGAGGCCAGGGCGCAATGCCATGCGCTTTTATCTTCCCCTGAGATAATCCGCCCAGGCGCAGATGACCTTGCGGGTGCGGGCCAGGGTGCTTTCCTTGGAGACACGGCGCCAATTCTCCACATAGGCGTGATACCAGCTCTCCAGGGCGGAGGCCAGCTCGGGGCCTTCCCGGTGGGGCAGGTCCCGCCCTTCCTCCACCGCGCCCACATAGCAGCCCAGGTCGTTGAGGAGCTTTACCCCTTCGGCGGCCAGGTCCAGGTCGTGGAGGATGCTCCGGTGCGCGCTGTCCAGCTCCACCGAGGCCTCCCGTAGCTGCGCCAGGGCCGCGTTCACCTGGGCATTGGCCTCTGCCAAGCCCGCCAGTTTCAGCTCGGGATCGTTATAAATGGCGTGGCGTTTGGCCGCGTCCCCGGCCTCAATCCAGCGCACGGTATGGAACCAGTCAAATACCTCGTGGAAGGACAGCGCGTCAAAGGCCTCCATGAAGCGGCCGGAACGGTCACCAAAGGCCAGGAAAGAGATGGCGCGGTTAACCTCCTCGTAGTCCAGCCCGTTGGCGTTCCAGGCAAAGGCCGCGCCATACAGGATGCCCGGCACAGAGAAGGCCGGCTGGCACAGGTGCCCATAGTCGCCCCAGTCCGTGTTCAGCATACCGATGGCATGGTACTTGTGGGCATGGGCGCACATGACCCGATTGTTGCTGAAGCCGTAGCGCAGCAGGGGCACCAGTTGTTTCCAGGTGCACACCCCGGGGCAGGCATATTGTACCGCCCCCATCTGCGCCAGGTCGCGGATCTCGTTTTCCCGCTGGTTGGGCAGGTAGCCCCAGTTCAGGCAGATCACCCCCTGGGGAATCTCCGCGTAGGCTTCGGGATGCCGCCACATGATGTCCCCCCAGAACATGGGGGTGACGCCCTGGGACAAAAGCCACCGGCACAGCTCCGTCACATGCGCCATATACAGGGCGTGCTCGCCCTTCTCCTTGGCCAGGGCACTGCTGCGGTCCTTGCCCAAGTCAAAGGTCTCATCACAGCAGATGTTAAACTTGTCGCTGGTGAACAGCGCCCGGTATTCGGTAATCAGCCCCTTGATGAAATCCATGGCCCCGGGATGGGAGACATTCAGGGTATGATGCTCCCCCGCGTAGGTGTAGCTGAAGGGAACCTTTTCCGCATCCCGCAGCTCGCACAGCTCCGCGCAGGTCTTGGTGGACAGGATCTCATACATGTGCCCGAAGCTGGACAGGGAGGGCACCAGCTCAATGTGCCTGGCCCGGCAGTAGGCGTCCAGCTCCATGATTTCCTCGGCCGTGAGGGGCGTATCCTCCCGCCAGGCCTCGCTGAGGTTGCGGAAAAGATAAGTATGTTCCACATAGAGCTGCCACTGATTGATCTTGTAGCAGCACAGCAGGTCCGCGGTCTTTTTCAGGGTTTCCAGGGTGGGTACCCGGCCCCGGGAGCAATCCAGGTAATAGCCGCGATTGGGCATGTCCGGCGCGTCCTCCACCTCCAGGGCAGGGAGCGCGGAGCCATGGCGCTGTATCCATTGCCGCAGGGTCATGATGCCGTGAAGCAGCGCCTCATCACTGCCGCCACGCACGGTGACGCCCTCCGGCGCTACCGAAAGCCGGTAGGTATCCCCGGGCAGGCCGCTGTCCTGGGTCAGGGTAATTTCCCCGCTGTGTGCACAGCCCCGCAGCAGGCGCAGGCGCAGGCCGGTGAACTCCTCCACCGCCTGGCGCAACATCTGCGCGTACAGCAGCGCCGAGGGCTGCGTATCCACCAGATTGATGGGCGTGCGCCAGCCCAGGGCAAAGCTCCCCTCCCCATGGGTCACATGGTGGGGCATAGGCAGAAAGTCCATTTATACTTCCTCCTTCTCCCGAATGCGGAAGGTCTTGATTTCGTAAGGCTTGATCACAAAGGGAATCCGCCCGTTTTCGCAGGCCGCGGGAGCCACGGGTTCTTCAATGCAGTTGCACTCCTCCACGCTGGACACGGGACGGCTCCAGCGCAGGGCAGAGGCCGTGCGGGCATTATCCGTTTCATACAGGCGCACAATCCAGCCATCCCCATCCTCAGCGCGCTTGACAGTCTCCAGCATCACGTTGGGATGCTCCGTGGCCGCCAGGGAATACGTCTGCGCCTCCCCTGCGCCCCGGACACACAAGGCAGGCTGGTTGAGCCGGTAGGCCTCCTGCACGGTGCCGCCTTCCCGCCAGTCCCCGCCGTGGGGATACAGGGCATAGGTAAAGAAATGCTCCTCCTGGTCGGTAACGGGATTGGGCTCAATGCCAGACTTGATCAGCGTCAGGGCAATGCAGCCGTCCTTCACGGAATGGCCATACTTGCAGTCGTTGAGGAGGCTTACGCCGTAATGCCCCTCGGAGAAGTCCATCCACTTCTGAGCGCAGCTCTCAAAGCGCGCCACATCCCAGGAGGTGTTTTGATGCACCTTGCGCTTCACGTTGCCAAACTGAATCTCGAAGGTAGCCTCGTCGCTGTGCACGTCCGTGGGGAAATGCACCTTCAGCAGATGCTGGTGGTCGTGCCAGTCCACGTAGCTTTCAAAGTCAATGCGGCGGCTGTGGGCATAGAAGTGAATCTTCTGCCGGATGAGGCTGTTGCTCACCTTGCGCTCCACCTCCAGGGTCGCGCGCACGGGGCCCATCTCCGTCCAGCGCAGGGACTGCACATCCGTCACGTCCCAGTACTTCTCGGTATAGTAAATGTCGATGTCCCAGTTATCGTAGTAAATGGGCTTATCCTCATACATGCGCAGGAGGTTGCCCTTCTCCCCGGGCTTGAGCACTTCCCGCTGGTACGTCTTGTCATACAGGCGGGAGAACAGGCCGCTTTCGTCCAGCTCCACCACATAATACGGGGTTTCCAGGCGATTGCCCGCCTGGGCAAAGGGCGTGGTAACCTCCGCCGGTTCCGCGGACAGGCCATAGGTGCGCCATCCCTTGGAGGGCAGTCCCCGCAGATGCGCCACCGCGCCCTGGGCAGTCTGTTGCACGGGAATCCGCGCGCCGGTTTCGTCCACCAGGGCAGCGGCCTGCATATCCCCCAGGCACACCGTCTCATCGCTGTCAAAGCCCTTGGTATTGAACACGGTGAGCTTCTCCGCCGCGGGAGCCAGCAGCGCCAGGCGCTCCTTCTCCATATGGGCGATCTTTTCTTCCAGGGCGGCATACTCCGCCTTGGTCACCTCGTACACCTCATGAATGGACGAGCCGGGAAGAATATCGTGGAACTGATTGAGCAGGATGGTTTTCCACATGCCGTCCAGTTCTTCCGCCGGGTAAGGCAGCCGGTCCGCAGCCAGCACGCTCAGCAGCTCCAGGTCCATCATGTGCAGCTCCGCCTTGCGGTTGGCGCGTTTGTTCCGCGCCATGGAGGTATAGGTGCCCCGGTGGTACTCGAAGTACAGTTCGCCCTCCCACACAGGCAGGCGCCTGTTGCCGGAAACCCGCTTGTCCAGCTCCTCAAAATACGTGCGGGCAAAGCACTGGCGTACGGTAGGCAGGCCCGCCACGCCCTTTTCCAGACGCATGGAATTTTCCAGCATACCGCGGGTGGGCCCGCCGCCGCCGTCCCCATAGCCGTAGGAAATGAGAATATCGTTGTTGATGTCCTTGTTCTGATACCGTTCCCAGCCACCCAACAGCGCATCCGGATGAAGCATACCATTATACGTGGTAAAGAAGTTTTTCACATCCTGTCCCACGCCCAGGGTGGTAATCAAGTGCGTGAGCACCTGGGTACCGTCGATGCCCCGCCACAGGAAGGTGTCATAGGGATGCTTGTTAAACTGGTTCCAGGCCAGCTTGGTGGTCATGAAGTAGTCAATGCCGCATTTCTTCATCAGCTGGGGCAGCGCGCCGGAGTAGCCGAACACGTCCGGCAGCCACAGCACCCGGTTGTCCACCCCAAACTCCTCCCGGAAGAAGCGTTTGCCGTGGATGAACTGCCGGACCAGGCTCTCGCCGCTGGTGAGGTTGCAGTCGGCCTCCAGCCACATGCCGCCTTCGGGTTCCCAGCGGCCCTCCCGGATGCGTTCCTTCACCCGGGCGTACAGCTCCGGATAGCGTTCCTTCAAAAAAGCGTAGAGCTGGGGCTGGCTGGACATGAACTTATACCCCGGATATTCGTCCATGAGCTTGAGCACGGTGGCAAAGCTGCGGGCCACCTTCTCCCGGGTCTGCGCCACAGTCCACCACCAGGCCACGTCGATATGCGTATGGCCAATGCAGCTGGCAATGATGTCCGCATGGCCACCCAGCTCCTCATACAGGTGCTTTTGCAGGTATGCCCGGGCCTGACGCACCGTGTCCATATAGGCATCGGAATAGGGCGTGCGCAGGTCCAGCAGGTTCACCGCGTCGTTCATCACCCGCTCCAGGGCCATGCGCCGGGTATCCTGAGGGTCCAGCCGCGGGAAAGCGGACAAGGGCACGTACAAGTCCCAGTACAGGCCCTCCAGGTCCGGGTCAATCTCCCGCAATTCAAAAATCAGATTGAACTCCGTGTGCAGGATGCCCGTATAGGCCTGCAGATCCAGCCGGTAGCGCTCCCCCGCCTTGGCTTCCCGGGTCAGGAGTACCTCCCGGTGGTTCATGTCCATGCCCTGGACGATCTCGTCATTGACAAAGAGCAGGAACTGCGGGTTCTTGGCATCGTCCCACTCGTCAATCTGGGTTCGCACATGCAGCCACAGGCTCCGCCCCGCAAAGCTCTCGGGCACGGTGATCTCCGCCCGGAACCAGTAGTGCCGGTCAGGTCCATACCAGTGCATACGCTGGCTGTCAAAGGGGGCAAAGGGCGTGCCGTCCGCTTCCGCGTCCCGGGGGCGCAGAAAATTGCCTTCCTTATAGTAGATTTCTTCCACCGGCACCCTTTGGCGCACGGCGTACTTTTTCATTTCATCGCATATGCCGTTGATTCGCTTGTCCAGAAAAACCATTGTTTCACCCTCCGTCCTTCAGGTACGGGTCTGCTCCCGGCCTCAGGAGTTTTCCTTGGTATAGCGCACCAGCTCATCCACGGTGGTAAAGGCCAGGCCGGTCACCGTATCCGCACAGCCGTAATATACGGCGATGCGGCCCGTGGCAGCGTCCGTGAGCGCCGCGCAGGGGAACACCACGTTGGGTACGTCGCCCACGCACTCATAGAGCTCGTAGGGAGCGAGCACGTAATCCTTGGAGCGGTAGAGCACCTTCCAGGGCTGCTCCAGGTCCAGCAGGGCACTGCCCATGCGATACACAAAGCCGTTGCAGGTGGTAATCACCCCATGGTACAGCAGCAGCCAGCCTTCGTCCGTCTCAATAGGCGCGGGGCCGGGGCCGATTTTGGTGGACTGCCAGGCGGAGTCGTTGCCCTTGATGGTGCCCATCATGTAGCGGTGACGGCCCCAGAATTCCAGATCCTTGGACTGGCTGACATAAATGTCGCCAAAGGGCGTATGGCCATTATCCGAGGGGCGAGACATCATCATATACATACCGCCGATTTTCCGGGGGAACAGCACGCCATTGCGGTTAAAGGGCAGGAAAGCATTTTCCAGTTGATGAAAAGTTTTGAAGTCCTCCGTCCATGCAACGCCAATGGTGGGGCCATGGTAGCCATTGCACCAGGTGATATAGTACTTGCCGTCCAGGGGCGTGATCCGGGCGTCGTAGCGGTATTCCTTGTGGAGGATTTCCTCCTCCGCGCCTTCCATGCGCAGGGGCTCATCCTCAATCTCCCAGTGATAGCCGTCCTTGCTGCGTCCGGCGAACAGGTCCATGCTGATGGAGCGGCTGTCGCAGCGGAATACGCCCGCAAATCCATCCTCAAAGGGTACTACCGCGCTGTTAAATACGGAGTTCGCACGCTTGTTACCGTGCCGGCCAATAATAGGGTTGCCGGAGAACCGCCACATGGGCATGGTTTCTCCCGCGGGCTTATCCTCCCAGGGGATATTCGGAAGCGCCTTGCCAATGATTTTGGTCATACCATAACACTCGCTTTCTTGGATACTCTCGGTGATGCCATAGGTGGTCCCGCTGTGGTACGGCCACGGCATGGGCCATGAAGAAAGCCCGCAAGGGGCAGGGGAATATCGAAAACCTAACTGTTCGCGATGTTCCCCGCTCCCTGCGGGCGGGTTCCCTCACATCAGGAGAGGGAATGGTCTTACTTGCCCAGGAAAGCGTCCACCTGGGTCTGCGCCTCAGCCACGATTTCATCGAAGCCCGCCGCGCGCATTTCTTCCATCATCTGCGGCACGGAAACGGTGGGATCGGTGGTGCCGGTGAGCACTTCGCCCTTGTAGCGGTTGTAGATTTCGATGCAGGCAGCCAGCTGGTCCTGCACGGAAGAGGTGTCAAAGTAGAAGCCCAGCAGCACAGAAGGCTTGGCGGCCTCGTTCAGTGCCTTCACTTCGTCCCACTGGTTGAAGTCCACATCATCGGTGGGGGTTACGTTGAAGAAGGTTGCCTGGGTGTAACCGGCCATGGGCCAGTCCGCATTGTTCTTATGCACGGCGGTCTTGGTATCGTCGGTGTACTGCCAGTTGTCGCCTTCCACGCCATAGTAGAACAGGTCGCGCACATAGGAGTCGGTGTTGATCAGCTGCAGGAATGCCAGCGCCTTCTCAGGATGCTCGCAGTTCACGGAAATGCTGTTCAGGGAGCCGCGCACGGTATCGTTGGAAACCACGGTTTCGCCCCACTGATAGGCCACCGCGTTGACGCCCATGTTGGGGCCCCAGTTGGTGATGGCAGCGCTGGGCCAGCCCTGGGCCACGGAGCATACCTTGTACTTGTTGTCTTCCGGCAGGGTGGCGGCGTCGGCATTGATCAGGCCAGCGTTGTACCACTCATGCAGGATCTTCAGGTTCGCCATGACATCATCCTGCTCCAGGACGGAAACCACCTTGCCCTCGGCGTCGTCATAGCGCACGCCCAGGGTGCCCAGGCCGGCGTTCATGCCATCGTAGAAGGTCATCAGCCAGGTGGCGCCATTCTTGTTCAGGGGGAACACGGCGCTGTTGCTCTTGTCCTTCAGCTCGGTGAGGATGGGGGTCAGGGCCTCCAGGGTCGTGGCCTGGCTGGCATCGATGCCGTTGGCATCCAGCAGATCCTTATCCCACACGAAGTACTGGGACATGGAGCTGTCCTTGTAGGTGGGCACGCCGTAGATGCGGCCGTTCACGCGGCAAGCATCCCAGTAGCCTTCGGGCAGCATGGCCTTCAGCTCGGGCGCGGCGGTGTCCAGCAGGTCGGTGATGTCCAGGTACGCGCCCAGCTGCACATCGTTGTTGTAGGTGTTCATGTTGCCGAAAATGATGTCATAGGGCTCATTGGTGTTGACGATCACGTTGCGGCGCTGGTCCCAGTCGCCCCAGCCGATCACGTCCATTTCGATGTTGACGCCGATTTTCTCCTCCAGATAGGGGTTGATCTGGGCCAGCCATGCGTCGTAGTTGGTGGGCATGCTGCTGCCTACGGTCACCCACTTCAGGGTTACCACGTCGCCCTCAGCGGACGCCATGCCAACCATACCCAGCACCATTGCCAGGGTCAGAAGCACAGACAGAACCTTTTTCATGTACAGTTCCTCCTTTAATATTATCGTGAATTCCTGCTCCCTTGCAGGAACGACGAACAGGGTTTGCTTATCCCTTCACCGCGCCAATGGTCAGGCCGGAGATAAAGTATTTCTGGAAGAAGGGATACGCGCAGGCAATGGGGATGACGATGACAATGGCGATGGCCATGCGCACGGACTCGCTGGGCATGGAGTTGCGGTACTGCTGCAAGCTCAGGCCCGCCGAGGGGTTGTTGGCGATGTAGTCCAGGCTCTTCATCATGTTGTTGAGCAGTGCCTGGAGGGACACCAGCTCCGCCCTGGAGATGTACAGGGAGGACTGGAACCAGTCGTTCCAATAGCCAAAGGTAAGGAACAGGCCGATGGTGGCCAGCACAGGCTTGGAAATGGGCAGCACGATGGTGCCGAAAATGCGCAGCTGGCTGGCGCCGTCAATCTTTGCGGACTCGATGATGCTGTCCGGTATGGTGGAGCGGAAAAATGTCTTGCAAACAATGATGTTGAACGAAGATACCGCCAGGGGCAGAATCAGCGCCCAGATGGTGTTTTTCATGTTCAGGATGTTGGCGTTCACCACGTAGGAAGCCACCATACCGCCATTGAAGATCATGGGGATAAACACCACCCAGGTGTAGAAGCCCTTGAGCTTGAATCCCGGCCGGGAAAGCACATAACCCATGGTGGTGGTCAGCGCCAGGCCCAGCACCGTGCCGCTCACCGTGACCAGCACGGAAATCCAAAGCGCGGACAAGATGGTCGCCCTTTCGTTCCACAGGAACATGTAGGCGGAGTTGGAGAAGCTCTGCGGTACAAAGCTGTACCCCGACACGCGGATGGACTCCTCCGAGGAAATGGAAATCATAAACACGAAGAGGACCGGAATGATGGCCATGGCCGCCAGCAAGGTAAACAGCAGGTTGAACCCCGCGTTGGTGCCCGGACGGACGCGGTTCATCTTCATGGATTCCACTTGTAATTCGGCTTTTTGCGCTCTTGCCATGAGGATTCTCCTTTCCGTCAGATGATGGCGCTGTCCGGATCAATCTTGGACACGATGAAGTTGGCCAGCAGAATGGTAGCGCAGCAGCACACGGACTGGAACAGGGACGCCGCAGCGGTACGGCCGATGGGCGTGGAACCTTGCAGCGCAGAATAAATGAAGGTATCGAAGGTGGACGCCACGTTATGCAGGGAGTTGGGCACGCCCTGGGTTACCTGCCAGAACAGACCAAAGTCGGAGTAGAAGATCTTGCCCACGTTCAGGATGAACATGGTAATCAGGATGGTCTTCATCAGCGGCAAGGTGATGTACTTTGCCTGCTGCCACTTGGTGGCGCCGTCCAGCATGGCCGCCTCATACAAGCTTTGGTCAATGCCGGTGATGGTGGCCAGATACACCACCATGTTGTAGCCCACGCCCTTCCACAGGTTCATGAACACCAGGATGAACGGCCAGTAGGTAGGTTCGGAATACCACATGATCTTTTCCCCGCCCAGGGCAATGACGATTTTGTTCATCAGGCCCTTGTCCGGGCTGAGGAAAGCGAACACAAAGTAGCTGACCACCACCCAGGACAGAAAGTGCGGGAAGAACATCATGGTTTGGTAAACCTTGCTCTTGCGCTTGGAGTACAATTCGTTGATCATCATGGCCAGGGCCACAGGGATCACGATGTTCAGTACAATGAACACCAGATTGTACAGCAGGGTGTTGCGCAGCAGCATGCCGAAGGTATTGTTGTTGATGAAGATGTCTTCGATTATGTTTTTGGAGAAGGCATAGAAAACGCCATACATGGAGGCGGTGACGATGGATAACGAATACATTGCCCCTACTCCCTATGGCAAATCTGGAATGCGCCGCAAGTCAAAGTACGAACGAGTCATGGATGGTATGGAGCGTTGGGTGGCTTTCTATAGAGCGAACCCTCATCGTTTTGCTGTAGATTATCTCGGCATGACATGGATGCGCCCTTTTCAGAAGATACTTCTGAACATCATTATGAAGTTCACTTACCAAATGATTATCGCAAGCCGAGGCATGGGTAAAACCATGATTGTGGCTGCGGCTATTTGTGTAAAGGCAATTTTGTATCCAGGCATCGAAATAATTATCGCCGCCGGAAACAGAACTCAGTCCGTCAACGTGCTTGAGAAAATCATCAATGAGTTTCGTTCGAAATCCATTAACCTTTCCAACGAGATAGCAGGGTATTCTATTTCCCCTGCCAACGCATACATCACATTTAAGAATGGTTCTACTGTGAAGGTCGTTACAGCAAGGGATAGCGCTCGTTCTGCTCGCGCCAACTGGGTTATTTGTGACGAGTTTGTGCGCATTAAGAAGATCGTTATCGATGAGGTTTTGCGCAAATTCAAAGCTGGTGTTCGTTCTCCTGGATATACGCAGCTTCCCGAGTATAAGGATTATCCAAAGGAAATGAACACGGAGACCTACATCAGTTCTGCGCATTACAAATGGCATTATTCCTGGGCAAAGTTTAAGGCTTATTTCAAATCTATGATGTCAGGAGAAAACTACGCAGTTCTTGGTTTTCCGTATCAGCTTCCTGTTAGCGAAGGCTATTACCCAATCGAGCAGGTGCAGGACGAAATGCGAGAAGCTGATTTTGATAGTATCGCCTGGAGTTATTTTCCATGTTAATGAAAAACAAATAGCTCGCTTACACGGAAACGTGTTTGAATAATAATCCCTTTGAATTGCTGGAACACCCTAAAGCAAGTCTTCCCACAACACAAGGATGAAACGCCTATATGTGAAGGGTACGAAAGTAGAAAAAAACAGACTTGATGGCGCATGGTTAAATCCTAAACGCTATGAAATGGGCAATCAGCAGCCAAGCCCCGAAGAGGGGAAGGTTCAACGACTATCCATTATGGAGTACATCACAAGCGTGATGGAAGTGGAGGGCACCCCCGCTGGGTGAAGATATAGTCTGCGCTCTGTCGAAAGATGGAGGTTGGTTTATCCAACGGTACAGGAGTAGCGTCCTGAATTCCAATTCCCCTAAGGAGAGGGGAGGTGTAACGATTGATAAAGTCCTTCAAAGTACGATTACTTCCCACAAAAGAGCAAGAAATGAAGATGTATCAACATATAGGATCGGCGAGGTTCATTTTCAACTACATGCTTGAAATGCAAAATAACCAGTATATTGAAACCGGGAAGCACCTCGCATTCAATGATTTGATGAAAAGGCTCACCTTGTTAAAAAAAGAAGATGAATATGTCTGGTTGAATAATGTTTCGCGGGTTACTCTAGAGCGCTCCTGTAGAGATATGGACCGCGCATTTTACAACTTCTTCCAAGGCAGAGCTAGACTCCCAAAATATAAAAGCAAAAAGCACTCAAAAGAGGTATTTGCGACACGTGAGGACAGAATGTATTTCAATGAAGATACAGTAAAACTTGAAAAAATAGGGAGAGTAAAATATCAAACAAACTATGATATACCTAAAGGGCCTGGATGCAAATTCGTTAATTCAAGAATCAGCCATATCAATAACAAATGGATACTATCTTTTGGAATGGAATGGGAGAACCAACCACCTGTTCTAACTGATATTCCGATGGGTATAGATGTGGGAATCAAAACTCTTGCAACTGTTGCTTTTGGGGATGACAAAATCGTATTTCAAAACATCAACAAGTCGGCACGGTTGAGGAACCTAGAGAAAAAGAGAAGGTATATTCAGAGAGTAATTTCCAGGAAATATCGCACTAATGGTAGCTTCGAAAACACTAAAAACATTGAAAAATATATGCGTATTTACAAAAAATTGTCTTATCGCATTTATTGTATTCGTCACGACTATCTGCATAAAGCAACTCATACACTAGTGAGTTTGCACCCTAGTGTAGTTTGCATCGAACACTTTACTAGCGCACAGTTGCTCAAATCGAAAGAAACTCGTTTGCTTCATCGATATCTACAAGATCAAGCAATAGGTGAGTTTTTGCGCCAAATTAAATACAAATGCGAATGGAATGGTATTCCAATAGTCGAAGCTGACAAATATTTCCCGAGTAGCAAGACTTGTTCATCGTGTGGAGAAATTAAAACGGACCTAAAGCTAAGTGAGCGCACATATCGGTGCCCACACTGCGGACTTGAAATGGACCGCGATTATAATGCTGCGCTTAATTTGATGAAGTATGGAGTTCAACATTAACGAACTTCAGCTTAGAGGGACTCGTTACACCCTTGAATGTTGTGGAGTGTTGCCAACCAGAGTAGTTTCATCGAAACGAAATGGAACACGTTGAAGCAATGATGATTGGTTTTGCCAAACGTAACGGATGGAGATGGATTCCTTTTTTTGGGGCGAATCTGCCAACGCTTTCTTCACTTTTCAGAATGTGGACAGCGTTCGGAAGCTGACTTACCCCTTATACCCAAAACACTACTACTCCTTGCTGCCGGACAATAAGTTTAAGCCGCCGCAAAAGAAGAACGGCGAGATACGGCTGCTGGCAATGGACGTAGCTGCAATGGGAGGAAATAAAAACGATGCCTCTTCGATTGCCCTTATCCAGATGATTCCTGGATATGGAGGGAAATATCAGAGGCTGGTTTCTTATATTGAGACGCTTGAAGGCGGGCATGGTCAAGCCCAAGCCATACGCCTGAAACAATTGTATGATGACTTTGATGCTGATTTTGTTGTAGTGGACACAAATGGTAGCGATGCCCTCTTCTGTGGTGACACAGAAGTTGGAGTGCGGAAGAAATCGGGAACCCTGAGATGGGAATCCGACTGGAAGGCTACGAGTAACATCGTAGTCACAGGCAACGCATAGAAGGTGAAACTGGTTGACCAGAATATAATCCTTCCACGAGTCCGCACTGACTCTATGAGTCAAAAAGATATGCTGGACTTGCTGGAAATTAACAGCAAGAACTATGGGATAAAAAGCCCATAGGGTAACAAACCTCATTTGAGGCGATTGGAATGTCCGTATATGACAGTTTAGTCATCGACCTATTCGATGAAGACCGTGGGACTGTTTACGAAAGCTGGTCGTGCATCAACGATGAACGAATGGCTTTGCGAAGCAAAGACCCGTCGGCTAACAAGGTCATCTATAGCATCAAAGCAACGCAAAGCATGAACAGTGATATGGCGGTGTTACTCCGTGATTGCATGAAACGCGGAAAAATCAAATTCCTTGAACACGAAACGGAAGGACGCGAATACTTGAGTAGCCTAAAAGGATTCGACAAACTTACTCCTGAAGAACAGCTCTTGTTTGAAGCTCCTTATTACCAGACTACAGCGTTCTGCAACGAAACCATCAACCTGAACTATGATGTTGTGAATGGTAAGATCCGTGTCCAAGAAGCATCCGGCGCACGGAAGGATAGGTACTCCAGCGTTGCATATGGAAACTACATAGCACAAGAGATAGAGCGTGATATGCTCAAATATAATAATAACGATTTTGCATTCGCTCCCAATTGTGTGAGCGTTGTTTCGTTCTAAAAGGGGGTGGAACATGGCAAAGAAAGTAAAAAGCAAGTCGTCCTCACAGGGGAATCGTATCGCCTCGCAGAACGGTATAGATAACATTGATATCGTATATGCAGGAAAACCTGATAAGGATACTGTGGTGCTTACAACGGCTGAGCAAATTGATCGCTACATCAAAAATGCTGTTGCGGCGTATGATCCAAAAAATATTCAGTATTCAGCCTATCTTACTGATACTGGAACGCCGTCCACCCTTACACTGTCGACGATTTCTACCCTTGGACAGAATGCGCAGAACAACTTATCCAATATCACTCAGATCAACGATATTGTGCGCCAGTATGTGAATGTAAACGACTTGATTGGTATGGTTATCCAGTCAATCAGTAATAACATCAACACAGAATACCGCCTGTCTTACAAGAGCTTTGAAGGGCAGCGCAACAAAACGAGGATGCTCGAAAGAGTACAACAGCTCGTGGAAGATTTCAATGAACAGGTAAATCTAAAACAAACCATTTACGATGCCGTTCTTACAACTTATCTTGAGGGAAACTATTGCGGTTTGCTTCGGAACAAAGATGAGAATTGGCAAATTGAACAGCTTCCTCTCACGATCATAGAGCATAGCGGATATGAAGAAAATGGTAATCCTGTTATGCTTGTGAACATCCAGAATTTGCGTAATGCGCTTTCGAAGACGTATGTTAAGAAGCGGGACGGTTCCTTCTTATTCTTTGGAAATATCAATGAAGAGGTGGAGGCAAACTTCCCCAAAGAGGTTTACGACGCACTGGTGAATCGAGACACTTATGCAGTCCTTGACCAAAACTACACCGGCGTCTGCCGCATTAACAATTTTGGACGCCGCTATGGTTTGACTCCTATCTTTAGAGCTCTTGCCCCTACACTGATATTGGACGATTATCAGAATGCCGATTCAAGCATGGCTCGGGCAAAAAGCAAGAAGATCATCCATCAGAAAATGAGGAAGGAAAGCCTTGGACCCAACGGTGATAGAAAGGCTTTTGAGGAAATGGCGTATGCGCATCAGCAATTGATGCAGGCATGGCAGAATAACACCGTGGTCACCACCACTGGCCCATATATTGAGTCGATTTCATACGTTGAACCGAAGACGGAGGATATCTCTGAAGAAAAAATCAATATCTACCGTAACAAGGTTCTTAGTTCCCTTGGCGTTGCATTCTTGGCCGCAGACCGCTCTCAGACCGCTTCCACTGCGAACATCAACCTTGACCAGCTTCTCAAATGCATCAACAGTATTTCGAGGCAGGTCGAGCGGATGATCGAGCACTTCTATTCTACTCTGCTTGATGTGAATGGGATTGATAGGACATATCGCCCGTCAATCCAGATTATTGACTCTGAGCTGTTGGATATGAATATGAAGATGGAGCTCTCCAAATTGCTGTATGCCACATATGGTTGCAGCAGAGATACCGCGTATGGTCTTGTTGGCGTCGATGTGGAATCTGAATATGTTAAGCGGCAAAAAGAGAGTGAAGCTGGATACGATGAGGTGTTTACCCCATACGCAACCTCATTCAACTCAGAGGGTTATCTCACCGATCCTACTGTTCCTACAGAGGTAGGGCGTCCGGCAACTACTGAGGATGAGGATAAAGGTGCGTATGACCAGACTTACAACGAGACGAGGTGACAGTAATGGTTAGTGAAAACTATCTCATCTGTCCTTGTTGTGGGAAGAAAATAGCGATGATTGAAGACGAAGCTGCGTTAAGTGGCCTCGTCTTTTTTAATCATACCCCGTCGAAAGACGAAATTACTAAGGCACTGAACGAAGCTCATATTGAGCTTGCCGCCGCAAGATGGGAGGGAAACGATGAATAAGGAACGAGTTGTTTTGTCTAGTAAATCGGTCGAGCTTTCCGAATACAAAACCTACCTGCTTTTGGAAAATCGCGTGTGTTACTACGGCAAGCCTAATGCGAATAGTGTTTCCCTCGCAACGGAAACTGCTGAGCAGTATGCCCAAACACTGGTTGATATGCCCGTGTACGCCAAATATGTTCCTAATATGAACGGAGATCCGTCATTCGGAGGACATGAACCTTATCTGGATGAAGATGGCGAAATCGCTTTCGACACTATGCCGATTGGTGTTCACACATCTGTAAATGTACGGCCCGATTTGGTGGAGACTGCGGAGGGTGTCTATGAAGAACTTCCCTGCTTGTTTGCTACACAGAAAATCTGGACTCGCAACAAGAATATTGTGGCGGCGGTGAAGCGCCTGTTTTCCGAGGGAAAACTGTATAACTCATGGGAAATTTCTTATGATACTTGCCGCTATCTGGCCGGAGGAGTGAAAGAACTTATCGACTACACCTTTGAAGGAAACTGTTTCCTTGGAGTTGATAACTTCAATTATCCTGCCTATGGACCGGATGCTTGCGTGATTTCTTTGTCTGCTCTCCAGAATTCTGAGGCAGCAATGCTGGTAGCTACCGCTGCCGCAAAAGATGCTGCTGAAAGCAGCGAAAACAATGAAGGTGGTGAAAATTCGGAAATGGATGTTGAGACCAACGTGATGGAAAATGAAGCCCTGGAGAATCCCCAGCAGGCTGAAATTGAGACTGAGCCCGAGGCCGAAGAGGCTGAGATCCAGGAAGAGAACTCCGCGACCGAAGAGGAGTCTTCTGAGGAGCATGAGAACTCTGAAGAGCTGGAATCCGAGGAGGATGCAGAGGCAGAAGAGCCTGATGTTGAAGAGAAAACTGAAGACGAGCCCTCTGATGATGAAGATGTAGACACTTCAGCTACTTTGGACACCTTGTGCAATCAGATTGCTGAGTTGACCAAGAAGCTGAATGAGGCTCGCGCTGAGACTGAGCGCCTGGCTTCCGAGCTCGAAAAGTATCACGCTGCTGAACGTGCCGCTCAGGTTGCCGAGCTCAAGAAGTATGTCCAGGACTCTGGCTGCTTCACTACCGAGGAGATCGAAAGCGAAGAGATTTCCTCCTTGATTTCCGCTTTGGATAAGGCAAGCCTTGCTGAAAAGATTGCTGACCGTGCTGTTGAGTCTATGCGGAAGAAAAATACTTCTAGCAAAGGAGCAACTGCTACGGCTTCTGCTGCTGTTGCGATTATGAACGATAATGCCGATAACAAGAACCACATCAAGGATTACCGCGTTATCATCAATGATTTCTTGACGAAATAAAAGAAAGGAAGATATTATGCTGCGAATTGTTGAAGGCCATACTAATAAGGCCCTGAGCGTGATGTATACTGCGTCCGCCGCTATGAAGCGTGGCGCTTTTGTTACTCCTAACGAGGACGATATGACCGTTGCTCCTGCTACTGGTGCTACCCAGTATCTGGTGGATGTCTCTCCCAACTATGACGGCATCAATGCTGTGATCGAACCCACCGATGGCGCTTTTGAGGACATTGAAGAGGGCCAGCGGGTAATTCTGGTTCCCGTGCTGATTGGTGAGAAGTATGCCACTTCTGAGGTTACAAAAGGGTCTCTGACCGCTGGTGATCGGATTGCCGCTACTTCTGGCAAAGCCGCTGCTGACGAGGACGGAGATTGGATGTACTGCGGTGAATATTCTGATCCGACCGGAATTGCTATGTACACCGTGAAGCGCGTTGTTGTTGAGCCCACCGCTCCTGGTGTTGGTGGCTAAGACTATTTGAACAAAAAATAACGAACATATGTTTATAGAATGCGAGGAGATTTTATGAACAAGGAACTTAGCGAAATCATGTCCACCGATGGCCGCATGGTTGAGTGGGCACAGGCTGTTACTTATATTAAGGATGACAAAAATCTGAGCAGCGAGGATAAGGAAATTTCTGCTGTTATGGACAACTGGGCTAAGGAGGTTGGCCGGTCTGGTTTTGACCGTGACCATGAGATTTCTCAGCTTATTCGGCGTGCGATCACTCCCGAGACCGTGG
>USCR01000020.1 GCA_900553295.1 uncultured Eubacteriales bacterium | reverse complement strand
CACATGCAGGATGCGGATATTGGCCTGAGGGATCAGGATGCGATTCTGGGGCTGGAGAACCGCGTGGTGTACGACGTGCTGGACGTCATTGGCAAGGGGTGCACCCTGAGCCAGGCGCTGATACAGCATTCCTTGTACGAAAATTTGAACCTGCTGCCGGCGTCCCAGTTTGCGAGGGTAAAAAATCTGGACCCCAAGGGCTTCCGCAAGGTCATTGCCCAGCTCAAGGAGCGCTTTGATCATGTGCTTATTGACTGTCCCGCAGGGGTGGAGCGCGGCCTTCGGGGCGTGGTGGACAGCGCAGATGAAGTGCTGCTGATTACCACCCCCGACGATGTATGCATGCGGGACGTGGAAAAAACTGCTGCGGTGCTGGCCGCCAAAAAGGCGCCGCGCCCGTGGCTTATCGTCAACCGGCTGATGCCGGAGCTGGTGGCTGCGGGGGAAATGTACAGTGCCCAGGTGGTGGCGCAAACCCTGGATTTGCAGCTCATGGGGGAAGTGCCCCAGGATGACATGATCTACCGGGCGCTGCTGAAGCACATGTCTCCTATGGAGGTGGATTGCGAGGGACGCCGGGCCCTGGAACGCATTGCGAAGCGGATGACCGGGCGGCAGGTTGCCCTGCCGGAATACGGTAAATTGCCTGGCGGACTGCTGGGGCGGTTGCTCCGACGGAAGGTAAAGGTGATGAAACTCCAATGATTGTGGAAAACAGACATTCCAGAGCGCACTTTGACAAGACGCTAACGGCACTGGTCTTCGCATTGGCCATTTTCGGCGTTATTGCCGTGAGCGTTGCCACATATACTACTTCCTCCAGCTCGGACGCGCCGCTGCTGAATCACATTGTCGAATCCACCTACAGCATGCGGCAATTCGTGTTCCTGATGCTGGCGCCCTTCGTGGTGGCGTTTATCTATAATATCCCTTATGACTGGCTGCGTCGCCGGGCCACGCTGATCTATTACGGCGGTACCGCGCTGCTGGTCATTGTGCTTTTTGCCTCCCAGGCCAGCGGCGTGCGCGCATGGATGGATATCATCTGGGGCTTTACCATTCAGCCCTCCGAGTTTGCAAAACTATCCATGATTCTGATGCTGGCCAGGGTGCTTTCCCGCTATGACAAGCCCATGAGTACCGTGCGGGACTTCATCTACATTATGGCGCTGGTGCTGGTACCTGGCCTGATTATCATGTTGCAGGGTGAAATGGGCTCGCTGCTGGTGATTATCTTCCTCTTCGCGGTCATGCTGTATTTCTCGAATGTGGACTGGAAGGTGCTGCTGGGCCTGGCACTGGCGGCGGTGATCCTCATCTTGACGGTATATGGCCTGGCCGTTGCCAGCGGATCGGACAACTACCGGTTGCAGCGCATCCTGGCGTTTTTTGATCCGGAAGCCTATTCCTCCTCCGACGCCTATCAGCAAACGCAATCCAAGATCGCCATTGGTTCCGGCGGACTGAACGGCATCGGCGCGTTTGTGGATGGTTCCTACGCTCAGCTGGACTATGTGCCGGCGGACTGGACGGACTTCATTTTTGCTTCCATTGGCGAGGCCTTTGGCTTCCGTGGATGCATGATTATTCTAACCTTCTATCTGCTGATTATTTTGCGGATGATCTACCTGGCACGTTATACCCGGGACAAGTTTGGCTCCCTGGTGATTGCGGGGGTGATGGGCATGCTGCTGTTCCATGTGTTTGAAAACATTGGCATGACCACGGGCCTGATGCCCATAACCGGCATACCGTTGCCGTTCCTTAGCTATGGTGGTTCCAACATGGTAACCAATATGGGCGGCGTGGCCCTGGTGCTCAACGTAACCAAGAACCGCTCCCTGTCCCATACCATTATTACACCGCAGACGGAGTCCAATCCCTACCGCTTTAGCGGGCGGATTATGTAACGCAGCGGACGGAAAAAGGTCGGCGCCGCTTTTTCGTAAAGCAAAGGCTGCCAGCCAAAGCGTGACCGAATGGGTCAGGAAACTGATGACGCAGGCAAAATGAACGGCTCACATGGCCGCATTACACAAGCAATCATTAAACTTACGCGGGGATTTCCCGGCAACCTACGCGCCCGGTATGCATGCATTCCATGCATACCGGGCGTGTTTTGTTATTCCCGCCGTCAATTTCCACTCATGAACTGTGCCTTCCCGGTCCATCCTATGCCAAGGAGAGCGGCGGCGAGGCCGGCGCGGATGGGAGGGAATGGACATGGTAAATCTGGCACTGTTCGTCGTTCAGTTGGCGGTGACGGTGGTGGTGGGAATCTACTTCTTCAGGCAGCTTCGTCAGCAGAAACGGGCACAACCCGCAGCCAGGCGGGAGAGCAACCGGGAGCTGGAAAATCTGCGCAAGATGCGCAGCGTGCATCTCTCGGAACCCTTGGCGGAGAAGGTACGGCCGTCCAGCTTTAAGGATATTATCGGCCAGGAAGAGGGGATTAAATCCCTCAAGGCGATTCTTTGCGGCGCCAATCCTCAGCATGTGCTGATTTATGGACCTCCCGGCATTGGCAAAACCTGCGCGGCCCGGTTGGTGCTGGAGGCGGCGAAGCATTCCCGCGGGACGCCTTTTGCAAAGGATGCGCCCTTTATTGAAATGGATGCCACCTGCGTCCGCTTTGATGAGCGCGCCATTGCCGACCCGCTGCTGGGGAGCGTGCATGATCCCATCTACCAGGGGGCTGGGCCGCTGGGCGTGCAGGGAATCCCGCAGCCGAAACCCGGAGCGGTGACCAAGGCTCACGGAGGCGTGCTGTTCCTGGATGAAATCGGCGAACTGCATCCCATTCAGATGAATAAGCTCCTGAAGGTGCTGGAGGATCGCAAGGTGATGTTCGAGTCGGCGTATTATAACCCGGACGACCCGGCGGTCCCCAAGTACATCCACGAGATATTCAAGCGGGGCATGCCGGCGGATTTCCGCCTGGTGGGAGCTACCACGCGCAGCCCTTCGGAGATTTCTCCGGCGCTTCGCTCACGGTGCATGGAGGTGTTTTTCCGCGCACTGGAGCCGGAAGAGATTGCGGATATCGCCCTGGGGGCCGCCACCCGCGCCGGATACGCCATGGAGCGAGCGGAGGCGGAAACCGTGGGGCGCTACGCGTCCTGTGGCCGGGACGCGGTGAACATTGTGCAAATGTGTGCCGGCCTGGCGCAGCTGGAGGATCGCACCAACATCACCCGGGAGGACGTGCAATGGGTGGTGCAATCCGGGCACTATGCGGTGCGCCCGCCCCAGAGCGCGGATACCTCTGCCCGCGTGGGCGCTATCCATGGCCTGGCGGTTTACGGAGCACATCAGGGCGCGGTCATGGAAATTGAGGCCGTGTCCCTGCCTGGCAGCGGAGAGGTTACGGTGACGGGCATTGTGGAAGAGGAAGAAATGGGCGAGGAAGGCCGGCGCATGCGCCGCAAGTCCACTGCCCGGGCTTCCGCGGAAAATGTACGCACGCTGCTGCGGGAAATCGGCTTTGACCTGGGGCAGCGGGATCTGCATATCAACTTCCCCGGCGGAGCGCCGGTGGATGGCCCCTCTGCTGGGGTGGCCATGGCAGTGGTGGCGGTGAGTGCGCTCACGGGCCAGCCAGTGGACGGCACGGCGGCCTGCACCGGAGAAATCTCCGTACGGGGGCGGGTCAAGGCCGTGGGCGGCGTACCTGCCAAGGTGGAAGCCGCGCGCCGGGCCGGGCTGAAGAAGGTATTCATTCCTGCGGAGAATGCGGGCGAGGGAATGCTGTGCCAGGGCATCGAGGTTCACCCGGTGGAAACCCTGCAGCAGGTGCTCACAGAAATGCTTCTGCCGCCTGTGACGGCCACAGAGCACCCGGCTGCCGCGCAGCCCCGGGATGCCGTTTTGCCGCTGGCAGCGCAGGCAAGCGAAGGAAAGAATGTGGCGGAAGCAAGCGGGGCTTGCAAAAGAGAAAACCTGCCGTTATAATAGTAGCTTGCCGGAGTGTTTCATCCGGCAGGCTTTCGTGTATCTTTTTATAGGAAGCGATTTTGCTTATTGCCCGGCGAGGTGCCGGGCGCAGGGAAAAACGGCGGCGAGGCAAACCGCGCTTTTCCCATTGGTTTGAAGGAGGAAACTATGCCCAGAGAGAAAAAACCGGCAGCCATTGCCATGCCGATATTGGCCCTGCGGGGACTGATGGTATTCCCGCACATGGTTTTGCACTTTGACGTGGGGCGGGAAAAATCCGTTGCGGCCCTGGAACAGGCCATGATGGAGAGCCAGGAAATTTTCCTGGTAGCCCAGCGGGACGCGGATGTGGAGGACCCCACGGTGGATCAGCTCTGCCGGGTGGGAACCATTGCGCACATCAAGCAAGTGCTGAACCTGCCCGGGGATAGCCTACGGGTGCTGGTGGAGGGCCTGCGCCGCGCGACCCTGGAAACTATTACCCAGGAGGAACCTTATTTGCTGGGAAAGGTGCGCCCCGAGCCTGAGCGCCCGGAGGAAGAAAGCATTGAGATGCAGGCGCTGGTACGCACCACCCAGGACTTTTTTGCCGCCTATGCCGCGGCCAGCCAACGGGTTTCTGCTGAAACCGTGAACTCCGTGCGGGAAGTGGAGGCGCCGGATCAGCTGGCGGATGTGATTGCGGCCAACGTTCTCACTCACCTGGAGGACCGTCAGGCCATCCTGGAAGAGCTGGACGTGAAAACGCGATTGGAAAAGCTCTGCACCATCCTGGCCCGGGAAACCGAGCTGGCCGGTGTGGAAAAGCAGGTGCAGGCACGCATCAAAAAGCAAATCGAAAAGAATCAGAAGGACTATTATCTCCGGGAGCAGATCAAGGCGATTCAGACCGAACTGGGGGATAAGGAAGCCACCGATGTGGAGGACCTGCGGGACCGCCTGGAGCATACCCCTGTCAATGACGAGGCCAGGGAAAAGCTGCAAAAGGAGTTGGAGCGCCTGTCCCGCATGGCTCCCGGCACGCCGGAAGTGGGCGTGAGCCGCACCTGGGTAGAATGGATTCTGGATCTGCCCTGGGGCAAGACCACGACGGACAACCTGGATCTGAAGCGTGCGCGGAAGGTGCTTTCCCAGGACCATTATGGTCTGGACAAGGTGAAAGAACGCATCGTGGAGTATCTGGCCGTGCTGCGCATGAAGCAGGACATGAAGGGGCCGATCCTGTGCTTTGTGGGCCCGCCAGGCGTGGGCAAAACTTCCATCGTAAAGGCTATCGCCCAGGCGGTGGGACGCAAGTTTGTGCAGGTATCCCTGGGTGGCGTAAGGGATGAAGCAGAGATCCGCGGCCACCGGCGCACCTATATTGGCGCGATTCCCGGACGCATTATTGCCGGGATGAAGCAGGCGGGAACCATGAATCCCGTGTTCCTCTTCGACGAAATTGACAAAATGTCCAGCGATTTCCGCGGTGATCCTGCCAGCGCCATGCTGGAGGTGCTGGACGGGGCGCAGAACTATGCCTTCCGCGATCACTATCTGGAAATTCCCTTTGACCTGAGCAAAGTGATGTTCATCACCACCGCCAATACGGTGGATACCATTCCCGCGCCACTGCTGGACCGCATGGAGATCATTGAGGTACCCAGCTATACGGAGGAGGAAAAACTGCAAATCGCCAAGCGCCATCTGCTGCCCAAGCAGGTGGAAGCCCACGGCTTGCGGCCCAAAACCGTAAAGATCAGCGACCGGGTCATGCGGGAACTCATTGAAGGGTACACCCGGGAGGCCGGTGTACGCACCCTGGAGCGCACCATTGCCAAGGTGGTGCGCAAGAGCGCGGTGACCATGCTGGATACCGGGGTGGAGGAGGTCAACGTGACCTCCAATGTGCTCAAGGAATTCCTGGGCGCGGTGCGCTACATCCGAGAGAAGCCCGAAAAAGCGCCACAGGTGGGTGTGGTGAACGGTCTGGCTTATACCACCGTTGGCGGTGAAACCCTGGAGGTGGAGTGCGCCATCATGCCCGGCAAGGGCACGCTGCAGCTGACAGGGCAGCTGGGCGATGTGATGAAGGAGAGCGCCGAGGCGGCTTTTTCCTGGGTTCGTGCCCATAGCCGTTCCTTGGGGCTGGCGGATGATTTTTATAAAGACAAGGATATCCACATCCATGTGCCGGAGGGAGCCGTGCCCAAGGATGGCCCCAGCGCCGGTGTAACCATGACCACTGCTCTGGTTTCCGCGCTGACGGAAATCCCCGTGCGGCAGGATGTGGCCATGACGGGGGAAATCACCCTGCGTGGACGCGTGCTGCCCATTGGCGGGCTGAAGGAAAAAACTTTGGCGGCTTTCCGGGCGGGCATTACCACCCTCATCATCCCCAAGGAAAACGTGAAGGACCTGGAAGAAATTCCGCCCCATGTGCTCAGCCGCTTCCGGGTGGTTACGGCGGAGAAAATAGAAGATGTGCTTTCCACGGCGCTGGAACGCATGCCCGTGCCGCGCAATGAGGAACAGAAGTAAGGAGCAACCATGGAAATCAAATCGGCGGAGTTCATTACCTCCATGGCGGAATATACGGACCGCTTCCCCGGCGCGGGATTGCGTCAGGTGGCCATTTGCGGCAAGTCCAACGTGGGCAAGAGCAGCCTGATTAACCGTTTGTGCCGGCGTAACAAGCTGGCCCGCACCAGCTCCACCCCCGGGAAAACCCGGCTCATCAACGTTTTTCTCCTTAACGGCGCGTTCCATCTCATCGACTTGCCTGGCTACGGCTTTGCCAAGGTGGACAAGCAGGAGAAGCTGCGCTGGGGAGAAATGATGCAGCGCTACTTTACTGAATCCAAGGAGCTGTGCCATGTGCTGCATCTGGTGGACATCCGCCATGCGCCCACGGCAGACGACGTGACCATGAACCAGTTTTTGCGCCAGATGGGTATCCCTTTTACGGTCATTGCCACCAAGGCGGACAAAATTACCCGGGGCGCACGCCAAAAGCAGCTGGCTCCCATCTGTCGGGCGCTGCTGGTACAGCCCTGGGAAATCATTTGCTTTTCCAGTGAGGACGATACCGGTAGAGAGGACCTGCTGGCGCTTCTGGAAAAGTTGACGGTGGAACAGGCGTAAGGCTGGCGATGATCTGTGCGCACAGCGGGCTGTGTGTTCCACCGGCAGGCATCCTGCTTTCATATGTCATCAGGCGGTACGCAGAAAGCATTATGCGTGATTACCTGGCAACCCGGCCGTTTGCGGCCGGGTTGCTTTTGCTGTATGTGATGCGCGGCGCACGCAAGCCGCACATCCCGCATAAGCTGGTAGCGCCCCCGCAGATGCAAATGCCGCGGGGCTTGGGAGGAATCGCGCATGATGATGAGAACCATCAACGCCCGCCAGCCGGCTCTGACCCGGCAGGAAGCGGCGCTTTTAACGGCGTTGCCCCGGACGCCCGGCCGGGGAAGCAGCCGCGGAATGAACTTACTTATGCCGGGTGAAGGACAGGGATTTATACCGGTGTCGCAACCGGTAGAGGCTTTGCAACCGGCGGGATCGGTCAACAATGCTGCCACGTATGCCAGTGGACAGCGCAGAGGCAGCATAGCCGGTCGCACGGTGCTGTCCGCGGCGGGGATCTCCATGCCCGGGGTGACGGGCATGCGCAGGGGATGCCGGCGCGCACAGGACCGTCAGGCGACGCTGTATTGCTGTGAAGTGGTGCAGGACTACGAACTGCTGTGAGCCTTTCCATGCCGGACAGCGGAAAAGGCCCGCCATGCGCACAGGCAGGCGGGCTTGAAAAACTTTTTTTCCAGCTCTGCCCAAGGTGCGTAGAGCTGGTTTTTTTCAGGGAGGAAGCCAACTACTTAGCGGACAAACAGCTGCGTTACGTACACAAAGCCGTTGGCGTCAAAGCATACGCCAATGCCCACCTTGGTCCAGGAGGAGGACATCATATTCTGCCGGTGTCCGCTGCTGGACAGGAACGCGGCCTGCGCCTTTTCCACGGTGGCATGATGCGCGATGTTCTCCCCCACAGAGGTGAACGCGTAGCCAAAGGACGTGAGCATATCCGCGGGTTTGCCATAGGTGGGCGACGTGTGGGAGAAATATCCCTGGTCGCGCATGTCCTCGGATTTCTTGCGGGCGATGGCGCTGAGCTCAGCATCCAGGGGCAGGGCGGGAAGACCGTTGGCTGCCCGATCCGCATTCAGCAAATTCCACGCATTTTGCTCTTGCATGGACAGCATATCAGTAGTATAATCTTCATCCATGGAAGGCACCCTGGTAGGCGCCGGGGTTACAGTCGGCGCCTGCGTGGGCGCTACTGTGGGCTGCGTGGTAGCAGCTGGTGGCAAGGTGGTGCCTTCATTGCCACAATCGTCGTTTTCATTGGGCGATGTGGTGATTGTAGGCGCTTGTGTGGCGTCGACCGTGGGAGAAGTGGTGGATACGGGTGTACTAGTGGGAAAGTCACAGCCGCTTTCGTTCCGGTAGGGCCAACCTTCAAAGCCAAACTGAGAGGTGGGCGCTTCGGCCAAGGCAATCCCTTCAGTGGCCAACAGAGCCGTAAGGACAAGTAGTGCAGTACGCTTTTGTAGCAATGTAAGTACCTCCGTAGAATATTACGGTTTCGTCACAAACCGTAATAAAACCTTAACATGCCTTTGTGAAGGCGTCAACCAACCTGGTCGAAGATTACCAAGGGAATCGCTTCCAGGCGCGAAGTAGAAACGGGAAACGCCCCGGTAAAAGAATAGAGGAGGATCTCCATGAAACTGGTGAAATGTCCGCGCTGTGAGCTGAATTACATTACGGAAAACGAAAAGTACTGCAAGGTTTGCCTACGGGAGATGAAAGGCGAATCGCCCAAGGATGAGGTGGAACTGTGCAGCGTGTGCAACGAGGCGCCCGCGCTGCCCGGGCGGGACGTGTGCCTGTTCTGCCTGAAGGAAATGAGCGGCGGCAACACGAACCGCGACGAGAATGAACCGGAAGAAGCCGTGGAGGCCTCCTCCCTGGTTTCCATTGATCCTGTGAGCACCATGGACGAGATTATCCCGGAAATTGACGAGGATATCCCTTCCCAGGAATTTGGCGAAATCGAGAGCGAGCTAAGCCTGGAGAGTGTGCGAGAGGATGAGGAAAATGAAGAGGACGGCGATGAGGACGACGACGATCTGTAATGCGTGCGGAGCTTTGTCTGCATGATGTACGGAAAGAAGAGGTGAAGCATGGGGCTGTATGCCATCGGGGATTTGCATCTGCCGGGTGGGCAGGAGAAGCCCATGGATATCTTCGGTGACCACTGGGAAGATCATTTTTCCCGCATCAGCCAGGACTGGCGCACCAGGGTAAAGGCAGATGATACTGTGCTGATCCCGGGGGACATTTCCTGGGCCATGCAGTTGGCCGCGGCTCGGCCGGATCTGGAAGCCATTGGCGCCCTGCCGGGACGCAAGGTAATCCTCCGGGGAAACCATGACTACTGGTGGTCAGGAATTACCCAGGTGCGGGAAGCACTGCCCCAGGGAATGTTTGCTTTGCAAAATGATGCGCTGATGCTGGATGACTGCGTGGTATGCGGCAGCAGAGGCTGGACCTTTCCGACACCGGAAGCACCGCTATCTCCCGAGGACGAGAAAATCTATCGCCGGGAGCTGTTGCGGCTGGACATGTCCCTGGCCTGCGGGCAGAAGCTGCGGGGGGACAAGCCGCTGGTGCTCATGCTGCATTATCCGCCCTTGACACAGCAAACGCTGGATACGGGCTTTACGGAGCTGGCGCAGCGCTACAATGTTACGCTCACTGTGTACGGGCACCTGCATGGGCCGGGCATCCGCTGGGCATTTCAGGGTGAGCATGGTGGGGTGCGTTACCGGCTTGTTTCCTGCGATGCCTTAGGGTTCCGCCTGACGGAGCTTTCCCTATGAAAAATAGCATAGCCTCATTGTCGCAACCCAACGGCGGCGGACAGCTTTTTCTGGAAAGAAGAGCTGCCCGCCGCCGCTTTTTTCAAGCAAATTTTATATCTTTATTAAGCTGGCCCCAGGGGCTTGCGGGAAAAGCACGATAAATGGGAAAAATTGTTACTTAAAATTGTGCCATGCATAGATGAAACCACAATATATAGTGAATGATGACGAACATTACATGAAGAATCTGTTAAGATGGGAAGAAAGCATTACAATTCTGGTTCAAAAATAAAAACGATACAAGGCGGCCAAGACAGAAAAGGCACAGGGGAAAGACTTGCAATTCTCAAAAAAGTGGGATAAAATGGTGGCAAGGTTTCAAAAAGTGGGTTTCAGGGGAGAAAGGTGGTGGCATAAATGGCGGATGAGAAGCTCCCCCCGGAAGAAAAGGAAGAAGCGGTTGCTGCCGCGTCTCCTTCAACGGAAGCGGATGAGCTGCTCAAACGCTATGCCGATACCTTCATCAGTTCCTATCAACACAGCCTGGACGCCAAAGGGCGCATCATTGTGCCGGTATGCTATCGCAAGGCGCTGGGGGATACGTTTTATATTGGCCCCACCTTCGACTTTAAGGCCATTGCCCTGTATCCCAACCTGGTATGGGCGCAGATACGCGACGGCTATGCAAAGCTGGGCCGCATGCACCGGGAGCTGAACCTGTACACGGAGCAGTTCGACGCGCTGAGCTATCGGGATCAGGAGTGCGATGCCCAGGGGCGGGTATTGCTGCCCACGAAAATTCGCACGCTGATCCTCAAGGACGAAAAGGACGTGGAAATCGCAGGCGCCCAGGACCACGTTCGCATTGTGGGCCGCATGGCGGCGGAGGCAAAGACCCAGGCATTCCTGGAGAATCTGCCGGATATTCTGGATGTCATTGGCAGGCTGTCCATTCCCTGAAACAGGGGATTGCGCGGAATGCCGGTGTAAAGACAATGCAAAAAGAGAGAAAGACGCCGGCAGTCGTCTTTCGATCCCGGATCCATGGCGATCCATGGGAAAGGTTCTTGAAAGCAGGAAAGGAGAATATGTTATGCTGCCCTTTGTACGGACCTTCAAAAGAAAAGCACGCTTCAAGGGAGAGTGGGGCCGGGTTGCCACCACCGCCATTGGTCAGGAGCGCATGAGCGTTGCGCCCAGCGTATATCTGACCGACGCGACGCTGGACCGGGACACTTCCGTGGCGTACGAAGGCCTGGGCATGGGCAGACACCCTCGGAGCCAGCGCAGGCGCCAGTTTACTGCGCCCATTGGCAGCGAAAACATCACCGCGCCCATTCCGGTCATCAGCTCCACGGGAATGCGTCGCAATGCCGGTGTGGCCACGGTGGCTGTATTCTGCTTTTTGCTGGGGGTTATGTTCCTGATTCGCCTGAGCGACATGACGGAGGTTTCCAAATCGGTGAACAACCTTCAGGCCAGGATCGAGCAGACGCAGCGGGAAAACACGGAACTGGAGGGCAGCCTGGCCAGCCTGACCAGTGAGGTGAATGTGGGCTATGAGGCGGCAAAGCTGGGCATGATCAGCGCCAACGGCGTGGACGTGATTTACCTAATGGCGCCGGAAACACGGGACAGCGCTGCGCTCCTGCGGGACGAGATGGAGGTAGAGCCCGCGCATAGCGAGTTTTTCGCAACGCTATTGGGACTGTGACAACGGTATCATTTTGCGATGCCCCCAATCGGGGGAGAGGGAGGAGCGGGCATGCACCCGGAACTTCTTGTTCGCAAAAGAATGATGCTGCTCACCCTGGTGCTGCTGGTCCTGTTTGGACTGGTACTCCTACGGGTGGGACGGCTGACAACCGTACAATCGGAAGAACTGACGCAGCGGGGCGTCAACCAATGGACCAAAGCAGGCACCGTCACTGCCAGGCGGGGCAAAATCGTGGATCGGAACGGCAATGTACTGGTGGTGAGCGCCACGGCGTACAGTGTCTGTGCCGATCCGCGTGCTGTTTCCGATGAGGAACTTTTTCTGGATACCATTGCGCCCGTACTTTCCCTGGACCGGGAAACAGCGCTGAAAAAGCTGCGGGATAAGACAAAGGGACAGATTATCCTGAAACGGCAGGTTCCACGGGAAACGGTGGATCAGTTGCGCACGCTCAAAAATGAGGCGCCCGAAGCGACAGGTCTCAGCGCCCTGATCTTTGAGGAGGACGCCAGCCGCTGGTATCCCTACGGTGAGATGCTGAGCCAGGTGCTGGGGTTAACCAACGTGGACAGCGTAGGACAGTCGGGGCTGGAATCCCGTTATGACGCGGTGCTGGCCGGCGTGGCAGGCTCCTATCTGCATCAGGTGGACGCCCGAAACCGCACCCTGGCCGGCAGCGAAAGCTACTATACCGCTTCCAGCCCAGGCGCTACCCTGAAGCTCACCATTGACGCCACTCTCCAGCAGATCTGCGAAAAGGTCATGCGGGAATGCATGGAGGTCAACCAGGCGGAGAGCGCGCTCTGCCTGATTAGCGACGTTAAGACAGGGGCGATTCTGGCCATGTGCATGCGCCCGGACTATGATCCCAATGAACCGCCCAGGGACGATGTGGAGACCCTGACGGATCTCATGCGCATCACGGCCATCTCCGATGTGTATGAGCCCGGCTCCACCTTCAAAATACTTACGGCCAGTGCCGCCCTGGACAGCGGCGCGACCACGCCGGAGGATTCCTTCTACTGTTCGGCGAAGATTACTGTGGATGGGGATACCATCCGCTGCTGGGGACAGCCCCATGGCGCGGAAACCATGGCGGAAGGGCTGCAAAACTCCTGTAACCCGGTTTTTGTGGAGCTGGCCCTGCGCATGGGTACGGACACGTTTTACCGCTATCTTACGGCCTTTGGGCTGGGAAAAACCACCGGAATCGATTTGCCCGGGGAGAGCGCGGGGCTGCTGATTGGCTCCCGGTATGTGAAAAATGTGGATTTGGCGCGCATCGGCTTCGGGCAAAGCGTGGCGGTGACTCCGCTGCAGCTGATGATGGCGGCCAATGCCTGCATCAATGGCGGCAAAGTGATGAAACCCTACCTGGTGGCGGAAATTCAATCCGCCGACGGTGAGGTGCTTCAGCGAACCAACCCCACCGTGCGTTCCACCCCCATCAGCACCGAAACCAGCGATACCATGCGGGAACTGCTGGAGCTGGTAGTGACGCAGGGAGGCGGCAAAAATGCGGCCGTGCCCGGATACCGCATTGGCGGCAAGACTGGCACCGCGCAGGTGTACAAGGACGGGAAAATCGCCCGGGATGTGCATATCGGCTCCTTCTATGGCTTTGCGCCGGTGGAGGACCCGCAGATCTCGGTGATGGTGGTTGTGAAGGAGGCACAGGTCCCCGTGGATTATGGCAGCACCACGGCGGCGCCCTTTGCGGGGGAAATTCTGGCTTCTGCCCTGAGTTATTTAAACGTACCGCCTTCCGATCCTGATGTGAGCTATGCCGAAGTTACGGTTCCTGACATCACGGGCTTGACGATTTCGGCTGCAAGGCGTACACTAGCGCAGGAAGGGTTGGAAATGATCTGCGACGACGTTGCGGATACCGTACTCTCCCAGCTGCCTCCGGCCGGCGCGTCGCTGGTGATGGGCGGCCATGTGATGGCCTACACCGCGGAAACGGAGGAAGTTAGCCCGCAGGAATTGGTTTGCGTACCGGACTTTACCGGCTTGGGGGATGTGGATGCGGTCCGCATGGGCCGCCTGCGCGGCTTGGAAATAACATTGACGGGGACAGGCATCTGCGTTGGGCAGACGCCTGCCGCGGGAGAATATGTAGCCCCTGGCGCCACGGTGGAGGTGATCATGGATCCTCTTGCCGGGCCAGATGCGTGAGGAGAATGCCTATGAAGTTAAGCGAACTTATCAAAGACATGCCCTATTTACTGGATACCCAGGGGGATATGGACATAGACATCGGCGCGGTGAGCTGCAACAGCCGGGAAAAGACCGACCACGGACTTTTCTTCTGCATTGCGGGAACGCGCTTTGACGCACACGACTTTGCGCCCGAGGCGGTGGACAACGGCGCGGCGGCGCTGGTTGTGGAGCGGTATCTGCCACAGCTGCCCGTGCCGCAGGTGCGGGTGAGCAACGGGCGGGGCGCCGTAAGCCGCATAGCGGCTGCGTTCTACGGCCATCCGGCCGATCACCTGCGCCTGGCCGGCATTACCGGAACCAAGGGTAAAACCACCACCAGCTACCTGCTCAAATCCATTTGTGAAACGGCCGGGCATACATGCGGGCTGATTGGCACCACGGGGAACATGATCGGTGACCGGAGGCTGAAAAGCGAGCTGACCACCCCGGACCCCATTGAGCTGCAGAAAACGTTCCGCATGATGGTGGACGAAGGCGTCGAAATTGTCAGCATGGAGGTTTCGGCCCACGCCATTGATATGCTGCGCTTGGACGGTGTGTCCTTTGAGGTGGGCTGCTATACCAACCTTAGCCAGGACCACCTGGATTATTTCCATACCATGGAGAATTATTTCGAGACCAAGCGGAAATTCTTCCACAGCGGCATGGTTCGAAACGCCACCTTCAACGCCGACGAGGAAACTACCGCACGTATGCTGGAAGGCTTGGAAATACCGGCCATGACCTACGGCATATGCGCCAATGCGGATCTATACGCCCGGGACATTGAAATTACGGAGAACGGCGTGAGCTTCAACATGCAGCTGGCAGGTATGCATAACATCCCTGTAAACCTGCGCCTGACGGGCATGTTCAACGTGTACAACGCCATTGCGGCCGCATCCATGGCCATGATTCTGGACATCCCTGCGGAGGACATTCGTGCGGGGCTGGAGCGGGTGGAATCGGTGCCTGGGCGTATTGAAATGCTGCCCACTGGCACACCCTATAAGGTGATTCTGGACTATTCCCATAGTCCCGATGCCCTGGAGAATATCCTGAAAACCGTGCGTGAGTTCACCCGCGGGCGGGTCATTGCGCTGTTTGGCTGCGGCGGAGACCGGGACCATGGCAAGCGTCCCATCATGGGTGAAATTGGCGGCAGGCTGGCGGACCTGTGCATCCTGACCTCAGACAATCCCCGCACGGAAGACCCCATGGCCATCCTTGCGGCCATTGAATCCGGCATCAAGCCCACCGGTAAACCCTATATCATCATCGAGAACCGCCGGGAGGCCATTCGGTACGCCCTGCGTACCGGCCGGGAAGGCGACGTGATTGTACTGGCCGGTAAAGGACACGAAACCTACCAGGAAATCATGGGCGTTAAGCGGCCCTTTGATGAAAAGGTCGTGGTGCAGGAGCTTCTGCAGGAGCTGCGGGATAGCGGTGAACTCCAGTAGAAATTTTTAAAACAGGATGGAAGGATGAATACGCATGCAAAGGATGATCTGTGCGCTGCTCCTTTCCTTTGTGGCCATGCTGGTGGTGTCTCCCCGGGTCATTCCCGTGCTGCACCGGCTCAAGTTTGGCCAGACCATCTATGATCTGGGCCCCAAGAGCCATAAGAGCAAGCAGGGTACACCCACCATGGGCGGCATCATGATGGCGGGGGTTACGCTCATCACCGCGCTGGTGCTGCATCCCAAGGGATGGTACGGCGGGCAGGACTTTATGCTCGCCCTGCTGGCGGTTTCCATGCTGTCCATGCTCATTGGCTTTGGGGATGACTTTATCAAAGTGGTCAAGAAGCGTTCCCTGGGCTTGACGCCGTGGCAGAAAATTGCCGGGCAAGTGGTGGTCGCGGTGGGCTTTACCCTGTGGTGCTACTTCCATCCGCAGATTGGCTCCAAGATCCTGGTCCCCTTCGTAAATGTGGAATGGGACCTGGGCGTGTGGTACATTCCGCTGATGAGCCTGACGGTCATCTTCATGGTCAACAGCGCCAATTTGCAGGATGGGCTGGATGGCTTGCTGTCCAGCGTGGCGTCCATTGGCAGCGCGGCCTGGGGCGTGATGGCGCTGTTTTTCCTCAGCGCGGTGAGCGGGCTGAACAACGCAGAGCTGAACAACAATTACTACGCGGTGGCGATTTTTGCCATGGCGGTGATGGGCTCCTGCCTGGGCTTTCTGCGCTTCAATCACTATCCTGCGCGGATTTTCATGGGGGACACGGGTTCCATGTTCATTGGCGGCGCAACGGTGGGCATGGCCATGGTGCTGCGTCAACCGCTGATGTTGCTGCTGATTGCGTTCACCATGGTGGGGTCTTCCCTGAGCGTGATGATGCAGGTGACGTATTTCAAGCTGACCCACGGGAAGCGCATTTTCAAAATGTCCCCCATTCATCACCACTTTGAGCTGTGTGGATACAGCGAAACGCAGATTGTTTCCATGTACGCGGTGGTGACGGGGATTCTGTCCTTTGTGGCGGTGCTATCCCTGAACGGACTGAAGCTATATTAAACAACTGATGTTTTACGCCCGGGCTTACGAAATGGCCTGGGCGTGTTTTCCAAGGAGGGGTTTCAAAATGCAGGTTACCGGTAAGCGGATTCTGGTGGTGGGCATGGCCCGCAGCGGCATTGCCGTGGCAAAACTCCTGTGCAAGGCAGGGGCAACGCCCATCCTGAACGATTCCAAGGAGGAGGCCTCCTTTGGCCAGGCGCTGGACGAGCTGCGGAGCTTGCCTTGCCAGTGGCGCCTTGGCCGCCCGGCCATGGAGCTGCTGGATGAGGCCGAAGGCGTGGTCATCAGCCCCGGCATCCCCGATACGGCGCCCTTTGTGGTCAAGGCCCGGGAGATGGGGCTGGAGGTGATTGGCGAGCTGGAGATGGCCTTTGAGCTTTCCCGGGGGATCACCGTGGCGGTGACGGGCACCAACGGCAAAACCACCACCGTCAGCCTGCTGGGCGAAATGTTCAAAAATGCCGGCAAAGTGGCGCATGTGGTGGGGAACATTGGCTATCCCTATTCCGCGGCCGGGCTGGAAAGCCACGATGAGGACGTGATGGTGACGGAGGTAAGCAGCTTCCAGCTGGAGACCATCGTGAAATTTCATCCCCGGGCTGCTGCGCTGCTGAATATTACCGAGGATCACCTGAACCGCCATGGCACCATGGCGGAATATACCCGCATGAAGATGCGTATTTTTGAAAATCAGACGGAAAACGACTGCGCTGTATTCAACGATGATGATCCGCTTTCCGCTCCTTTGGCCAGCCAGGTGAAGAGCCAGGTATTGCGCTTTTCCCGCACCCATGCGGTTCCCCAGGGCGCGTTTGCCCAGGATGAAAAGATGATCGTCCGCTTTGGCGGGGAGGAAAAATATCTGTGCGATACCACGGAGGTGCGCATTCCGGGGCCGCATAACCTGGAAAACGCGCTGGCAGCCGTGTGTATCGCTGTGTTCATGGGCGTGCCCGCGCCGGTGATCCGCCATACGCTGCGCACCTTTGCCGGGGTGGAACACCGCATTGAGTTCGTGCGGGAGCTGGATGGTGTGCGCTACATCAACGACAGCAAGGGAACCAACGTGGACTCCACGCTCAAGGCCATTGAGACCATGACGGCGCCCACGGTGATCATCCTGGGCGGTTACGATAAGCACTGCGACTTCACCCCCCTGGCACAGGCCATGAAAAAATCGCCGCAGATGAAGGCGGCGGTGCTCCTGGGCGCCACGGCGGATCAGATTGAAGCGGCGCTGCGCAAGGCTGACTTTACGGCCATTTATCGTGCCCAGAGCCTGCAACAGGCTGTGGATATGGGGCGGGAGCTGTCCCAGGCAGGCGGCAATGTGCTGCTTTCACCCGCCTGCGCCAGCTTTGATATGTTCTCGGACTACGAAGCCCGGGGACGGATCTTCAAGGAAATCGTTCGGTCGCTGCAATAAGGGCAGCGGCATCATCATTTAGCCTTTCCGCTCCCCCTGGAAGGGCAAAAAGCACACCGGCGCGGCGTATGCCCGCGGCGCTGCTTTTTCCGTAGAAAGGATGGGAGCGGAATGCTGGAAACACAAAAAAAGCCGGCCCTGACCGGCCGAACCAAACGCGGCCCTGTGGATGGCACATTGGCGGTGATCCTGCTTTTGCTGCTGCTTACAGGGCTGCTTGTGCTTTTTTCGGCCACGTACTATACGGCCCAGGATCAGGGGGACCCGCTGGGTGAAGTGAAAAAACAGCTGCTGGGCATTGGCCTGGGAACGGTTGCCATGCTGGTTACCAGCCGGATTCCCTACCGCTTCTGGCAGGATACCTGGGTGATCGTGGGTGGGCTGGGGCTAAGCGTGGTGCTGCTGGTGCTGGTGATTATTCCGGGCGTGGGAGTGTACCTGAACGGCTCCAGGCGATGGCTTTCCCTGGGCGGAATTAGCTTTCAGCCCTCGGAGATCGCCAAGATGGCGGTGGTCATGTATATGGCGGCCACACTGACCTACCGGGGGAAAGGAATACGGTTCCTGTTTCGCGGCATCCTGCCGGTGCTGGTGGTGCCGGGCTTCATGTTTCTGCTGATCTTGGAGCAACCCAACCTGTCCACGGCAGGTTCCATCCTCATCGTCAGCCTGATGATGATCCTCATGGCGGGCGCGCGATGGAAGCACCTGTCGCTATTGGGCGTGGCGGGTATGTGCCTGGGCGCCTTTTATGCCTGGAGCGCGCCCTACCGCAGGGAGCGGCTGCTATCCTTCACAGATCCCTTTGCGAAGATGAGCGATGAGGGGTATCAGCTGGCGCAGTCGCTGATTGCCTTTGGGTCAGGGGGACTGTTTGGCATGGGATTGGGACAGGGACGGCAGAAATATGCCTACCTGCCTTACCCGGAGAGCGACTTCATCTTTGCCATCGTGGGGGAGGATTTTGGACTGCTGGGATGCATTGCGGTGGCGGCGCTGTTCGCTGCCTTTACCCTGGCGGGGATGCGCATTGCGGTGAACTGCCGGGATAAGTTCGGCTGCCTGCTGGCGGCGGGCATCACCTGCAACATCGCGGTGCAAGCCTTTCTGAACATGGGGGTGGTGGTAGGCATTTTGCCAACGACGGGGCTGCCGCTGCCTTTCTTTAGCGCGGGCGGCACATCCATTTCCATTACCATGGCCGCAGTGGGCATTTTGATGAACATTTCCCGCTCCTCCGAACTGATGACCACCTGAGAGACAGAATCCGCACGCCTTCTCCGCTGCTGCATAGGATAAAGCAAACGGATAGCGGAGGTGGCGAAGATGGAAGCCTTTGTGGTGGAGGGCGGCGTCGCGCTGCGAGGAGAGGCGCGGGTGGATAGCGCAAAAAATGCGGTGCTGCCGATTCTGGCCGCAGCAGTGCTAACGCCGGAAGAAATTGTGCTGCATAACGTGCCGGACATCACGGATGTGGGGCATATGGCGGCGATATTGACCATGCTGGGCTGCCGGGTGGAGCGTTCGGGTCGGGACATGACGGTGGACTGTGGCGGCATACATAGCTGGGAGATGCCCGACCAGCTCTCCAAACAGATTCGTTCCTCCATTTTTCTCCTGGGCCCGATTTTGGCCAGGTTCCGTAAGGCCACAGTGACCTTTCCGGGCGGGTGCGAGATTGGCCTGCGGCCCATTGATTTGCATCTGTCGGGCCTGCGGCAGCTGGGCGTGGAAATCTCCGAAGAGGGCGGGCTCATCCATTGCGATGGACGGAACATGCATGCCGGGGAAGTGCATTTTGACTATCCCAGCGTGGGCGCCACGGAAAACGTGATGATGGCGGCGGTGCTTCTGCCGGGCACCACGGTGATTCATAATCCGGCCCGGGAACCGGAGATTGCCGACTTGCAAGCGTTTATCAATGCCATGGGTGGCAAAATTCGCGGCGCTGGTACGCACTACATCGCCGTGGAGGGCGTGGAACGGCTGCATGGTACGGCGTGGACGCCCATGGCGGACCGCATTGTGGCGGGAACGCTGCTGGCGGCGGCGGCCATTACTGGCGGTGAAATCACATTGACAAACGCACCCGAAAGCGATATGGTAGCGGTGACAGCAAAACTGCGCGAGATGGGATGCCGGCTGGAGGAACGACCGGGATGGATTCACCTGAGGGCGCCCAAACGGCTGACCGCCTTTGCGCAGCTGCAAACCCAGCCGCACCCTGGATTTCCCACGGATATGCAGGTGCAGATGCTGGCGCTGCTGTCCACGGCCGAAGGCATGGGCGTGATTACTGAAAACGTGTTTGAAAACCGCTTTACGCACGCGGGTGACCTGAACCGCATGGGTGCGCATATCCTTTGCACGGGACGCACGGCAGTGGTGCGAGGCGTGCCGGAGCTGTATGGTGCGCATGTAACCGCCCGGGACCTGCGGGGCGGAGCGGCGCTGGTGCTGGCAGGATTACGCGCCCGGGGGGAGACCCTGGTGGATCACGCGGAGCTGATTGATCGCGGGTATGACCATTTGGAAAGGCAGCTTTCCAGGCTGGGCGGCAAGGTTCGCCGCGTGAGTGCCGTGCCTGGGGAGGCTTAATGGGAGGTGTCGGATATGCAGCCGCGCAGGGACACGCAACATACACCCTATGGGGAAACGCAAAACCCGGCTGAGGACCGGTTGGAGGAGGAAGCCTACCAGCCGGTAAAGCCCGTGGGGTATGAGGCACGCCTGGCCTTTGAGCAGGAACGGGCTTCCGACGCCCGGCAGGGGCGTACAGGGCCGGCGGCACCTCAGCATACCGGTACGCCGGCCTATGGCCCCAGGGGGCCTTATGCGCCGGCGAACGGGCCGCGTCCCGGACAGCCCCGGGGACAAGCTCCCTATACGGGCGGCCAGCCAGCCATGCGGCCGCCTGCGCCGGGCCCGGCGTACCGCCAGCCGGTTGTGAGCAACACACAGCCGTATCCTCCCCAGCAGGCGCGGGGGCCCCAGAGGAACGGCCAACAGCCCGTGGTGGAATATCCGGAGCCTCCGGCGGAGGAGCTGCTGAAGGAGCGCAGCCCGGAACTGATGGAGAAGCGGGGAGATTTCTGGAAACCGGTGGGGAAAACGGCTACCACCGTGCCCAGGGACAAGCCCAAAGCGAAAGAAAAACCTGCTGCCAGGCCAGCCGTAAAGCCGCGGAAGAATCATGTGCTGCGGGGGCTGTTAATGTTTCTGACGGTTGCCTTTGGTGTAGGGCTGCTGGTACGCAGCGTGCTGTTTTCCGTTCGGGCGGTTCAGGTTTCCGGCAATGTCAACATGACCCAGGAGCAGGTGCTGAGCGTTGCAGGCATTTCGCTGGGAGAAAATATGTTTGAACTGGACGAGAACGAGATTGCCCGGCGCATCAATGCCAACCACTATCTGTCCTTTGAAAAACTGCGCTTGGACTGGCCCGATGGCGTGACGCTTTTTGTCCGGGAGCGCGTGCCCTGCGCATATGCCAATGCCTATGGGATGCTGTATATCCTGGCGGATGACGGCACAGTGCTGGAGGATTCCAACGATATTGACGTGTTACCCGACTTGCCCCTGGTGCAGGGATTCCGGGAAGGCGACGTGGTGGTAGGCAGGAAAATTGCGCCCGATTCCTCGGAAAAGCTTGCCGCATACACGGAGCTGATCGCTGAGTTGCAGATACAGGAGTGTCTGGACCAGATTTCGGTATTAAATATCAGCGATGTGGACAATATCTTTCTTGTAACCACGGATCGCTATACGGTGCAAATAGGAGAGTGCAGCGACATACGCGCAAAGGTGGGCGCCATGCGCGCAGTGGTGGACAAGCTGCGGGAGATGGGCAACGAGGAAGGAACCATCGATGTGTCAGACGATCCGGTACATCCTACCTATATGCCATAAGCGGATTCCATGGGAAAAGAATTTGTCGCCATAAGCGAAAAAATGTAAAAAAACCCGCAAACCCAGGACCTGGGCCCTTGCATTCCATGAGAAAAAAAGGTAAAATGAAAAATGTTATGTTGGTGTGCTATGTTCAGGCGCGTCTGCCGCCAGGATTTGCGCACGCATTTGCAGAAACTTCTTCTCACAAGGGCCGGGCATGTGTTATAATAGCACATAAGGAAAAAACCGGCGGTTGCCTTGGGGAAACGGGGGTATGATCGACCTATGAAAACCACTGTGGCGGCAATGGACTTTGGGACGAGTAAAATCGTCACCCTGGTGGCCGAAAACAGCGGTAGCCAGCGTTGCGATATTGTGGGGGCTGGAATTGCACCCTATGACGGCTATTTGGAGGAAGGGTGGAACAACCCCGGCGAGCTGGATAAGGCGATCCGCGCGTCGGTGGCCGAAGCGGAGTCGCAGAGCCACCACCGTATCCGCGAGGTCAACGTGGGGGTGCCCGGCGCATTCACAAAGGTGTACGCAACGGAAGCCCGCATTGATCTCAAAGGCACCGATCCCAGAGTAACCCCTGGGGACATTAAGGCGGTGTTCAAAAAAGCGGCGGAGGATCTGGGCCAGTTCCCGGGCATCGTGGTGCACCGTTCCCCGGCGTGGTTCCGGGTGGACGATGGCAAGCGCACGCTGGAGCCGGTGGGGCTGAAGGGCCGTGAGCTCAGCGCGCTGGTGAGCTTTGTGGTGGCCAACCAGTTCTTCCTGGATGAGATTAACAATCGCTTGACGGAGATGGGAATCACCGTGAGCGGTTTCTTCTCCACTCCCACGGGAGAGGCGATGCTTTATCTCCCCGAGGACGACCGGGACCGAATGGCGGTATTGATGGACATTGGCTACCTGAACACGGAGCTGATGGTGGTGGAAGGCGACGCGGTAATCTATCATGATACCATTGAGCTGGGCGGTGGCAACATTGCGGCGGAGCTGGCCTTGGGGCTGGATATTCCGCTGGAAAGCGCCGAGAAGCTCAAGCGCCAGTATGTTTATGGCATTGCCAGCACCGGCGATACCTACGACATTCCTGCGGCGGAGGGTGGCAAGCCGCTGTCCTTCCCCAAGGAAAAGGTGGCGGAAATTATCGAACCGCAGGTGGACAAGATTGCCGATGCCATCAAGTCCTCGCTGGAGGAGAGCGGCATTCGCCTGGGTAACTGGAGCAATTTCTACTTGACCGGCGGTGGATTGAGCTTTAACCGGGGAGGAAAGGATTACCTTTCCAGCCGCCTGGAGCGCCCGGTGCGTGAAACGCCCAAGCGTACCACCAAGCTGAACAGCCATGCCTATTCCAGCACGCTGGGGCTGATGGATCTTATCATTGACACCATTGAGCAACAGCATCAACCCTCCGCGGGTGTGGGCGGAGCAATCAAGGATTTCTTCCGCAGCCTGCTGGGCGGCTGACATACGGTGCTTGACGGAACAACGATGCATGATAAGTCAGGGGGATGAAACGTGATAGAGTTTCAGAATGAAGATCAGACGACGTTTGCGTCGATTAAGGTTGTGGGATGCGGCGGCGGCGGTAACAACGCCGTAAACCGTATGGTAGACGCCGGACTGCGGGGGGTGGAGTTTATCTCCATCAACACGGACCGGCAGGCGCTGGCGCTGTCCAACGCCAATACCAAAATACAGATCGGCGAAAAACTGACCAAGGGCTTGGGCGCCGGTGCGGTTCCGGAGGTGGGCCGCCGGGCTGCTGAAGAGAGCCGGGAGGAAATTGCCCAGGCGCTGAAAGGGGCCGATCTGGTCTTTGTCACCGCGGGTATGGGCGGCGGCACGGGCACCGGCGCGGCGCCCATTGTTGCGGAGATTGCCCGTGACCTGGGGGCGCTGACCATTTCCGTGGTTACCAAGCCCTTCGCCTTTGAAGGCAAGCAGCGTATGAAAAATGCCGAAATGGGCATTTCCGATCTGAAGCAGCGGGTGGATACCCTGGTGGTGATCCCCAACGACCGGCTGCTTCAGGTGGTTTCCAAGGGCACGACCATGCTGGAGGCCTTCCGCATTGCGGACGACGTGCTGCGTCAGGGTATTCAGGGCATTAGCGACCTGATTGCCGTGCCTGCACTGATTAACCTGGATTTCGCGGACGTGAAGACCGTTATGGAATCCGGCGGCATGGCCCATATGGGTATCGGTACCGGCAAGGGCGAGAATCGTATGGTGGAGGCGGCCAAGAACGCCATCTCCAGCCCGCTGCTGGAGACCAACATCGATGGTGCCCGCGCGGTGCTGATTAACATCACCGGCGGTGAAGATATCAGCATTGTGGATATCAACGAAGCGGCTAACCTGGTGATGCAGGCGGCTGACCCTGACGCGAACATCATCTTCGGCGCTGGCATTGATGACTCCATGGGCGATGAAGTGCGTATTACGGTCATTGCCACCGGCTTTGAAAAGACGCCCTTCCCGCCCCGCGAGCCGGTTAAAAAGCCTCGCGACCTGGAGAAAGAGCGCCTCTTCGGCTCCAGCTACGCCAGTGGCACTACCTTCGGGTCCTTTGCTGCCGGTGGGCGTCCTGTCACACCGGGGGCTGGCGACTATGAGGAAGACCAATACGGCAGCGGCTATGGTGCGCAGAACACCAATGGCGAGGGAGAGATTCCCGGATTTGTCAGCACGGGACGTCCTACGCCCATGGGTGTACCTTCACCTGCGGCGG
>USCR01000019.1 GCA_900553295.1 uncultured Eubacteriales bacterium | reverse complement strand
TCCACCATGCAGTTGTCCTCGTCCATGACGATCATGCCGCCGGAGCCCATCATGGAGCCGATCTCAATGAGCGTGTCGTACTCGATGGGGATATCCAGGTGTTCCGCGGGGATGCAGCCGCCGGAAGGACCGCCGGTCTGCACGGCCTTGAATTTCTTACCGCCGGGAATACCGCCGCCGATGTCGTAAATCACCGTGCGCAGGGGGGTGCCCATGGGAATCTCCACCAAGCCGGTGTTGTTAATCTTGCCGCCCAGGGCAAACACCTTGGTACCCTTGGAGCGTTCGGTACCCATGGAGGCGTACCACTTGGCGCCCTTAAGGATAATCTGCGGAATGTTGGCGTAGGTTTCCACGTTGTTCAGCACGGTAGGCTTGCCAAAAAGGCCCTTCACCGCCGGGAACGGAGGCCGGGGACGGGGTTCGCCACGCTTGCCCTCAATGGAGTTCATCAGCGCCGTTTCCTCGCCGCAGACAAACGCGCCAGCACCCAGACGGATGTGAATGTCAAAGTTGAAATCCGTGCCAAAAATATGTTCGCCCAGGAGCCCGTATTCCCGTGCCTGGCCAATGGCCACCTGCAGCCGTTTCACGGCAATAGGATACTCCGCGCGCACGTAGATATACCCTTCGCTGGCGCCAATGGCGTAGCCGCCAATGGCCATGGCCTCCAGAATCGCGTGGGGGTCACCCTCCAGCAGGGAACGGTCCATGAACGCCCCGGGGTCACCCTCGTCGGCATTGCAGGCGATGTATTTCTGGTCCGCCTGGCTGTTGTAGCCAAACTTCCACTTCAGACCCGTGGGGAATCCGCCGCCGCCACGGCCGCGCAGCCCGGAGTCCAGCACCTCCTGGATCACCTGCTCCCGGGTCATTTCCGTCAGCGCCTTGGCCAGCGCCTTGTAGCCGTCAAAGGCAATGTACTCGTCGATATTTTCCGGGTCAATGACGCCGCAGTTCTTCAGCGCAATACGCTTTTGCAGCTTATAAAACCCAATCTCGTCCAAGGATTTTTGAATGCTGGACTCGTGGGTGGCGTGGTCCACATAGACCAGATGCTGCACCTTGCGGCCCTTGAGCAGGTGTTCGGAGACGATCTCATCCACGTCCTCCACCTTAACCCGGCTATAAAAGGTGCCTTCCGGGTAAACAATTACCACGGGGCCAGCCTCGCAGAGGCCAAAGCAACCCGTGCGGACGATTTTGACTTCCTTTTCCAGGCCTTTTTCCTTCAGCTGCTGCTCAAAGCGTTCCATCAGCTGCTGGGAACCGGAGGACGTGCAGCCCGTACCCCCGCAGACCAGGACATGTGCGCGATATAGCTCCATGGGTATGCCTCCTCATTCGCTAGTTACTTTTTTTCTTCCGCAGCGCCGATGGTATACTCCAGCACGGGGCGGCCATTGACAATATGCTCGGCCACAATCCGCGGAACCATGTCCGGGGTCAGCTTTACATAGGTTACTTTCTCCTGACCCGGCATATAAACGTCTACCATGGGCTCCAGGCGGCACATGCCCACGCAGCCCGTCTGGGAAACGGTCACATGGTCCAGCTTGCGCTTGTTGATTTCTTCCACAAAGGCCAGCATCACCGGTCGTGCGCCGGCAGCAATGCCGCAGGTAGCCATGCCCACCACCACCCGGGCAGAGTCATGGACTTCCTTGCGCATGGCGATATTTTCCAGCGTCTTTTGCCGGATAGCTTCCAATTCAGCCAAGGATTTCATAGGTTCGCACCTCCAAAGATCGGATTGATTTCTTCATGGATCGCTTCCTGAAGCCACGCGGCAATGGCTGGCTCGTTCAGCGGCAGATTTCCCGCCGCCTGACGGATTTCCCGGGTGTCCACGTCGCATTGTCCCTGCGGCGACGCGCCGTGAAAGTGGAAATCCGGCCTGTCCGGATGCATCAGGATCAGGCTCAGCAGCGTTCCGGACAAGTCTCCCAGGGGTAAGCAATCGATGTGCTTCGTATCAAGGGTTACGGTGAGCTCCGTCCCCTCCCCCTCCGTGCTGCGTATGTTCAGCTTGCCGCC
The DNA here is from genome assembly GCA_900553295.1 of uncultured Eubacteriales bacterium. GTDB lineage: Bacteria > Bacillota > Clostridia > Christensenellales > Aristaeellaceae > Egerieenecus > Egerieenecus merdigallinarum. The sequence goes on along the minus strand of USCR01000019.1, from coordinate 22,372 downwards.
GGTCTTTTCGGCGTTTTCCTGCATCATGGGAATACCCAGCCCCACCTTGCGGGTGGTGCGGGTGGTAGCAAATGGGCTGGTCACCCGGGCCAGCAGCTCGGGGCTCATGCCCCTGCCATCATCGCGGATCACCATCGTCAGCCAGCCGTTTTCCTCCAGGGTAAGCAGTATTTCCACCAGGGAAGCGCCAGCCGTTACGCTGTTTTGCGTCAGATCCAGCAGATGCAGCGATAAGTCCCGCATGGCTTTCCACCTCGCGCCGCTTTAGCGGTACTTGGCGATAATCGCCGGGATTTCGTCGGGCGTCAGGCGTCCGTAAACCTCGTCGTTAATCATCATTACAGGGGCCAGGCCGCACGCGCCCAGGCAGCGGGTGGCATTCAGGGTGAAGCGTCCGTCCTCGGTGGTTTTGCCCACAGGAATCTTGAGCTCTTCACTCAGCTTGTCCAGCACCTTCTGGGAACCCTTTACGTAGCAAGCCGTACCCAGGCACACGCCCACCACATACTGCCCCTTAGGCTCCAGGGAAAACTGGGAATAGAACGTTGCAACACCATACACTTCGCTTAGCGTTGTGTCCAGCCCGTCTGCGATCTGTTCCTGCACGTCCAGGGGCACATAGCCAAAAATATTCTGTGCCTCCTGAAGCACCGGCATCAGCGCTCCGGGTTCCCCCTTGTGCCGGTTAATCGCTTCCTGGAGCTGCACGTATTTTTCTCTTTGATCCGGCATAAATCTTGACCCTCCTTCAAGGTGTTTCACCTTTTCGCGGTACGGTTTGTGCGTTCGCACTTGTAGTTATTTTAACATATTTCTATCCGAAAAGATAGTCTTTAGTGAAAGCACAGTCATGCCTTGTGCTATTTTCATCACTTCCCACGGAGAGAAAAAATTTTTTTGTACAAATTTGTCAACGATTATCTGTGAAAATCATGCAACCACGTCCACAATCCGCCAAAAGAAAAGCGCTCCGTGGGTATGTCAAAAACAGCCTCACGAATATTTCCCAGCTGGTGCGCGTCGGAAGCATGCAAAACGCGCCGGCCTTTCACCGCCTCCGGCAGGGCTGGCTGATCCGGCCATACCTCCACCACGTGAAAGTCCGGTTCCGGGGGCATCATGCCCAGGTTGATCAACAGGCCGTTGCTCCCCCGGTTGATGTGCGCCGGCACCGCCACGCCGCCTCGGCCGCGGATCTCCGCCACGCATTGGGTCAGGGACAAGTCTGTCGCGCCAATCAGCAGCCGTTGCTCCTCATCCACCACCTGGTCGTCGGTATCCACCACCAGCTGCCTGCCAAAGAAGGCGGGGCGGTTTTTCATGGGCGGCAGATGAGACGCAAAGAATTCCCCCGCTTCCATGGCCACCTCCACCGTGGGAAAGTAGCCCAGCACATGCACTTCCTCCCGGGTGGTAATCTCCATGCCCGGCAGCAGGATGATGTGGAACGCATCCGCTGCCTCCTTTACATAGGGCAGGTTTCGGGCACAATTATGGTCCGTTACGGCAATGGCATCCAAGCCCTTGATGCTGGCCATGCCGCAGATATTGGCGGGGGTCATGTCGTCATCGGCACAAGGGCTCAGGCAGGAATGGATGTGCAGGTCCACATACATGGCTCAATCCCCCGGCTGGGACGATGGCAAGCCGTGCTGTGCCAGCAGGGCGCAAAGCGCAAAGGCGGTCTTATCGCTTTGCAGCACGGCCACGCCTTCCTCCCGCGCCTTTTCCAGGGAGGGTTCCTCCATCTGGATACCCTCGGGAATGATAACCGCCGCCATTTCCATCAGGGAGGCCACGGCGATGACGTTCATGTGCGTCTGCACGGTGATCCAGGCCATGCCCTGCTTGCCGTGTGCCATGACCCAGCTGAGCAGGTCGCAGGTATAGCCACAGCTCACCTGGGTGTCCAGTGGGAGGCCGGGCGTCATGTTCTTCGCCCCGGTCAGGGCAATAAGGTTTTCCAGGGTCATCTTGCGTCCTCCTTATTCGCGGGTGTTCTGGGCCAGGCTTACCATCTGCTGGGCCATAATTTTGAGCTGTTCCTTCAATATATGAATGCAGTCCATTTCCCGGGCATATCCACGAACGATGTCCTCGGCAAAGGTCCGGCAGGTAGGCGACCCGCAGGAGCCGCAATCGTATCCCGGGAGCCGCTTGTAAATCTCCTCGATGCGCTCCATCTTGCGCATGGCTTCCACAATATCATCATCCAGCTGCATGGCGCTGTTGGGCAGAATGGGTTTGGGGCTGTGCAGCGGATACTTGGTCAGCAGGGACACGTCCACCTGCTCCTCGGGGTGGGTGCGTTCCCGATCCTCCACCAGGCGGCGGATACTGGAGCGGGCCACGTAGTTGTTCTCAAAGTTCAGCGGGCCGCCCACACAGCCGCCGGTGCAGGCGGAACATTCCAGAAAGGTCAGGTCGCTGAGCTTGTTGTTCTCCACTTCCTCCAGCACGCGGATCACGTTTTCGATGCCGTCCACCGCCAGGGAATTCTCCGGGCATACGGCCACCGCCTCACCACCGCTGTTGGCCCAACCAATGCCATAGGAGGTGGCTTTGAGCAGGCTGTCGTCCATGACGTGGCTCCTGGTATGGCTGGACAGCAGGCCGTAGATCTCCAGCACAGAAATCGCGCCATCCACCGCGCTGGTTTCATGGCCGATGGGGTTGCGAATGGCCGTCACCTTGGCCGGGCAGGGCGTAATGAAAAAGCAGCCCACATCCTCCGGCGCCACGTTGTTCTTGCGGCAGAATTCATGCCGGGCAATGAGCGCCGCCGCCTCCATGGGCTGGCGCACGTCCACGATATGCTCAATCAAATCGGGAAATCGCACCTGGATCAGCCGCACAATGGCCGGGCAAGCGGCGGAGATCAGCGGCCGGGGAAGCCCGGGCTGGCGCAGCTTTTCGCGGATGGCCCGGGTAACCACATCCGCCCCCCTTGCCACCTCGAACACATCATCAAACCCCATGTGCTTCAGCCCCGTGAGCACCTGGGCAATATGCCGCAGGCTCTTGAACTGCCCATACAGGGAAGGCGCAGGCAGCGCAATTTTGTATTTGAACCGGCTGATGGAGGACAGGGGGTCCGTTACGGCTACCTTGGCATGGTAATCACAGACCCGGATGCATTCTCCACAGTCGATGCACCTTTCATCAATGATATGCGCCCGGCCTCCGCGGACGCGAATGGCCTCCGTGGGGCAGCGCTTGAGGCAGTTGGTGCAGCCCCGGCACTTATCCTTTTCCAACCGGACGGAATGAAACCGTTTCTTTTCCGCCTCCATCTCCTGTGCCTCCTCCTCCCCGGAAACCGCCGTCCGGGGCACGGTGCCATAATCTGTTCAAGGCGCGGGTTATTTTCCGTCCAGGCGAAAGCCCATGGTGATGCTGGTGCCCACCCCCGCCTGACTCTGAATTTCAAAGGTGGAGGCGTTCCGCTTCATGTTGGGCAAACCCATGCCCGCCCCAAAACCCAGGGAACGCGCCTCCTCGTTGGCTGTGGAATAGCCTTCGGTCATGGCCTTGTCAATGTCGGGAATGCCCGGGCCCACGTCCTTGGAGCACAGCGTCACCTGCTGCGGGTCCACGGTCAGCGTCAGCGTGCCGCCCATGGAATGAATCACCAGGTTCAGCTCCACCTCATAGCTGGCCACGGAAACCCGCCGCAGCACGCCACTGTCCACGCCCAGCTGCTTGAGCTTGCGTTTGATGGCGGCGGAGGCCTCCCCGGCCGTTTCATAGGCTCCGGCGGCCACGGGAAATACTTCACGAATCAGCACTTGGCTCATGGGGATTTCTCCTTCCCGGATCAACTCTGGGGTTTTTCCTTGGTGCCTGGCAGCCCGTGGAGATATAGCTCCCCGCAGGCCGTGTAGGTGGTCATTTTGGTGGCCATTACCGGCAGGTCGATTTCACGCGCGGCTTCCAGAATCTCCTCGCCCGGGCGCTTGCCCCGCGCAAACACCACACAGATAATGTCCAGCATCTCCGCGGTGCGCACCACATGGGCGTTCACCAGCCCGGTAATCAGAATTGTGCGGTCCTTCACAAAGGCCAGCACATCGCTCATCAGGTCCGATCCGCAGGCGGTGACCGCCTCGGTATCCAGCTTGTCCTCCCCGGTGAGCACCTCCGCTTGAAGGAGCTCGGCAATCTTTCTCAGGGTCATCCGTGCATCATTCCTCTCATCCGCTATTGCCCATCCTGGGAAAGCATGGCCTCCCAAGTAATTTTCATGCCGTGGTGCAGCCCCAGCGCTTCCATTTTCAGCTGCGCGGAGGCGGTGGTCAGATCCGTGTGCGCCGCTTCCTCCAGCCGTGTGGCCGCCCCCATTCCCGCCGTGCAGAGCAGCTCCAGCCGCTGGGCCAGGGCGGGCACCGGGCTGACAAAGCGCTCATTGAGCACCTGCAGCATCACCCGGCACTGCTCCAGGCTTTCCGCGGCCATACGCTGCGCCTCCTCCAGGGTCATCTCTCCCTGATCCACCATGAGCGCCGCGTCCCGCCACTGATCCGCCAGGGTAGGCAAAAGCGCCATGGCCGCTTCAATCACGTCCAGCTGTCCCCGCATGCCTGTCAGCTGCAGGGGCAGTTCCGGGCGCGTCATTTCATGCACATAAGTATCCACCGCCTGTTGGGTATCCAGGCGTTCCCGGACCCGCTGGGCCTCCTCCTGGGTGCCATAGGCGCTGAGCAAAACCCGGTACTTGTCCCCGTCCTGCGCCACATATCCCGGCGCGCCCCGGTCGGAATACGCGGTGCTTTTCTCCTGCGCGGCTTCCAGGGTACTAAACACGCCGGTTTGCAGGCAATACCAGGTTTCCGCCGGGCAGGTCACCTGCCGGGTCTCCACCGTTTCGTCAAAGGTTGCGGTCAGCGGCGTGGGCGTGGGCGTGGCAATCACCGCGGCGGACAGTTCCTCCCCGCCTGTTATGCGGCTGGCAAGCCCCGCCAGGACCACCAGCGCCGAAAGCGCCATCAAAGCCCGGGCTCCCAGTCCGCTGCGCCTGAACCTCCGCCTGCGTTCCGTCCGTCTCCTGCGCTGCATGGTCATCCCTCCCCCGTTGTTACAGGGAAGCTTATGCCCGCCGGGCTGCGCTTATGACGCCTTGCCAAAGGCGCCGGTTTGTGTTAGGATGCAAGTACACAAAGGAGGAGGCCATGCCATGCGTTATCATATCGATACCATTCCCGTGTGGGATGCCATGAAGCTGGAGGGCGAATGCCCCCTGTGCGCCCTTCGGCGAAAGCTGGAGCTGGGTGAGGTGGAGCGCTACCTGGGTGCGTCGGTCATGGAGCCGGACACCCGCATTCAGGTGAACGAAAAGGGCTTCTGCGCCCGGCATCACGCCATGCTCTTTGCCGCCAGCAACCGTTTGGGGCACGCACTGATGCTCCACACGCACCTGAAGGAAACCGAAAAGCGCCTGGAAAAACCCCTCGAGCGTGCCGAGAAGGCCGCCAAGGCCTATACGGAGTGTTCCCTGGCCGCCCGGCTCACCGCCAAGGGACAGGCCGCCCGCAAGGAGCTGGAGCAGGCCGCCCGGGACATGGCCAGCCTGGGGCAGAGCTGCATTCTCTGCGACAGCCTGCAAGCCAATATGGACCGTTATGTAGCCACCTTTTTCCATCTCTATGAGCATGACGCGGACTTCCGCGCGCACCTGGAGAAGTCCAAGGGATTCTGCCTGCCGGACGCGGCCATGCTCATGGAAAAAGCCGCGGAGTTTCTCCCCGCCAAGCTGGTGGGACCCTTTGCCGGACTGCTGGCCTCCCTGACCCGGGACAACCTGTCCCGTATGGAAAAGGATATTGAGTGGTTCACCCTTAAGTTTGACTACCGTAACCAAGATAAGCCCTGGGGCGACTCCAAGGACGCCGTGGAGCGCACCGTCAATAAGCTCCGCGGCTGGTGCGTGGGCGCCGAACCAAATCCCAAGGAAAAATAAACTTTCCGCTGCCGTGAAACCCTCCGGCAGCTTTTTTACGCCTGCGCGTCCGGGGGCGTGAACTGCTCCAGGCGCACCCCCGCCTCCTTGAAAATTTCCAAGGAAAACGCATCCGGGTATCCTTCCTGATATACCACCCGCTGGATGCCCGCGTTGATAATCATTTTCGCGCATACGCTGCATGGTTGGTGGGTGCAGTAAAGCGTGGCGCCGTCAATGGAAACGCCCAGCTTTGCCGCCTGGATAATGGCGTTCTGCTCCGCATGAATGGCGTAGCACAATTCCGCCCGCGTCCCCGAGGCGATGTTCAGCTTGCGCCGCATGCACTCCCCGCGTTCCTTGCATGTTTTCAGCCCTGCCGGTGCCCCATTATAGCCGGTGGTCATAATGCGTTTATCCTTTACAATCACGCAACCGATACTGCGCCCCGGCATAAAGCAGCTGGTCCATCCAGCGATTACGTGCGCCATTTCCATAAAGCGAATATCCCATTTATCCATGGCCGCATCCTCCCGTATAACGCGCCTGGCGGATGCGCAAGCCTGCATCTTTCCGCTCCGCCGCCGCGGAGATTTTTTTACATTATATAGTTTTTCACCAGGAATGTCAAACATTGCGCCGCTGCTGCATACTTTCCTGCGAAGGAAGGTGAAAAACGTGGCGACAAGCCTGAAAAAGCAAGCGGCCGTGCTGTCCCTGGCCAACGGCTACACCCGGGCGCTGGGGTTTCTCCTGCGCCTGATTCTCGCCCGTATGATGGATGCCCAAGCCCTGGGGCTGATGGAGATGGCTTCCTCGGTGAGTATGCTGGCGCTGACCCCCGTCACGGCAGGTACCCCCATGGCCATGAGCCGCCTGACTGCCAAGCGTCCCGCCTGCGACCAGCCGCAGGTGCTGTTGGCTGGGCTCTCGCTGGTAAACCGCCTTTCCCTGGTGCTGATGCCTGCGCTGCTATTGCTCTCGCCCCTCCTGGCACGCCTGCTGGGGGACACGCGAACGCTGCCCAGCCTGCTATGCACGGCGCCAGCCATATGGCTGCTGGGGCTATGCGGCGCATACAGCGGCTGGTACTATGGCCGGGAAAACACGCGGCTCCCCGCCCTGTGCGAAGCCACGGAGCAAACGGTGCGCCTGCTATTATCCCTGGGCTTTCTATGGCTGTTCACGCCCCAAACCCTGGGCATGCAGGCGGCCCTTCCCCAAGCGGCAGAGGTATTGGCCGCAGCCTGTGCCGTGTGGGTCATGTACCGGTACAGCCATGTTTCCCGTACACGCCCAGAGCCCAGCCCGGTGCTGCGCAAGCAGATTTTCCGTTTATGCGTCCCTACCATACTGGCCCGGCTATGCATTACGGGTACCCGGGCGTTTACGGCAGTGCTGCTGCCTGCTTGTCTGCGCATGTCCGGTCTGAGCGCCGAGGCTGCCACCGCGCAATTCGGCCTGCTGAGCGGCATGGCCATGCCGCTGATGATGCTTCCCTCCATTTTCACCGGGGCACTGGGGGTGGTGGCCTCCCCAGCCATTTCCGCCCGGGAAACCCATCCCCGGGCGCTGCGGCATACCATGCGCCGGCTGCTGCTGTGGGCAGGGGCAGCCGGTATACTCTGCTGCGCGGGGCTGATCCTCGGCGCGGATTTCATCGGCAATACCATCTACCGCCAGCACGCCCTTGCCCCACTGGTGCGTCTGATGTCACCCCTGGCGGCCATCATGGCCCTGCGCCAGGTGATGGGCGGAATGATTGCGGGCCTCGGCCTTCAGCGCAAAGCATTAACGGGAACGGTGCTTTCCGCCTGCGTATCCCTTTGCCTGACCGCGTGGCTCTGCGCCATGCCCGGTCTACGGCTTTTCGGAGCAGCGCTGGCAACCATGGCCGGCCAGCTGATCAATCTGGGCTGGTGCGCGCTGCTGCTGTGGCGCAATACGCCCCAGGAAGCAGCCTCCGCCATGATTCGGTAAAATTCATCATGGTATCTGTACCTTTTCATGGGAAAAGCCCGCCTTTCCTCCGCATAAGGCGCGGCTTTTCCGCTTTTTTCTGCGCAAGAATGCGGAAAACTTCCCTGCAACCTCTTCACAATGCGTGGAAATATGATATAATGAAAGCTGTGCTTATCACCAATTTCCATATTCAAGATGTTCTCCAACCCCTGGAGAGCATTGGGAAGGGGGACCTTTGTCCGTGTTTGGTTCACGTCTGTTTCCCGGGGGTGTTCACCCCCACGAGGGCAAAAACGGCAAGGCTGTCAATGGTCATAACCCCATCGCACAGCTTTCTGCCCCGCCGCGGGTTGTCATCCCGCTGCAGCAGCACATCGGCGCACCCGCCAAGGCGCTGGTCAAAAAGGGCGACCATGTCAAGGTTGGCCAGCTGATCGGCGAAGCGGGCGGCTATGTGTCTGCGCCCGTCCACGCCTCCGTCTCCGGCACGGTGGTGGACATTCAGCCCTGTGTTCTTGCCAGCGGCGTTCAATCTCCTGCGGTCATCATTGACAATGACTACAAGGAAGAGTGGGTGGAGCTCAAGCCTTCCACGCATCCTGAGACGCTGTCTGCGGCAGAACTTCAGCAGATCGTCCGTGAGGCCGGTATCGTGGGCCTTGGCGGCGCCACCTTCCCCACCGCGGTAAAGATCACCCCGCCCAACGGGAAGAAGATCGAAAAGCTGGTCATCAACGGTGCGGAGTGTGAGCCCTACCTTACTGCCGACCACCGCCTGATGCTGGAAAAGTCCGCCGAAATCATTGACGGCATCCGTCTGATGATGCTGGCCCTGGACGTGAAGGAAGCCCTGGTGGGCGTGGAGGACAACAAGCCCGACGCCATTGAGGCCCTGCGTACCGCCGCCAGCGCCACCGAGGGCATCGAGATCCGTGCCCTGCCCGTGCGCTATCCCCAGGGCGGTGAAAAGCAGCTGGTCTATGCATTGACCCGCCGCAAGGTGCCCACCGGCGGCCTGCCCCTGGACGTGGGCGTGGTTGTGGCCAACGTGGGTACGGTGTATGCCATTGACCGGGCCATCCGGGAAGGCCGTCCGCTCATTGAGCGGGTAACCACGGTGGGCGGTCTGGTACGCAAGCCCGGCAACTTCCTGGTGCGCATTGGTACGCCCCTCAGCGCACTGATCGAGGCTGCCGGCGGCATGGAGGACGGCGTGAAGCAGTTCCTGTATGGCGGCCCCATGATGGGCATGGCCATCTCCCGCACGGACATTCCCGTGACCAAGGGCTGCTCCGGCATTCTTTGCCTGGGCCAGGAGGCCATGGAACCCCACGAAAGCGCCTGCATCCGCTGCGGCCGCTGCATGCGTGCCTGCCCCATGAACCTGGCTCCCGCCAAGATCGACGCGCTTATGCGCGCTGACCGCTATGAGGCTGCGGCAGCCATCGGTGCCATGAACTGTATCGAATGCGGGTGCTGCACCTTCGTTTGCCCCGCCAAGCGCAGCCTGACCCAGAGCTGCCGCGTAGTCAAGCGCGTTGTGGGCGACCGCCGCCGCAAGGCACAGGCCGCTGCCAAGGCCGCCCAAGCGGCCGTCAAGAAGGAGGGTTAAGCATGCAGAAGAATCTTGCGGTTTCTTCTTCGCCGCACCTGAGGGACCATGTATCCACCCGGCGCATCATGCAGGAAGTTTGCCTGGCACTGGCCCCCGCGGGCATCGCGGGCATCATCCTGTTTGGTTCGCAGGCGGCCGTACTCATTGCCGCCAGCGTGATCAGCGCGGTGCTGGCTGAATATTTCTACCAGAAGCTGACCCATCAGAAGGTTACCGTGGGCGACTGGAGCGCCGTGGTAACGGGTCTGCTGCTGGCATACAACCTGCCTGCCAATGCGCCGGTATGGCTGGCCGTAGTGGGCGCGGTGATTGCCATCGTGCTGGTAAAGCAGATCTTTGGCGGCATCGGCAGCAACTTCATGAATCCTGCCCTGGCTGCCCGCGCCATCCTCTTTGTGAGCTGGGCCACGCAGATGACCACCTATCCGGCAACCCGGTTCATGCTGGACGGTGTATCCACCGCCACTCCCTTGAACTCCCTGGGCACCGGCAGCGTGGCCGGCGTCAACCTGATGGACCTGTTCCTGGGCAACATCCCCGGCGTGCTGGGCGAAACCTGCAAGCTGGCGCTGCTGCTGGGCGGCGTGTATCTGATCCTGCGCCGCATTGTGGACTGGAAGATTCCCGTCACCTTTATTGCCACGGTGTTTGTGTGCTACCTCATCAAGGACGGCGCGGAAATGGCCCTGTACCAGATCCTGTCCGGCGGTCTGTTCCTGGGCGCCTTCTTCATGGCGACGGACTATGCCACCAGCCCGGTAACCAATCCCGGCCGGGTCATCATGGGCATTGGCTGCGGCATTTTCCTGTTTGTGATCCGCGCCTATGCTTCTTATCCGGAAGGATGCTCTTTTGCCATCCTGCTGATGAACGTGGCTACGCCGCTGATCGACAAGTATACCATGCCCAAGCCCTTTGGGGAGGTGAAACAGCATGCCTGACACGCAGAAAAAGAATGCCTTTCAGGTTTTCCTGAACGGTCTGATTACCGAAAACCCCACCTTCGTGCTGATGCTGGGTATGTGCCCCACCCTGGGCGTTACCACGGCGGCCATGAACGGCATTGGCATGGGTCTGGCCACCACGGCGGTGCTGATCTGTTCCAATTTGCTGATTTCCCTGCTGCGGAATATCATTTCCGAGCGGATTCGCATTCCGGCCTTCATTGTGGTCATTGCTTCCTTCGTGTCCATTGTGGAAATGCTGCTCAAGGCGTATCTGCCGGATCTGAGCGATGCGCTGGGCGTGTACATTCCCTTGATTGTTGTAAACTGCATCATCTTTGCCCGGGCGGAGGCCTTCGCCTTCAAGAACGGTCCGGTGGCATCCCTGGCTGATGGTCTGGGTATGGGCCTGGGCTTCACCTGCGCCATCACCATTCTGTCCGCCATCCGCGAGCTGCTGGGCAGCGGCACCATCTTTGGCGCCCAGCTGATGCCCGAAAGCTATGAGCCCATGGCCATCATGCTGCAGGTTCCCGGTGGTTTCATTACCCTGGGTCTGCTGCTGATCCTTGTCAACGCCATCCGTAAGGGTTTGGCCCGTCGTAAAGAAATGAAGGCAAAGGAGGAGCTGGGCTGATGAATACGTATCTTACCATTCTGATCGGCTCCATACTGGTCAACAACTACGTCATGAACAAGTTTATGGGTATCTGCCCCTTCCTGGGCGTTTCCAAGAAGGTGGACACGGCCCTGGGCATGGGCATGGCTGTAACCTTTGTCATGACGCTGGCCTCTTTCATGTCCTGGCTGGTGGAGCACTTCCTGCTGGTTCCCTTTGACCTGATGTACATGCGCACCATTGCATTCATTCTGGTCATTGCCGTGTTGGTGCAGGTGGTAGAAATGGCGCTGAAGAAGCTGAGCTTCTCCCTGTACCAGGCCCTGGGCGTTTACCTGCCCCTGATTACCACCAACTGTGCCGTGCTGGGCGCCGCCATTCTGAACTCCGACTCGGGATACAACCTGCTGGAGAGCGTGGTTAGCGGCTGCAGCGCCGCCCTGGGCTTTACCCTGGCGCTTTTGCTGATGGCCGGTATTCGTGAGCGTCTGAGCCTGAGCCAGATGCCCAAGTGGATGGATGGCTTCCCCGGCGCGCTGGTAACCGCCGGCCTGATGGCTGTGTCCTTCATGGGCTTCGGCGGCCTGATCAAGTAAGGGGGACGAAAGAATGGATATTTTATGGGCTGCCGTTATCCTGGGCGCCATGGGGCTCGTATTTGGCCTTGTGCTGACGGGCGCCGCCAAGGTGTTTGCGGTTCCTACCAATCCCAAGCGGGATGCTGTGCGTGAGGCTCTGCCCGGTGCCAACTGCGGCGGCTGTGGCTATCCTGGCTGCGACGGTTGCGCAGACGCCATTGCTGCGGGCAAGGCACCCGTGAATGCCTGCCCCGTGGGCGGCACGGGCGTGGCCGAGAAGATTGCGGCCATTATGGGTGTTACGGCCGATACCACTGCCGTGAAGAAGGTGGCACAGGTTATCTGCCAGGGCGACATCGAGCACTGCAAAAACAAGTTCAATTATACCGGCATTCAGGACTGTGTCGCCGCTACGTTGGTTTCCGATGGCAACCGTGCCTGCAAATTCGCTTGTCTGGGTCTGGGGACCTGCGTGCGTGCCTGCCCCTTTGACGCCATCCATATCGATGAACGGCTGAAGATTGCCGTAGTAGATCCGGAGAAGTGCCAGAGCTGCGGCAAGTGTGTGGAAGCATGCCCCAAGCATGTGCTGGAGCTTCAGCCCGTAACCCGTCCCGTGCGCGTGCTGTGCCGTGCGGCGGACGAGGGGCACCTGGTCAGCGACAACTGCCGGATGGGTTGCATCGGCTGCGAGCGTTGCGCCCTGGCCTGCAAGTTTGAGGCCATTACCATGGTGAACCACCTGCCCAAGATTGACATGGACAAGTGCCGCGGCTGCATGATGTGCGCCGAGGCCTGCCCCACCGGCGCCATGTGGGCGGACTGGGATAACCGCAAGATTGCCGAGATCAACAAGGACGAGTGCATTGGCTGCGGCATGTGCAAGCGTCAGTGCCAGTTTGAGGCCATTGTGGGCGAAGTGAAGCAGCCGCATGTTGTTACCAATGCCTGCACGGGCTGCGGCAAGTGCGCAGAGAAGTGCCCCAAGAAGTGCATTACCATGAAGGTGCGCGAACATACCCGCGATGCAAACGCCAAGGTTGGCACCACGCCCGAACAGGTACTGGCTGCCAAGCCGGCTGCGCCTCAGCGCACGCCCGAAATGGAGGCCAAGATCAAGGCCGCGCTGGAAGCCAAGGCCGCCCGTGAGGCTGCTGCCAAGGAAACCAGCAATCCCATGAAGAGCAACGAAACCACCGTGCAAACTGAGAAGGCAAAGAAGTAACGTCTGAATCCTTCTGGTTTGCCAGCAAACCTTATTTGTTGCAAAAATCGAAGAAGGCTTACCGACGGTTCTGATACGGTTCGGCAAGCCTTCTTTTTTTCATCATTTCACGCGATAAAAATATCCCCCTTGCCATTTGGCAAGGGGGCAGACTGTCAAAAAACCTTCAGGAGGTGTCGGAGGGGCCGCAGCCCCTCTGACTTTTCTTCGTGTAAGCCGGCTTTGCCGGCTTCGCGGGTCGTTGATTTTGCTTGCAAAATCAATTCCTTACAAATTCGGGCGACCTCTGGTTGACCGAATTTGCTTCCTCGAAAAAGTGGCATCTGCCACTTTTTCGACACGCTGTCCCCTTGCCATTTGGCAAGGGGGTGCAGCATCTGTTTCTGTCTATTCCTTAGGGCTTCGGATCTCAAAAGGGAGTCCATAAAGTGTTTCCTGCCGCTTTATATCATAGGCAAAGCCCGGGAAATCCTTACGCACGGAGATGGTATTGAGGCATTCATACCCCAGGCGGTGGTACAAGCGAATAGCCTGCTGGTTGCGCGCCGCCGCTTCTATATACATGGAGACGGAGTAGGTCCGCACAATTTCCTCTGCAAGGCGAATGGCTTGTGTTCCAATTCCCTGGTTCTGATGCTCCGGTTTCACAAAAACATCTTCCAGCCAATCGCACGCGCCGCCGCGGCTTCCCAAATGCAAAAAGCCAACAAAGTCATCTTCTGTCTGGATAAAATAAAAGCGATGACCTTCCTGCGTCCAGGCATCAAGGTCTTCCTCGGCTTCAGCCGCAGTTTGCTGGTATTGATTATGTGCCAGCCAGAATCCCTGGATAAGGCTCAGGGCATCGCCTCGGTACTCCGACGAATAGGCAACCAACTGCACCACCGTAATCAATCTCCTCAAGTTTATCTAGCTCATCTGATGCTCAGCCGCTCAGAATCCTCTGCCGCTGCCACCGCCATGGACACCACCGCCGGAGGAGGTATGTACCCCGCTGCCGCCGCCTCCTCCCCCACCGGGATGGCCAGTATGCTGGGGTTTCGCGCGATGCACCACCGTGCTGCGGATATATCGTTCCTGGTCCACGTCCGCATGAAAGCTGCTGTGTTCCTGCAGGTCATAATGGTAGGTACTCGTGCGAAGCTGATATTTTCCCGCGATCAGGGCAATCATTCCCAGCGCAACGCCTATCCCTGCCAGCACCGCCACCAGCAGCTCGCCGGAGGTCAATGCATTATACAGTCCCGTAAGCCGTTTCCCGGTAGCCTTATCATAGCGGAAGGAGCCTTCCTGGATGCCGTCTGCCAAAAAACTCCCCAGACGGTTCAGTAACTGCATGGTGGATCTGGCATAATCCCCCGCCGCCAACGCGTCATAGCTGCAATCGAACAACTCTTCAAGGCGGCTATCGGTAATGTAGTCAATCATGATGCCCTTGGTGGAGATGGTGGGGACGCGGTTACTCATATCGATGAGATAGAGCAGCCCAGCTTCGTCCTCCCCCACGCCATAGCCATTCCGGTCATAGTAGTCATCGGCAAATGCCAGAGATTTGCCTTTTTGTGGCGCATAGCTGGTAACAACCACCACATCCACCTGATAGCGCTGAATGATCTCCATCGCCTTTTTCTGAATCTTCGCCTCCTCCTGGGTGCTGAAGAGATTTGCGTCATCCACCACCACAGGATTTTGCGCCAGCGCCGTAACTGGAAGCCATAGCAGCATCAGCAAGGCCAGCAGACGTTTCACCATAGGAAAGCACCTCCCAGGCACAGTAAACCGCATACCGCCGCGCCAACCGCCACGGCCGCGCCCAGAAGCTTCCCCCAATCAATGGGGAGCTTGCCGCATACGTTGCCCGTCTGGCCGTTCATCATGTAATAATAGGCTGCCTCTTCCTGCTTGTTCCGGTAGGTCAGTACCCAGGTGGGTAGCAGCAAATAGCGGAGATTTGCCGTCCTGGTTTGAAACGTGGCGGAGCCATGCAAGGTATCATAGTGGAGGCCCTGGGTCATCACCTGCTTGGTATGTTCCTGAGCTTCCTGCTCCATATCGGCCTGAGCCGTTGCCTGAGGCACATCCCGTTTATGTGCCATATAGCCGCTGAGCAGCGCTGTGGAAAATGGCCGCAAGGCGCTGAAGCGGTAGGGGTGCACGCCATCAGAAAGCTTGCGGTCGCATTTCTCCAGCGCCTTGCGCATCATCTGCCGGTAGTGGACTTCTCCCGTGCGATGCACATCATAATACCGTGTGGTAATAATGTCATACTTGGGCGTACTGGCAATGGACACCCGGGTACCTTCCCCCTGATATTCCCCGTCGCCGGACAAGTCGCCCATCCAGTAGGGATAAAATACGCCCGTTAGCTTTTCCAGGGAACCTTCCGCGAAGAATTCCCGGCGCACAAACCATTTCTTGGACAGAAATTGTTTGAAACGCTTCACCGCGCCTTCCCGGTCAATGGCAAAAGGGATCATGCCATCCGGCTGAAATTCATCCGTGACGCGGTCCATCAGGGTTACGGGATTATGACAATAGTAGCAGAAGGTCGCCGCTGTCGTTTCTTCCGTTACCAGTTCCGCGCCACAGGAGGCGCAATGGTACGTGTGGGTATGTCCGGGCGGCTCAGCCGCCTGTGCTGTGGCTTGCTGCGCATCCGCCTGTTCCTGGGTAAACTCCGCTTCGCAGAAGGGACACACCAGCTTGTCTTTTTCCGGTTCATATACCAGGTATGCGCCGCAGGCAGGACATTTTAAGGTATGCGCTTGGTTCATGGGGGTTCACCCTTTCTATATGGCCTTCGCGCAGCGCCCGCACTCACTCCCAGAACAGCAGTTCAAAGCTGGGGTATGCGTGGGAAGCGCCGGTGGAATCCTCCACGGTATAGCTTCCGGTGCAGCGGCCGTACATTTGCACCTCGCTGTCCAGAATCAGCTGTGGCTCCTCCGTGGTGATAACGATGACAATATTGCGGTACGTACCGCTCTTCTTATCCATGGCCATCTCAATAATCCATTGTCCATCGCTGCTCTGTTCATAGCTGACCACATACAGTGTATAACCCATGATGCGGCCGGTATAACCGCTGAGCTTGTCCGTGAGGGTGGAGTACGCCGGTTGCACCGCTTCCTCACGCCACTGGCGCTGACGGTCAGCCTCGGTGAGTACGCGGGTCATGGTCTGGGACATGCGCCGGGATGCATAGTCCTTTTTGTCAAAGGCCAGCACCAGGTTATACTCTCCTTCGGCAGAGGTATCAATGGTAAAGGAGAATGCACCGGAATTATTGGTCTTGATTTGTTTGCTGTAGTCCCCTACCATGCACTGCACGGTTACGTTTTTCACCGTGGTACCGGAGATCACCAGCTTGTCTCCGGTCAGTTCCGTGGGCAAGGGCGTGTCCAGATTGACAGGGATCATATTCTTCTGGTAAGTGGTGGTATCAAATACCCTTTCGGAAACCACCGTATCTCCGTTGAGCACGGTAATGGTCATCAGGTAAATGCCTTCCTCCGTCAGCTCCACGTCCAGGGAAAAGTCGCCTGACTTGTTGGCAGTATCTTCCACGCGGATGGGATCGGGGGAGGACATCCGCATGACTACGCCAATAATCCGCAGCCCCGCCTGGCAGTTGCCTTCCACCGAAAAGCTGCCCGTATTGGTTTCCGCCGGAGGTTCAGTTTCAAAAACCACTGCGCCCACCGCGTCGGCGGGTAACTCCTCAATCTCCGTAAACTTCCAGGTGAGCATCACATCCACCAGGGCGTTACGGTCAGCAGACTTCAGCTCCCGGTCCGTCACGCGGAAATCCACGGTAATGGTATAGCCGTTGCGGATGGTCCGCCGGGCATAGCCACGGTATGTGGTCCCCTGGAAATTCTGCTTGTAGGTCAGCGTCAGGAAACGTCCCGCTTCGTCGCTGATGTCCTTCCAGTCCGCGGCGGAATAGGTGATGCCGTTTTCCGAATACAGCGTTCCCTTATCATGGCCGGTACGGAAGTTGGTACGCATCTGGGTGGGCTGTTGGTCCAGGTCAAAGTACATCTTTGCCTGTTCATCCTGGATTGCCGAGATCCGCAGGCGTGCATCGCCCTTGGTGTCCCAGGCCTCCAGCAAAACGCCCTCCTCTGCCCACTGGGCAAGCAGCTCCTCCACGGTGGTGCCTTGGTTGGCCACCCATTCGGGATGCTCCGCCAGATTCTCCGGGGTCAGAAGGATATAGTCATCGCTAACCTCGCAGGTAGCATGAATCGCGTCAAAGGTAAAGGTCTGCGCGCTGGCAGAAGCGCAGAGGAACAACCCCAGCACCACGAGGAGCGCGAAGATGATTTTTTTCTTCATGTGGAGATCGACCATCCTTCCTTTTCGTATCCGAGCGCATGCCATCCTACGTCGGAGATTTCATGAATTCCAAAAATACAGGAAAGAATTCGCCATTTATGTTGTAGATTCCTTTTTTCCGCCCGCAATCGTCCATGTGCCATCCTTTCGTCCATGGCTGATTTCTCCCATTTTCCCCCGCATTTGTATGGATAAATTTGCCTTTCCGGCGGCATACTGACAGCAAACGCATCTTTGCATTCGGGAGGCACGGCATGTATTGGAATCCCCGTCGTCCGCCGGCCACGGCTGGCCGTGGCAGACGTTCCCTGGTCCGGGCGCTTCTTGTATTTTTTCTGTCTTTGGGGCTGCTGTCCGGCATTTGCCTTTTTGTAAGCCCAAAGCCGCAAACCGATAGCTTTTACCAGGCCGTCTCCCAGCCTGTGGCCGCGGTCAGCTCCGCCTTTGCCTTGCCTGGCTGTGTCACCCCCGGGTTGCCCCAGGATGCCGCCACAAGCAGCGTAACCTACACAACCCAGCGGCTTTCCTCCGGGCGGCTGATGCTCATTGACCGGCTGCACCCCTTGCCCCAGGAGGCTGCCGCGCCCAACACCTTCAACATTCTTTCCTATTCCCACGGTACCATTACTTGCAGGGATTTGCAAGCCGTGCTTGGCGCGGACACGCTTTCGGCCCTGGACGGGCTGTTTGCCGCTGCCAGGCAAAATCACATTCATCTCTTCACCGTTTTCCGGGGCAGCGTCTCCCCCACACAGCAGAAGCAGCTGCAAATCGAGCGGTTCTGTCAGCTGGCCAACGCCCTGCCGCTGGAGGATGCTCTGGCGCAAACCTTGCAGGAAATCTCCCCCGCCAATGCCTCGGAGCATCAAACAGGCTGGGCCGTGGACATCCGTATCTGCGATGGCTGGAATCAGCTTCCCCGCAGCAAACCCCTCAGCGCTTCGGCAGAAGGTCAGTGGCTCCTGGAGAACAGCTGGCGCTTCGGGCTCATTCACCGTTACCCGGAGAACGATCCCAGTCCGGACCCATCCTGTGGCGCGTACCATTTCCGCTACGTGGGCAAAGCCCACGCGGCCATGATGCACGCCCTGTCCCTCTCCCTGGAAGCATATCTGGACCTGCTGCACACGCACAGCGCCTTAACCCTGTGGGATGAAACAGGCGCCCCGGTCTGTTCCGTACTGTGTCAGCCGGTGGATGATGGGCTGACCGTGCAAGCGCCCATGGAGGCGCAGCTGGAAGACGTAAGCCTGGATAATCTGGGCTGGGGCGTGGCTGCCTATCTGTGGCCCGCATAAAGCCGGCATTTCGCCTCACCGTTTGCCATGCCGCAGGCGTCTCCGCCTGGGCTTGCGTTCCATCCAGCCCAAATGCAGCAGCACCCGGCGCACCTTTCCCCGCAGCATATCCAGCGGAATCGGCCCTACACGCCGGCTGTCATTGGAGCTGTCCCGGTTATCCCCCAGGACGAATACCTCCCGCTCCCCCAGGGTTACCGGCTCCATCTGATACAGGCGGCGGTTTCGCCGTGAGTCCAGGTAGGGTTCCTGAAGGGGCCGGCCATCAATATGGACCACACCGTCGCAGATGGACACGGTCTCCCCGGGCAAGCCCACCACGCGCTTGACAAAGCGCTGGCGTATCCACCTGCACCGTTGCAGATACCTGCCGGGATAATAGCAGATGACCACATCCTGCCGCTGGGGCAGCCTGTTCCGGTAATCAAAACGCGTCACCCACAGAATGTCACCGCTTCGCAGGGTGGCATTCATGCTGTTGCCCTGCACGCGGATCAATTCAAAGCACCACCGGCGCAGTGCCAGCGCCGCCAGCAGCACCGCCGCAAACTGCCATACCTCCATGCCATGCCTCCCTTTCGCAGCCGGGACTCCGTTATTCCCGCCCGGCAGCCGGGTCCGGTCCCTGCTGGAGCACTTTCTTCCGCCGCTTCAGAAACACTTCGCGCTCCATCATGACAATATGGCCGCATCCATTGCAACGGATCTTGATGTCCGCGCCTGTGCGTATCACAGTCCAGGTATTGGACCCGCAGGGATGATTCTTCTTGGTCTGCACCACATCGCCCAAGCGAATTTCTTCCATAAGGCATGCCTTGCTCCTTTTGTATTAAGATACCGCTATTATAACGAAAAAACCCCGGGGAAGCAATCCGCCCCCCAGGGGATACGTCAGAAATTTCCATGGAAGGAAGCCATGCATTCAGTCATAGAGATGATATTTTGCCTTGCGCCGTGTATAGTTCTCTCGGGCCGCCGCGTGTTTGGCAATCAAGCCTTCCCCGTCCACCACACCGCTGGTGTAGTCCGCGTCCGCCAGCAGCTTATCCAGGTAGCGGGTAAAGAGGGGCTGCAACGGCGGCTGAAGCACATCATGCCCCGCGGAGTTGTCCTCCCAGGCAATCTGCTCGGGGTACATTTCGCGGATGGTATCCAGCAGGAGGATGGCCGTACGGAAGGATGCATAAGCCTGACGGTCCCGTACCAGCACCTGCACCCCCTGACAAACCTGGCCCGCATGCTTGGAGCTGGCCGGCTTGAAATACACCGGCGCAAAGTCGACCCCCGGCAGCCCCCGGGCCGTCATCCGCGCAGCCAGCTCCCGGCCGTCCATCCACGGCGCGCCAATCAGTTCAAAGGGTTTGCTGGTGCCCCGGCCCTCGCTGACCGTGCGGACGCCCTCAAAGATGCACATGCCCGCATAAAGCAGGTTTGCCGTGGTACCATTCAGGCTGGGCGAAGGCAGCAACCATGGCAGATCCGTCTGGTCAAAATACATCTCCCGCCGCCACCCCTGCACGGGAATTACCGTGAGATCGCAGCCCACCCCGTATTCTCCGTTTACATACCGGGCAAACTCCCCCATGGTCATGGCCGTGCGGGAAGCCAACCCGTAATCCCCAACGATGGTGTGCATGGTAGGCGGGCATACCGTGCCCTCCACCGCTACACCGCCAATGGGCGCCACCCGGTCCAGCACCACCATGCGTTTCCCCGCCGCTGCGCAGGCCTTCATGATAGCGGCACAGCAATGCAGGTATTCAAAAAAGCGCGTTCCCGCCTCACGGATGTCAAACACAACCGTATCCACCCGCGACAGCATTTCCGGCGTGGGCGCGATGCGTTCCCGGTTAAAGATGCTCTCCACCTCCATGCCGGTCACCCTGTCCACATAGGACGGCACCCGCTCCCCGTACATAAATTCTCCCCGGATGCCATAAATGGTATTGAAAAGCGCTGTTACCTGATACCGCCGGCAAAGCACATCCACCGCCGGGCACAGGTTTTTGTCCACCGCTCCTCCGCCGCTCACAACGCCAAGGCGCTGTCCCTTCAGTTCCCGGTCCATCTGCTCTGGTTGATCGATGCCATTCCACACCTGTTGCATTTTTGCTTTCCTCCGTCCGGTTATTCGGATTGTAGGGGACGATTTTCCTTCATGATTCTTATTGTACTGCCTTACAGAAAAATGTCAAGAATTTGTTCGCAAATATGCATTATATTTGAAAACGAGTTAATGACATTTGCATTTTTCCTGCGTATGTGGTATAGTGAAACGGATTCTTTGTAAAAGAGGTGAAGAAAGAGTGGAGCCTCCCAGTACTGGCGTTCCATCCGGCGCGTTCCTTTCCCATCCGCTGCTGGAACCAAGGCTGCCCTGAAACGGACGCAAGAGAAATCCAGCAAACGATTTGTTGTAATACAGAAAGGAATGTCTGATCAAGAATGACGCCGCAACTTTGGCTCATGTTTGGCGCGTTGGTTGTATGCATCGCGCTGTCCGCTTTTTTCTCCGCTTCTGAAACTGCCTATTCTTCTTTCAACCGCCTGCGCCTAAAATCCATGGCGGCGGATGGAAATGTCCGGGCCAAGCTGGCCCTGTATCTTTCCGATGACTATGACCGTCTGCTTACCACCCTCCTGATTGGCAATAACATTGTCAACATTTCCGCGGCCTCCATTGGTACTGTGATTTTCACGGAACTGCTGGGCAGCTATGGCCCCACAGTTTCCACGATCGTGCTGACATTGGTGGTGCTCATTTTTGGTGAAGTTTCACCCAAGTGCCTGGCTAAGGAATCCCCCGAGGCCATGGCGCTGGCTTCCGCGCCGCCCCTGCGCGGACTGGTTACGGTGTTCAAGCCGCTGAATGCTCTGTTCGTATTGTGGCGCCAGCTGCTTTCCCGGGTGTTTAAGCCCCACAGCGTGGAAACGCACATTGAGTCGGAACTCATGACCATGGTGGACGAAGCTCAAAGCGAAGGGGACATGGACGCCCACGAGGGCGAGCTGATCCGCTCCGCCATCGAGTTCAACGATATGGATGCCTATGATATCCTAACCCCCCGGGTGGACATCACCGCCCTGGAGGACAGCGCCAGCATGGAGGAGGCCGCCAGGGTATTCCGCGAAAGCGGCTATTCCCGTTTGCCTGTTTTTCATGAGGATATGGATCACGTGGTGGGCATCCTGCATGAAAAGGACTTCTACATTCGTCAACATGAAGGGGTGCAGGACATCCGCGCCATTATGAAGCCGCCGGTATACGCCCCTTCCACGTTGAAAATCTCCAAGCTGCTGAAGCTGTTTCAGGGCAGCAAAACCCATATGGTGATCCTGCTGGATGAGTTTGGCGGCACCGAGGGTCTAGTCACCCTGGAGGACGTGCTGGAGGAGCTGGTGGGCGACATCTACGACGAGCATGACGACGTGGAAGAGGAGCTTCGCCTGCTGGAGGATGGTTCCTGGCTGGTAGATGGCGGCATGCACCTGGCAGAGCTGCTGGAGCGCTTGGGCGTAGAGGACACCTATGAGGCTGACACCGCCGGCGGCTGGGCCACGGAGGTGCTGGGCTATATCCCCAAAACCGGTGAAACCTTTGACGCGGATTGCCTGCACTGCCAGGTAACGGCCATGGATAAGCGCCGGGTAACGCAGCTGCGCATCTGGAAGCAGGAGCAGGCTGCCGAGTCCTCCGCTACCACCGTGTGATAGACGTATTCCCTGCCCAAAGAAGGAGGCAACGACTTTGACCCAGAAAAAAAACGCGCGGGATCGACGCAAGCTGTTTACCCGGATTATCAGCCTTACATTGGCGGGACTGATGGTTTTTTCCGTGGTCTTGGCCGCCGCATT
>USCR01000018.1 GCA_900553295.1 uncultured Eubacteriales bacterium | reverse complement strand
CCTTGAGCGAAATTCCCGGCTCAATACAATATGCAACATCATCACCATAGGACTCAGTCCAGTATGTCTATTCGAGTTCGCCAGAAGAGTTTTCAAGCTGCGCTCGCGTAGACGCATACAGATGATTATTTCTGGGAGTATAACTGCAGGCGAGAGCAACAGAAACAGCAGAAACGCACAGCAGGGCATTGAGTGCTATGGCAAAGAGCCGAATACTTCTTTTTATGGAGATGTCTCCTTTTGCGTTCATTTGGGTAGACAAATTAGAAATTTGGCGATATCCTGAACTAAATTCCATAATCAAATCTGCTTAGAAAACTTCTGGCAGAAGCAAGCGGTTACCATTAATCCGGTTGTCCTGCTGGGGTACCCATCACTTAGCCACAACTCTTTTTTCCCATGGTTGCCATAGCCAGACTCGTGTCCCACAGCCGATGCTTTCAGTAATACAGGTTTCCAAACCAGTTGACGGCGTTCAGCCAGGAGGTCGGCGTTAGCATGCCGCTGGCAAAAGGATAAAAGGCCACAAACAGGACGGCAACCACCAGAAGATACACGCCCCAGACAGCCAGGCTCAAGCGGTCAGCTCGCCTTTGTGCCAGCATCGCCATGCCCGGCGCAGCCCGGCGTGCGGCTGCCGCCGCATACCAGTTGCTTAGCTGCTCCAAAGCGTAAGCCGTGCACAGAATGATAAACGGCACGCTGGGAAAATAGTGGTAGATATAGGTTCCCCGGGGCACCAGCATCCAGGGCAGGAACTGCGCGCTGAAGGAAATCAGCAGCAGGGCCGGGCGCACATCCCGCTCGCCCTGCGGCGCAAGGGGAAAAATCTGCTCCCGGTATCCCCGGCACAGCACAGGCAGCGCCTGATGCTTGCCCCAGGCGTAAAGCACCGCAAGCAGCGCCGCAAAGCCTGTCCACCATACCGCGTAGTTGCCAAAGGCCCAGATGGCGTAGGCATAGCCTGCCGGGGGATTGTGATCCATGGCATAGTACATGGGAATTTCCGAAAACGGCCAGCGATACCAGGGCGCATAATAGGGATGATCCATGCCTCGCCCCGGTTCCCCGTGATAGGAGAGCATGTTCTCCGCCGCTTGTACAATGCGTTCCAGGGTGACGCCGCCGCTAGGTGCAAAGTAGGGAATATAGGAGCACCAGTAAATCACTGCGGGGATCAGCACGAAAAAGATTACGCAGCTGGCCAAGGTGATCCAAAGGCGCTTGTACCCGTTTTCCGCCGCCGCAGCGGCCAGGCCGTCCTGCCGGGAGGGCGCCAGGGCCGCCGCCTCCCGGACGGCCCGCCATCTCCGCCAAATGCCCAGGAAGAAAACCGCCGCCAGCCCCACTCCCGCAAAGCAGCCCGTCCACTTGCTGGCGACGGCCAGTCCCATACAGAGCCCGGACAGCCCCAACGGAACCAGCGTGCGGCCAAGGCTCTGCCCAAAGAAATCCACATAGAACCATCGCAGCATAAAGTACACCGCCCAGATGATGAACAGCACCACGAAGCTGTCAATGGTGGCAATGCGCGTCTGGGTCAAATGCAGGGTGTCCAGGGCCAGACACAGGCAGGTGAGTATGGCATACCGCCGCTGGGCAAAGAGCAGCCTGCCCACTAGATACATGCCCGGCAGCATGAGGACGCCGCAGGTGGCTCCCGCAAAGCGCCAGCCGAAGGGCGTCATACCCAGCGCGGCAATGGCCCAGCTCATCAGCACCTTGCCCAGGGGCGGATGGGTGACTTCATAGGGCTGCATACCGTGCAAATGCTCATACGCCGTGCGGGCGTGATAGATCTCGTCAAAATACATGCCGTTATACCAGCTGGGTTCTCCCACCAGCGTGTCCGGCTCATCCACCAGCGCGGAGGCGTCCCGCCCTGCGGAGTCCGTCACCGTGACCGGCAACGGCGTACCATCCTCATCCCGGAAAATGGTTTCCAAGAGCGTAAGCCCAGGGGCGATAGCCGTCAGACGCACATAGCGCCCGCTGCATGTGCCAGCTCCGCTTACCTCATGCCACTGAAACAGGGAACCGGGGTCCATGGAGCAGGTCACAGGCGTACCCCAGATTTCCCCGTCCGCGGAGAGCTGCACCGTGAAACTTCTGCTGCTTTGATGGACGCCGCCCATATACAGCAGGCGGAAGTCCTCCTGAGGCGCGCCCAGGTCAAAAACCACCTGCTCCCCGGCCTGGGTAAAGGTAAAGGAGGTCTGTGGGGACACCGTAGAACCTAAATGATGATACGCCACCAGGGCATACAGCGCCGTAATGCCCAGCATCAGCGCCACATCCTTGCCGTCGATCCGGCGAGCGCGCCGGTGATTCACCCGTTCATCTCCCAGGAAAAGCTCCACGGGCGCAGCTTCGGGCTTTCGGCCGCTAAGAAGCGGAATCGCTTCGCCCTTTCGCGCCAGGTCATAGGCAAGCAGCAGCGTGGCAAGGAGCGTGGCCAGCAGCAATCCATACGCCACATAAGGCACATAGGGCATGGAGGCATCCCTTTGATACAGCACTTCCGCCGCATCCCCTGCGCCCGCACCCTGGAAAAACATGCACACCGCCGCCATCCCCAAGGACAACAGCGTCAATCCCAGCAGGCTTCTGGCCCGGAAGCAGCTGCCCGCCAGCCCAAGATACATCAGCACCAGCAGTGCCAGCAATCCATGACGCAGGTCGAAGCTCACTGCACCCTGGGAAACGTTCAGGTCCGGTTGATAGAACAGCGCGGTCTCGGCGCCTGCGGGAACTGCGGTCACTTGCTTCAGGGACAGACCGGCAAACCAGGCTTCCCCCTGGGATTCCCCGGAATACCCGCCCAGCCGCGCAAACACCGTGAGTGCATGCTGATCGGGGCCGGTGCGCCCATACAGCTCCACCAGCTGCCATTGTCCCTGTGTGTCATATACGCCGGTGGAGAAGGTATATACATCTGCAATGGAAAGGTTTGCGCCTCTTCCGCCCTCCGCCTGGGCGCGAATCCAGCCGGAGAGGCAGTACAGACTGTCCGGCTCCACCGCCACTTCCTGGGCAAAGCGCGCGTCATTGGGTAAATGATTGACGATGAAAAGTGCCTGCCGTCCATCGTCCTCCTGCACCAGGGCAAAGTCCGTATAACCGGCAGAGCTCGTATACGCCTCCGTGTACCAGGCAGAGGGCATGCCGGCTTCCGTCACATCCGCAAAGCTGCCGTTGGTGAGCAGTTCTTCGCCGGGAGGCGCGGGTTGTCTTGGATAGAGCCAGAGAAAGAGCAGGCACAGGAGAAGCGCAAGGGGAAGCAAAAGCAATTTTTTTACCTTTTTCATAGAGGGCAGCCTTTCTGGATTGCACATCATTTGTGTATATGATACAGCCTTGGCCCATGGGGTGCAATTCACTATTTGGTGTTTTTACGTAATGTGCCGTTCTCTCAGGGGGGGACAGGAGATCGCTGCTACTGGCTGACACCATCTTCCAGCCGCAACATTCGCCAGCGCTGGTCCAGCGTCTCCAAAAAGGCAGTGATACGTTGGGGTGAAGCGTTTGCTTCCAGCTGCGGCAGGTCATCCCATATGCGTGGCACTGCGTTGGAGGGATTCAGCCATATGAGGCCCGATAAATCCCGATAGGTTGCCAGGGCTTCCAGTGTAACGGCCCAGCGTTCCTCTGTGGCAAGGGTGTGCATGCGTGCTTTTTGCTCACTGATTTGCACTTCGATATCCCGCTGGGCAGCTGGCTCCGCCTCTGCCAGGCTGGCTTCCAATTCGGCCAGCCTTGCTTCCATGGCCGCGTATTCACTGGCGAACAGTACCCGCTCCAGGGGCTGATTGATCGAGCTGAAAAGCAGGGCTTGTCCAACTTCTGCGCGTTTTTCATTGTAGGCATCTACAAATTCCATGGCGGCCAGGGCATTTTCTCCATAGGGATTGATGACAAAATAGCTCACATCACCTTCTGCGGGGGATAGGGTAGCTTCCCCGCCAAAGGACAAGGGCAGATAACCGTATGCATCTTCTGCGCCCCAAAGCGGTAATGTATAGCTGGCAAACAATGCGGTGCCATTGATATCCTCCGCTCGTGCATCAGCGTCTACTACGGCGAAGTATTGCTCCATCAGCGCAACCATTTCCGGAACAGCAAAGGTTGGTTCTGTCCCTTGGCGCATCTGCTCGTTGGCATAGCGGGTCAGCAGGGTTTCCAGGTCCAGGCCATTGGCGAAGGGGCGTAGTGCCACGTCGGGGTATGCCTCACCCAGATCTTCCATCCAGGCCAGGCAGAAGTCAAAATATTCCTGGTAGGTTGCAGGCGGTTCCATGCCCAGAGCCTCAAAGGTGGGCTTATGATAGCACAGAACCTCCAGAAACACGTCCTTGGGGAAGGCTGCCACGGCCTCGCCTTCGCAGAAGAGCGACTGAAAAGCCGGATACATTTGCT
Organism: uncultured Eubacteriales bacterium; assembly: GCA_900553295.1. Classification (GTDB taxonomy): domain Bacteria; phylum Bacillota; class Clostridia; order Christensenellales; family Aristaeellaceae; genus Egerieenecus; species Egerieenecus merdigallinarum. Next base: position 20,208 of record USCR01000018.1, on the reverse strand, counting down.
CCGCCAGTGCGGCGAGATCGGCATTTTGGCCCATATCTACAAAATACCCTTTTTCCTTGATGGAGGTCAATACGGACAGATCCTCCAGAATATATACGTCCGCGTGTCCATTCTTCAGCAGCATATCCTGGGTGAACTGCTCTTCGCAGCTGTCTAAGGTGGGGCTGACAAATTGCAGGTCGATCTGCGGGTTCGCCTCCACAAAGGCGCGGTACTCCTCACCCCGGCCGTGGTCGCACATCACGCGCAGCCGCTGGGCGGATTCCTGGGTGAAATCCCGCACGGTCAACATGTTGTCCACCACCAGGGCCGCGCCGTTCTCCAGCAGCGCCACGGATACCACGTCCCCTGCCAGGAAGCCGTCCAGATAAGCGGGCGTGCCCTGCTCCTGCACGGTATAGACGGATTCCCGCCCAAACAGATAAGCGATCCGCTTGGCCGCGTCATAGGCCAGGCGGTTGCCTGACGCTTCCTCCCAGGTTGCCCAGGTCGTTTCCTGGCCTGTGGCCGGATCAAAGGCGTAAAGGGAATAGGTCCTCCCGGTCATGCTTTGTTCCTGACGCAGCAGCATCACTCGGCCGTCCCCCAGCAAGTCGAAATCCTGCACATTTTTTACCGTCCAACTTTGCTCCGCTCCTCCATCCAACGGCCAGGCAGACAGCTGCTGCTCCGCTCCAGCGGAACACAGAAGCCACAGCGTGCCGGCGTCTGCCCGAACCTGGCTGACCCACGCGCCTTCGGGCAGCGCCAATGGCAGCACGGAAGCAGCATCCAGCCCGTTGCCGGTGACCGGCACGCACAGCATGCGCCAGCTGTCCTCCGCTTGGTCCAGGGCATAGAGGGTTTCACCATGGGCGGCAAGGGCGCTGATCCAACCTTCCGATGCAATCTGTCCCAGGGAGACAAGCGATCCGTCTGGTTCTATGCGCACCAGGCTGCTGCCAAGCAGCGCGTACAGTTTTCCACCTGAGGCAGCCACGTAACTGATGCTCTCCTCATCAAAAAAGATGTTCCGGGCGGGGTACGTTTCTCCCAGAGCACTGCATATGATACACAAGGCCAGCATCAGGATACAGAAACAGGCAGCCCATCGCTTTGTCATGAAAAAACGCCTCCTTTCATTTCATACAGCAAGGGAAATTTTACGGACCGACCGTTTCCTTGTAGGGGTCCCAAAGGAAAAAACAGGATTCATCATAGGTGGAGGTCGGCGCAAATTCTACCAGAATGGTGCCCACCACCGCGCCGGTCTGGCTGTCGATGCGCACGCTGACTCGGATGGGGCGATTGTCTCCAAACACCGCATCCTCCTTGGCAACCCATGCATCCCGATCAAAGGTATAAGGTCCGTCACTGAGCGCAGCCTTCAACTGTTCCACGGAGCTTGCAAGTTTGAATACAAATTGATAGACGGGTTGTTCCATGCCAAGCGGCACATGGAAGGCCTCCGTACTGATACGCATCAGGTTCACCTTTTCCTGCGTCCAGCCGGGAAGCTGGAGCAGTGCCTCCTGCGCATAGGTCACCGCATCCTCGTAGGAAATGCGCTCCGCCCCTGGTAGACGAAAATCGTGATGAACAAACGCTTCGATGGTACGGATATGCTTCAGGTAATCAAATTCCGCCAGCTCCTCCGGGGATAACGCATCTACGATGGGGCGCCACCGCTGCACAAGATCATACAGGGTATCATAATGAAAACGATTTTTCTGCCAATCATTCACATATTGGGTAAGCAGGTCGATTGCTTGCGGACCCTCTAGACGGATAAAGTTGCCTTGGGCATCCAGCTCGCCGATGACTAATCCGTTGGTGGCTGGGTCGGCTTCTTTGAGCTTCAGACTGAACACAAGTCCGCCTTCCTCGGTTTCCGCCGTTTGGTTCAGCGTCAATTCCTCCCGGGTATAGCCAAGCTGCTCCTCGACATACTGATAGATTTGGTCCATTGGTGCTTCTGCATAAGCAGTAACGCTTGCACTTAGAGTCAAGATAACTAGCGCCATTTGCGTGATCAAATGAAACTGCTTTGGGCGTTTAAGGATTTGTTTAGGGGGAACACCTGCCGTAGTAATCGAAAGAACGCACGCAAAAAGTCGCTTCACCATTATTCCTCCTTTTATATGATGCTATTTTATAGCTTCCGGAATACCTTTCACATTTACCGGGCCCGTTAGGGATGTATATGCATTTGATGATGTCCATACGGCTACTGTATTTTCTGGGCCGCTTATGAGATGAATTTTGCAAACCATTGCGCAGCTGCACAGATTGACCTGCTTGGTCCTGGTGGCAATACATCACAAAGCAGGCATCATTATCTGCCTGCGTATGGGTTGGCCGCTCACCTTCATCCTACGTATATACAACTACTTGGTTCACTTATATACTGCATGAAATTTTACAATTAAACTGAAAAATTTTTAATGCAACAAAAAAACAGCAAAAAACGTTTAATGAATGCGATAATATTAAAATCATGTAATAGCATTGTTTATTCCATTGAAGCTCGAAAGTGAAATAAGGCATATCTCGTCATATGGCATGAAGTTCATGCTATTAGATGAAGAAAAGTTGGCCGCTGTGGGGGTGATCCTTTGAATACTATCATCAATTTGCATATGATTGGCTCAGGATTAAGAGAAGCACGGGAAAAGCGTCATTTAACTCAGACGGAAATGGCAGAGAAGCTGGAAATCCATACAATTCCTATGATAATTTTGAGCGGGATACCGAACAGCCCAGCTTGATGAAGATTATCCTGTGCTGCATGATCCTCTATTGAACAAATGCTCTAGTGAGATGGTTCATCAGATTTATATTGCATTGAAGGCCATACAGGAGGAGAACGCACAGAAAACAAGGAGCTGAAAAATGCATGTCCAATCAAGGCAAGTTGATTGAGCAATTATTCTGCGTATATCACGATACGCTAAAGAAATACTGCATGCATTGTTTTCATTATCAATCCCAGTACATGCCGTATGTCGATGATTGCATTCAGGAAGTATTTATTGCTGCCCTACGGAAGGAGAAGAAACTGGCTTCGCATCCCAATCCATATGCGTGGTTGGCAAATGCTTGCAGGAAGCAGTGTGCTACCATACTGCGACAGAAGGCAGTAAGAGCCAGAATTACAGGCCAGCAAGTACCTTTCGAGGACAAAATGCAAAACGCCTGCGTCCAGGACGACATTGTTCGCTGGATAGAGGCCTATGAAGCAAAGCAATCGCTGTCTACCTTGCGTTCTCAGCTTACCGAATTGGAATGCTTTGTTTTCAAGGAATATTTTCTTCAGCAAAGGCAAGCATCAGAAATTGCAGAAGAACGGCACATCAGTGTAACCGCTGTCTATGGAGCGATTCAACGAATACGAAAAAAGGCTTGCCGGTTTCTGGACTGTACCCCGCTAAACGGACAATGAAAAAAGAGGCCTCCTGTTGTAGAATGAAAGAAGCAAACTACAGCAGGAGGCTTATTGTATGAGGCAAAAGTACACGAATGTGCAGGGGCTCATTGAAACCATACGTGAGCGAAAATCTCAAGGCGAGACGAATCGTGAAATAGCAACCAGTCTGGATCTAACCCTAAAGCAGGTGCAGCAGCTCATTACTCGAGAAAACCGCCGTGAACGGCTGCTCGCTCAAGGCTACGTGCTTCGTCCCAAGGGGCGCCCGCGAAAATCACTGGAGAATGAGGAGGCTCAGCGAAATCATGAGCTGGCAAAACTGCGTATGCAGGTGGAGCTGTTGCGAAATTTTCTGTTAGAAGTTGGAAGGAGGTGAGGCTGAAATATCGTGTCATTGAGCGTTTCCGCGGTATCTATCCCATTGAAGCCATGTGCGAAGTTTTTGAAGTTTCGCGCAGTGGATACTATGCCTGGCGCAGGGCGCAGAAGAAAATGCCCAGGGATCAATGGCTGATCGACCTGATTGTCCAGTGCCAACAGCAGTGCAATCAGACCTACGGCATCCGGCGTGTTCGCCGCTGGATCCAGCGACAGAAGGGGAAAACGGTAAATCTAAAGGCACTTCTGCGCGTCATGCGCAAGACCAATCTGCTCGCACAGATCAGGCGGCGAAGAACATATACGCAGCTCAAACAGCGTGTGTACAAATATCCGAACCTGTTGCAGCGGGCCTTTGAGCAGTGTCAACCCAATCGATTCTGGGTGACCGACATTACCTATATTCCCACACCTCAAGGCATGCTGTACCTGTGTGCAGTCCTGGATCTTTGCGGGCGGATGGTATTGGCCTACCGCATTGGCAGCAATATGGCGGCATTGCTGGTCACACAGACCATCCGGGATGCTCTAATTACAGAAAAGGTCACTGGTGGACTTGCCCTCCACAGTGACCAAGGGTCGCAATACACTTCCACTGCATACTTCGACTTAAGCAAGGAATACCACTTTCGGCCGTCCATGTCCAGTCCCGGATGTCCTTACGACAACGCAGCTATGGAAAAATTCTTTGGTACGCTCAAATCCGAATGCTTGTACCGTGCTCGGTATTCTACTCGCGCTGAGGTTGAAGAACTGATTGCTCAGTACATCCACTTTTACAATTTTGAGCGCATTCACTTGAAAAACGGCCTTACTCCCTATGAAATCAGGAGCAAAGCCGTGTAATCCCTCGATATTCTGCGACAGACTCTTATTTTTCTTGTCTGCTGGTCGGGGTACAGTCCACGTAACCGTGGAGCTTTTTTAATGGTACATCCTTCTTGCTGATTTCAAAATATACTGCTTATCTTGCCAATGGATTCTTGCTTTCTGTATTGAATAGCGTATAATAGGGGCGGAGACGTGGCATCAAAGCCTTCAGGGCCTGGGTGTATACAAATCAAGCACTGTATATCCAGGCGGTGAGGATAAGCCAGCTGCTGCTATATGCCTTAGCAGACTGTATGGATGGTAGTTCCTGGAGCAAGGCAAAAGAAGTGATCATTGCACAATGATGGTGTGCCGCGGATAAAGTCAGTGCTTGAGCTATGTAGTGTGCACAGCGAAATATCAGCTGAAACGCGAATCCGCCGGATGCACCACGATACTTGGAAGACCGATGGAGTACCGTTAATCATGTGGACAAGCCGAATGTGGAGGAAGAAAGCATGAAAATCCTGGTTTTTGGTTCCGTGAATATTGACCATACCTATACCTTGCCGCACCTGGTTCGCCCTGGGGAAACCATATCTTCCCAGCACTATGCCAAAAGCGAAGGAGGCAAGGGGTTCAACCAGGGGTTGGCGTTAGCGAAAGCTGGACAGGAAACATATTTCGCCGGCGCCATTGGAGCGGATGGCATTTTTTTGCAGGAAAGCCTGCAAGCTGAAGGCGTGGATACTACCGGCTTGCGCGTGCTGGATGCGCCCACTGGCCATGCAGTGATTCAAGTGGATGGGGAAGGGCATAACGCCATCGTACTTTTTGGCGGAGCGAACCAGCAGATTACTGACGCGATGATCGCAGAAACTTTGGCGCGCTTTGTCCCGGGAGACTATATTCTGCTGCAAAATGAACTAAACGGTGTGGAACGCATTATTCGCCAGGCGGCGGAAAGAGGGCTGCGGGTGGTGCTGAATCCCTCGCCGTTTACGCAGGAGATGCACCAATGGCCTCTGGAACAGGTGGACTGGTTCATCCTGAATGAAATTGAGGGAAAAGACCTGACGGGCAAAGAAGCTCCGGAGGATATCCTGGCGGAAATGTTACGGCTGTATCCACACAGTCATGTGGTGCTGACGCTTGGAGAAGCGGGCGCGATTTACGCGGATGCGCAGAAGCAAGTGCGCCAGTCGGCGATAAAAACCCAGGCAGTGGATACGACTGCGGCGGGGGATACCTTCACGGGGTATTTTTTGCACGGCGTTTTATCGGGGGAGACCATTGATCATGCCCTGGAGACTGCTGCATGGGCTTCATCCATTACAGTAAGCCATCAAGGGGCAGGGAAGTCCATTCCCAAAGCTGCGGAGGTACGCGCAGCGATGCTGGCTACCCACAAGGCATGACAGATGCACTGTTCAGTGCTTGACTGAAGCCGTAGAAAAAGGAAGGTATCCTGAATAGCGTAAGCTGACAAGGCTTCTGCGTTGGATAGGCAAGGCGTACTTGATTTCTTTCGGGTTACGATAGTGTCCTTTTGGCATAAAGAAGGCGGCATAGCCTTGCCGCCTATTTTTGTTTGATAGTTACAGGATACCGTTGCCCTTCAAGGCTCCAACGACGATCAGGATGACGATAACCGTACCCAATGCCCAAATGATCCCATCGAGGGTTTTCAGGGGGATCTTTACTTTGGCGTATAGCCGTTCCTTCAGGCCTTCCTGCTCCGGCGGAACCCGGGCTTCGCGTCCGTCAGAAAAGATGTTCTCATTTTTCATGGCTTTGCTCACTTCTTTGCTAGGTATTTACGCAGATCCAGCGCTACGGCAATGATGATGACCAAACCTTGCACAATGTAGGTGTAGGAAGATTCCACCCCCAGGAACTGCAAGGCGATTTTCAATACCTCGAATACCAGCACGCCAATCAGAATACCGGAAATTTTGCCTACACCGCCGTTGACAGATACACCGCCAATGGTACAACCCGCAATGGCCTCCAGCTCATAACCCTGCGCTGTATTCACGGAAGCGCCGCCGGCCTTGGCTGCGCTGAGGAAGCCCATGACACCGTAGAGAATGGCAGCCAGCATGTAAATGAGAATTTTGCTCTTGTTGGTATTGATTCCCGCAACTTCTGCTGCTACTTCATTCCCGCCAATGGCATACATGTATTTGCCGTGGCGGGTTTTGTTGTACAGGAACCACATAAATGTGCCGATGATGACAGCAATGATCAGAATATAGCTGAACATCCGGTTTCCCACGTAATTGGTGGCAATGCTGGTGTAGTCCTGACGCAGTCCGCCGATGGGGGAGGCGCCAGTGTAAACCAAGCAGATACCATATACCAGGGTTTGCATGCCCAGGGTGGCAATGAAAGGCGGTACCTTGAAGAAAGAAATCAACGAACCGTTAATAATGCCAATGATGGCGCAAATGCCCAGCACAATCAGCAACACAACCGGGATGGGCAATTCACCAAGTCCGGGATAGAACTTGGAGCCATAGTCCCCACGCTGCAGCAGAATGGCGCTAATGCATGCGGCCAAGCCCGCCACCCGGCCCGCGGACAGGTCGGTACCCTTGGTAATCAAGCACCCGGAAACGCCCAGGGCAATAATGAAGCGAACAGCCGTGTTGGAAAGCAGATTGCGGATGTTATCCTCTCCGGCAAAGTTGGGCTTAAGAATGGCAACCACCACGGCGAAAATCATAATCAGCACGATAATGATGTTGTTGCTGATGAATTTGAAAATTTTTCGGGGAGCGAACTTTCCGGCCAGATAAGCTCCGGTGGAAATGTGCAATCCGCGTGCCTTCTCAGCGGTACCCAGCAGCAACCCGACGATCAGCGCCACGGCGGCAATGATCAGCACGGGGGTGATGGCCGGAGCAATGGTAACCAGAAAGCGGCTCCAACCGTCCAGATTATCCCACATGTTTTGTCCAATCTTCACTACGCCTTGGGCATAGGAAGTTCCTTCGTACTCCACCAGTTTTGGATCACCGAATTTGTCGGTGGAAAGCTTGCCACCAATGGCTTGGAATTCATCGAAGGTACACAGATAGTAGCGTTCGTCATCAAACGTTAAGGTGGGAAGACTTTGCGCTAATGCGCCGTCACCTGTGCCGGAGAAGTCCGTTTCAGCGTCTTCGGAAAGTTCGCTGTCAGGAAGCAAAATGTCGTAATCCTCATAAACCGTGCCATTTCGTGCCGCCTGAGAAAGGGAGGCATTGGAGACACCCTCCAGGAGAGGATTGAGCCGGACAACGTCCGATAGACTGAGCATGAAAAACAGAAAGACTGCCAGCAAGATACCACCGGCCAGCTTCAGAATACTTCCGAGCTTGTTGTTGCGCATGGTGTTTTTCTCCTCCTCTTACTCAAACTGGGTGGCAAGGGCCATGATATTCTCCTGGGTGGCATCCTTTCCGTCAATAAAGCCGGTGACACGTCCGTCGCACATGACCATGATATGGTCCGACATGCCGATCAGCTCACTCATTTCCGAGGAAATCATGATGATGGACTTACCTTGCTTTGCCAGCTCCGCAATAATACAGTAAATCTCGTATTTTGCCCCCACGTCTATGCCGCGGGTGGGCTCATCCAGAATGAGAATGTCGGGATTATTCGCCAACCACCGTCCAATGAGCACCTTTTGCTGATTGCCGCCGGATAGCGACTGAATTTGCGTTTTTCCCGACGGAGTCTTGATGGCCATTTTCTTTACGTTCTCCTGAACCAGGGCATCGACCTTTTTGCTGTTAATCATGATGCCGAAATCCAGGTAATGGTCCAAACTGGCTATGGAGATGTTATCCTCCACAGACAGCACGCCCATAATCCCTGTGCCACGCCGGTCTTCGGTAAGCATGGCAATGCTCTTTTGAATAGCGTCCCTTGGCCGGTTGATGTGCAGCTTCTGCCCCTTATAGAGAATTTCACCCTTGCTATGGCTGCGTACGCCGAATAATCCTTCCATCAGCTCTGTGCGCTGGGCGCCCACCAAGCCGCCCACGCCCAGAATTTCTCCCTTGCGCAAGGTAAAATTCACATTGCGGAAGGAGCGGGGATTGATGGACGTAAAATCCTTCACTTCAAGAACCACTTCACCGGGGACGTTTTCCCGGGGCGGGTAGAGATTGGTCAGCTCCCGCCCAACCATCTGTGTGATAATTTTGTCCGTGGTCAACTCCTTGGCGTCCCAGGTGCCAATATATTTTCCATCGCGCATGATAGTGACTTCATCGGAAATGCGTAGAATTTCATCCATCTTGTGGCTGATATAAACGATGGAAACATTTTTGGCTTTCAGATCAGCGATAATGCGGAACAGGGCTTCCACTTCCGCTGCGGTGAGGGAGGACGTGGGCTCATCCAAAATCAGCACCTTACAGTCGGCGGATACCGCCTTGGCGATTTCCACGGACTGCATTTGACTTACGCTCAGTTCACCCAGGCGCTGCTTTGGGTCAAAGTTCATGCGCACTTCCTTGAGTACCCGTTCCGTATCGCGGAACATTTTTGCATGGTCCACCACAGGAATTACGCCTAGCACCTTTTTTACGGGGTATCGGCCAACGAATACATTCTCCGCCACCGAACGCTCAGGAATGGGCTGTAATTCCTGGTGCACCATGGCAATGCCCATGTGCAATGCCTGGAGGGGATCGCCGATATGAACCTTTTTCCCCTCGTAGAAGATTTCGCCCTGATCCATTTTATAAATGCCGAACATGCATTTCATCAGGGTGGATTTGCCGGCGCCGTTTTCTCCCATTAACGCGTGCACTGTTCCTGGACGAAGCCGCAACTGGGCTTGGTCCAGGGACTTGACGCCGGGGAAGGATTTGCACACACCGCGCATCTCCAGCCGATATTCCGACATAAGGGAGCCTCCTTCATCGTGTGGTAAGCCGGAGACGGAAGCGAAGCTCGCGCGCTGAGATTGCCGGGCCTTGCTTCCGCCTCCCGCGAGGAAAAGGGGAAAGTACCTGGAATGCCTTTGCTCCGGGAAAAGGCGCGTGCGCGTTTGCACTCACACGCGCCTTGAGATAATTTCAGGGAAGTCCTGCTCAGCTGCTTCTTATTCCGCGGTTATGAACTCAGCAGCGTTTTCAGCGGTTACCTTTACATAGTCAACCCAGTAGTACGCATTCATTTCCTCGCCATTCGCAGCCTGGATGGCAACGTCAGCGGCGGTGTGGCTCTGACCAATGTGGTCGTTGAGCACGGTACCGGTCATGGTGCCGTTGGCCACCATTTCCACACATTCTGCCAGAGCGTCCACGCCCAGCAGATAGATGTCTTCATTTACCACGCGGCCGGCATCCACGATCGCCTGATAGGCGCCCAGGGCCATGGTGTCGTTGTTGCAGAAGATCACATCCACATCCTGGCCAAACTGTGCCAGGGCGGTGGCTGCCAGCTGCTGGCCATTCTCCTGGAGCCAGTCGCCGCGCTGCTCAAAGAGCTTGTTGGTGGTAATGCCGGCATCGTTCAGGGCCTTGATGGAGTACTCGGTGCGGTACGGCGCGTCCACGTTCTCGGGATCGCCCATGATCATTACGTAGTCCACCGTGCCGTTGCCGTTGAAATCACCCTTGTTCTCAGTGGCGGCGACGATTTCACCCTGGAAAGTACCGGACTGACGCGCATCGGCGCCAACGTAGGCAATCTTACCCGTCCATTTTTCCATGTCTTCCTCGGAGGGCTCACGGTTGATGAATACGGTGGGAATGCCCGCGGCTTCTACCAGGTCGATCACAGTAGCGGCGGAAGTGGACTGCACCAGGTTCACGATGAGCACATCCACGCCTTCGGCGATGAAAGAGTTGATTTGGTTGGTTTGCTCGGTCTGATCATTCTTGCCGTCCACCACAGTCACGTCGGCATTGTAGGTTTCCTTCAGGTACTTTTCAAGTTCCGTGCGGTACAGGGTCATGAAGTTATCATTGAACTGGTAGATGCAAACGCCGACCTTGATGGGCTTGCTTTCTTCGGCAACGGCCGTTACGGCCAGGCCCAGCAGCATCATAACCGCCAGTGCCAACGCAAGGATGCATGGAAAAAGAATAGAAAATCCTTTTGAGATATATGAAAATTCTTCTTTATTCAAAGTGCACAATAAATAAATTGCGCAAGAAATTGAAATCGAGGGATTTTCAATGATTTTATTATAAATAGGAAGACTTGCAAAGAGAGAAATAAGATAGATTGACAGAAAAGCATTATTTCAGCATAATAGAGCTAAGAGGAACGCTCAAAGGGGGAGCTTGCCAATGTACCGGCTGCTTCTGGTGGATGATGAAAGCGATATTCGCGAAGGCTTGCAGGAAGTGGTGGACTTTGCGAGCTATGGCTTTGAGGTGGTGGGGGAATCCACCAATGGATTGGAAGCGGTGCAGGTCTGCGAGAGGCTGGAACCAGACCTGGTTGTAACGGATATCCGCATGCCCTTGATGGATGGATTAACCATGTGCCGCCGGGTACAAAAGATGCTGCCCACCATACGCTTTATCATTCTCAGCGGCTATGACGACTTTGAATATGCCCGGCAAGCGGTCAGCCTGAACTGCCTGGGGTATTTGCTGAAGCCAATCTCTTCCGTGGAGTTCCGGGAAATGCTTGAAAAGGCCCGAGCCAGGCTGGATGAGGAATTTTCCCAGCGACGCGATTTAAGCCGGCTGCGGGAACATTTCCGCACCGGCTTGCCATATTTGCGGGAAATGCTGCTTTCCTCGCTGCTGTCCGGCGCCATTGGCGTGAAGGAAGCGCTGCAAACTGCCCAACGATATGAACTGCCCCTTGCTGCCCAGCAATATGTGCTGGCGATGATTCGCCCCCAAGAAAAGCCAAACAGTCAGGAAACAATCCATGAACCGGAATTGCTGTATTTTGCCATGATGAATATTGCGCAGGAAATTTGCAGTCACATACCGTGGCTCACGTATTTCACTACCATGGAGAGCTTGCGGCGCTGATTTTGCTGGAAAGCAAGGAGGAAAGCGCATTTCCCGCGTGTGTGGATTGGCTGGAAGAAGTGCGCCAGGCTGTAAGCCATTATCTGGAGATTTGTGCCATGGTGGGGGTAAGCGCGCCGGTAATGCGGTTGGACCATCTCCATAGCTGTGCAGTACAGGCGCTGTCGGCGCTGGATCAATGCGCTATTCTGGATGACGGGGCCTTGCTATGCTCTACGGATCTTGAGCCGGGTAGCCAACAGCGTCTGGTGATCGGCGACTTGTGCCAGCGGCGTTTGGGAAAGGCGCTGAAGTTGGGAGACATGGGGGATGTACGGTGCATTCTGGAGGGGCTGCTGTCCGAATGCAGGGAGGCAAAACCTACGCCTGCCGTGTACCGGGCCTATTTGCTGGAGATATGCATGATGCTGCTACGAACGGCGCGGGATGTTTCCGTGGAAATTGACCTTTCAGGATATCTGGATCAGCTCATGAACTGCCCACCCCCGGAGCAGGCCTTCAAGCTGCTGATGGAAATGTCTCAACGGTTTTCAGCACAGGTAACGGAGGACAGGGCCTCTTCCAGCCGCTCATTGGCACGGCAGGCGGTGGAATACATGGCCGCTAACTATCGGGACCCGGAGCTGACCATGGAAAAGCTATGCGGACAACTGCATATCTCGCCTTCCTATTTTAGCGTTTTATTTAAACGTGAGACGAAAAAAACATTTGTGCAGTATCTGACTGAATTGCGCATGGACAAGGCCATGAGCCTGCTGACCGGTACGGAGATGAAAACGGTACAGATTGCCCAGGAAGTGGGTATCCCTGATCCCAGCTATTTCAGCTATTCCTTCAAAAAGAGCTTTGGCATTTCTCCCTCCCAGGCACGAAAGAGAGAAGGAGCCACGCTATGATCAACAGGAGCAAAAGCCTTGGACGCTGGCGCAGCCTGGGAAACAGCTGGGCAAAGCGCATGGCAGATTCGGGGAGAAGCCTGCATTTTGTGCTGATTGCTTCGTTCCTTTCCTGCATGGGGGTGCTGCTGCTTTTTGTGCTGCTTATGCTGGTACCCAAGCTGTCGGCGCTATTGGAAAAAAACGCCATTGAGCGCACCAAGGAAACCGTGATGCAAAGCGTTCACACGGTGAATGTCTATGTGGATCAAATGCTTTCCACGCTTTACTATACAACGACACTTCTACCCTCGGATATGGATGGGGATACAGGGGAATGGCTGGATCAGATGGAGCTGGTCAAGCGGGGAAATTCCAGCATTGTCTCCATGGCTTTTTTCCACGGGGATGGAAGCCTGTTTGGGTCCACAGCAGGGGAGCAGTGTGCATCCCCGGAGCAAGTGCGCTCCATGAGCTGGTTTCAGAAGGCGCTGGAGTGGGGTGGAACGGTCACCTATTTTTCTATGCCCCATGTGCAGAGCCTGTTTCCGGATCAGTTTGCCTTTGTCATTACCATGGCCCGAGCGGTGCATTATCAAATGGATGGCCAGTTGACACAAGGTGTATTGATGATGGATATTGATTATAATAGCTTTCATGATTTGACAGAGCATGTATCCCTGGGCACCAGCGGATACAACTATATTCTCAACCGCGAAGGGGAGCTGGTGGTACATCCCCTTCTGCAACTAATCTACCACGGCTTGGCACAGGAGGACTTAACCGCAGTCAACCAGTTTTTGGTTGGCCAAGGCCGTGACCGGGTGGATGGCCGGGAACGGGTACTTATCAGTGCAACGCTGAACCAGACGCGTTGGCGACTGGTGGGCGTGGCGTATATTGATGAAATCCTGGAGCTTCAGAATACGTTCATACGCATTGTTTCCATTGTACTGCTGTGTGCGGCAATGCTTTCCTTCGCGGTGGCATCGGTCATGGCCTACTGGGTTACGCGCCCCATGCGTTACTTGGAGGATACCATGCGCCAGGTGGAAGCCGGTGACCTGAATGTGGCCATAAAGGAGCAAGGTTTCCGGGAGGCACGCTCCGTTTCCGTGGCCTTCAACCACATGATAGCCCGCATCCGTGCATTGATGGATCAAATTGTGCAGGAGCAGGAAAAAAAGCGCCTCTATGAACTCAATGCGCTTCAGGCCCAGATTAACCCGCATTTTCTGTACAACACCTTGGACTCTATCATTTGGATGGAAGAACGCGGCCGCAGCCGGGAGGCCATTACCATGGTTTCCGCACTGGCACGGCTGTTCCGTATTTCCATTAGCAAGGGACGCAGCATTATCACCGTCCGGGAAGAGCTGGAGCATGTGCGCAACTACCTGATTATACAGAAAATGCGCTTTAAGGATCGATTCACCTATGAAATTCAGGCCCAGGAGGAGACTCTGGAGGAACGAACCGTTAAGCTCATTGTGCAGCCTCTGGTAGAGAACGCCATCAATCACGCCATCGACCAGACACAACCGGAGGCGCTGCATATTATTATCAAGGCCTTCTTCCAGGGAGACGATCTGCTTTTCACCGTGGAGGATGACGGCATTGGGATTTCGCCGGAGATATTGGAAAATATCCTTACTTCACCGGCGGGACGCAGCGGTATTGGTATTAAGAATGTCCATGAGCGGATACAGCTCACCTTTGGGCCCTCTTACGGTCTGCAAATAGAAAGCGAGGAGGACGAGGGCACGCTTGTGACCATCCGCTTGCCACGTTATCATGGGGAGGAGAAAACATGAGGATCATCTGTGCGGGAAAGGAGCGGATGGGATGCGACGCTCCATTGTAATTTCTGTGGTGATGGTACTATGCGTATTGGGATTGCTGCTCTTTGGCTTTGGTACGCAAACAGAGGTGCCGGCGGCCCCGCCCGGTCCCGTTGTTCTGCTGGTGGAAGATGACACGGGAGCCTTTCTGCTACAAGTAAAACAAGGCGCGCAACAGGCAGCCGCACAAGCTGGATGCACATTGACTCAGGAGCCACTGTCGGGGGAAACGCTAGCAGAAGCCGCCCAGCGCTGGTCACAGCGGAAAGCCACAGCTGCACTTTTGCTTACAGAGGATGCGGTTCTGCGCGCGGAAGCGGAAGCTGCCCTGGATGCGGTCGGCGTGCCGGTGGTGGTGCTACGGGACGAGGAAACACGCGCAGTTTATGCGGCCATGGATGAACGTCAGGCGGGCATGCTGCTGGCAGACTTTGCGAAAACGTACGGCCATGTCTATCTTGTGGGCGATGCGCCCCAGCGCCTGGAGGGCGCGTTGAGCACATTGACGCAGGAACAAGCGGTGACCGGGGGAAACGCATTGCCTGCGCCGGGGGAAGATGCCTGCGTGGTGGCGCTTACCAGAAAGGAGACCCGTCGACTGGCGGCCATGCGGGAAGCAGGGGAATTGACTGCACCGCTGGTGGGGATGGATCCCGGGGAGGAGCGGGTGCAGCTGATGGCGGAGGGGGCCGTGGATGCCCTTGCCGTGGAAACACCCTATGCCCTGGGGCATATGGCCATGCAGATGGCACTATCCGGGGAGACGGAAGCATGCCTGCTACCCTATAAACTTGTTGTGCCATCAGAAATGTATGACGCGAAAAACGTAAAGCTGATGTTTCCACTGTTGCATTGAGGAGGCGAGAAATTCTCCGTGAATCTAAAAAAACGATTGTTTTGGATTGCCTGTCTGTTATGCTTGCCTTTGCTGTGCCCGGAAGCGTCAGCCGAGGATATGCCGCATATTGGCGTATGCATGTATGATGGCACGGATACGTTCATGAGCAGTATGCGGGACAGGCTTGTGGAATATGCCCAAGGAGTAGCGCAGCTAAGCCTTTACGACAGCAAAAACGATCAGAATCTGCAAAATGATCAGGTGGATCAGCTCTTATCCGCCGGAGTAGATGCCTTGATCCTGAATCCCGTGGATAGAACCGCGGCAGGGTATCTCATAGAGAAGGCTCGGGCCCGGAATATCCCTGTGGTTTTTATTAACCGTGAACCGCTACTAGAAGATATGCAGTTGTTTGATAAAGTGTATTATGTGGGCGCGAGCGCAGCGGAAAGCGGAAGGCTATCGGGAGAAATCATGGCGGAGTATTTCATAACACATTCCCAAGCGGACAAAAACGGGGACGGTGTGGTGCAATATGTACTGCTAAAGGGGGAGCCTGGCCACCAGGATGCGGAACTGCGCAGTCAATATGCCTTGAAGCCTTTGCAGGATGCGGGCTATGGCTTGGAAAAACTTCAGGAGGATACAGGAAACTGGCAGCGCTTGCAGGCGCAGGACAAGATGGCCGCATTCCTGGCCGCTCATGGGGATCGCATCGAATGCGTGATTGCCAACAATGATGACATGGCGCTGGGGGCCATTGATGCATTAAAGGCCGCTGGATATTTTTCAGCGGGACGGTTTATGCCGGTTGTGGGCGTGGATGCCACGGTGGCTGCGCAAACGGCCCTGCGCCAGGGATCTTTGCTGGGCACCGTGCTAAATGATGATGTGAATCAGGCCAAAGCAGCTTTACGCTTGGCTGTATTGTTGATTCGCGGGGAAGACATACAAACCGAAACTCTCGGATATCCATTGACGGATGGCCGGTATGTATGGATTCCGTACCAGCCTTTGACGGCGGAGACACTGGAGCAACCAGCATCCAGATAGTTAACTACAGCATGCATACAGCCCGCGTTTTCCATAGTGTCAGAAACTTAAACACGATGTAAAAAAGGCCGTGCCCCTTCCACAGGACCACGGCCTTTGCCAACGAATTTGTAATTATCCCTCATATAGGGGAAAATGCTTCATAAAGCTTTCCACTTCTGCCTTTACCGGTGCGCAAGCGGGCTCACCCTCGCGGATGATGCGCGTCATCCAGTCCACGATGCGCTTCATATCATCTTCGCGTAGGCCGCGAGTGGTTACTGCGGGCGTACCAACGCGAATACCGCTGGTGATAAAGGGGCTCCGCGTTTCATTGGGGACCGTGTTTTTATTAACGGTTATATTGGCCAAGCCCAGCAGCCGTTCCAGCTCCTTACCGGTTGTTTCCGTGCCGGTGAAGTCCAGCAGCAGCAGGTGATTGTCCGTTCCGCCGGAGACCATCTTGATGCCTGCTTCACGGAAGGCTTTCTCCATGGCCTTGGCGTTTTTGAGGATCTGCTCCTGGTAATCCCTGAAACTGGGTTGAAGCGCCTCTTGGAAGGACACAGCTTTTGCGGCGATGATGTGCTCCAGGGGTCCACCCTGCGTGCCAGGGAAAATTGCCTTGTCAATGGCCTTTGCGTACTGCTCCTTGCACAGGATCATGCCACCCCGGGGCCCGCGCAGCGTTTTGTGGGTGGTGGTGGTGACAAAGTCAGCATAGGGAACAGGGCTGGGATGCAAACCCGCTGCCACAAGTCCCGCAATATGGGCAATGTCCACCATCATCAGTGCCCCTACCTCATCGCAGATGGCACGGATGGCGGCAAAGTCGATGATGCGCGGATACGCGGAAGCGCCCGAAACGATCATCTTGGGCTTGCATTCCAAGGCAATACGGCGCATTTCCTCGTAGTTGATGGTTTCCGTTTCAGGATCCACGCCGTAGGGCACAAAATTAAAGTATTTGCCGCTCATATTCACGGGGCTGCCGTGGGTTAAATGTCCCCCGTGGGACAGATTCATTCCCATGACGGTGTCCCCGGGCTCCAGCATGGCAAAGTATACGGCCATATTGGCCTGGGCGCCGCTGTGAGGCTGAACGTTGGCGTGCTCAGCACCGAAGAGCCGGCATGCGCGCTCCCGCGCCAGGTTTTCCACCACATCCACATACTGGCATCCACCGTAATAGCGCTTTCCCGGGTATCCTTCAGCATACTTGTTGGTCAAGGGTGTGCCCATGGCTTCCAGCACGGCCGGAGACACGAAATTCTCCGACGCAATCAGTTCAATATGGGCGCGCTGGCGTTCCAGCTCCAGCTCAATGGCATCAGCTACTTGCGGGTCCACTTGCCGTATTAATTCAAAGTTCATGGAAGATGCCTCCTCATTGCGTGTTTCACGAAAACAGGGATAAAAATAGTATACACGTCTTTTTCGCACCAGGCAAGTTTTTTCCCGGTATATCTTGTTTAGGGCAATACAGCACCAACTCATTTGTGCGGTATTGCCTTAATACAAAGCCCGGCGGAATTCCTCCCGTCGGGCTTTGCGGTGATATGTGTGGGAATGTCCCTTGTACGCGGGTTAACGCTGCACGCGGCCGTTGCCGGAGCCCTTCATCAGGCTTTCCACTTCCGCGACACTTACACGGTTGTAGTCGCCGCTAATGGTGTGCTTCAGGCATGAAGCCGCCACAGCAAACTCCAGGGCCTGCTTTTCATCCTCATAGGTGTTTAGGCCGTAGATCAAGCCACCGCCAAAGCTATCGCCGCCACCCACGCGGTCCACGATGTCCGTGATGCTGTACTTCCGGGAGAGGAAGAAGTCCTTTCCGTTGTACAGGCAGGCGCTCCAATCGTTATGGCTGGCACTCTTGCTTTCACGAAGGGTAATGGCTACGCGCTGAATGTTGGGATAGGTTTCCATGGCCAGCTTGGCAATGGCCTTGTACTGTTCCACGTTCAGCTCGCCGCTTTCCACCGCTGCGGTGGACTCTGCCTTCAGGCACAGCGCTTTCTGGAAATCCTCCTCATTGGCGATAACGGTATCCACATACTTGACCAGTTCCGTCATTACCTGATCGGCGGTTTTGCCATACTTCCACAGGTTCTTGCGGTAGTTCAGGTCGCAGGAGACATGCAGTCCCATGGCCTTGGCCTGCTTCACGGCTTCCAGGGAAAGTTCCGCGGCGCCGGCGGAAATAGCCGGGGTAATGCCCGTGATGTGGAACCAGGTTGCACCCTCAAAAGCCTTGGCCCAGTCAATATCACCGGGCTTTGCCTCGCTGATGGCGGAGCCTGCACGGTCATAGATCACCTTGGAGGGACGCTGCACCGCGCCGCTCTCCAGGTAATAGATGCCCATGCGGCCTTCCTTGCGGACAATATTGCTCACATCCACCCCAAAACCACGGAGCTCGCGGATGCAGGCATTGCCGATGTCGTTGTTGGGAAGCACCGTCACATAGGCCGTATCCATGCCATAGTTAGCCAAGGATACGCTTACATTGGCTTCACCACCGCCAAAGGTGGCTTCCAAGGCAGGAGACTGGAAGAAACGTTCAAATGCCGGGGACTTGAGCCGCAGCATAATTTCACCAAAGGTAACAACCCGTACATGCTTGTTCATGAGAAACCCCTCCTCGTATCTGGCGATAGCTTACTTTTGCAGCAGGTGAATGGCAAAGCCGCCAATCTCATCCTTGAGATAAATGGCAACCATCTTGCCGTCCTTCATGGAAGCGGTGCTCTCGTCCTCAAAGGCGAAGCCACGGCGCTCCATATGCCATTTTGCCCGGGCGATATCGTTGCAGGCAATGGCAATGTGGCCATTGGTGCCCCGGAAGGGCTTCTTCATCATCTCAAAGGCATTGCCGGCAAACACGGAAGAATTGCCCTCTTTTACCTGCCAGCCCAGCAGCTTGCAGAACAGCTGCGCATCCCGCATGGCAGCCTCGGGGGAACCGCTGTTTACGCCCACATGGCGCAGTTCCAGGCCCAGCATCAGGTTTACCGCGGAACGGGTCAGCTCAGTGATACGGTTCCAATCCTTGGCTGCCACCGCATCGGCGGGAACCATCCAGCTGCCGCCGCAGGCCACAATTTTCTTGAAGGAAAGATATTCCACCAGGTTCTTTTCGTTGATGCCGCCGGTGGGCATGAAGGTTACGTCTACATAGGGCGCCGCGATGGCCTTGATGAGCTTCAGGCCGCCCAGCGCTTCCGCGGGGAAGAACTTCACGGTCTTCAGCCCCAGGGAAAGGGCAACCTCAATGTCGGAAGGATTTCCGCAGCCGGGCACCACCGGAATGCCCTTTTCGATGCAGTGCTTCACCACATCGGGGTTCAGACCGGGGGACACAATGTAGGTGGCACCGGCGGCGATGGCGCGATCCACCTGCTCGCAGGTGAGCACGGTACCCGCACCCAGGATGACATCCGGGAGCTGCTCGTGCACCAGGCGGATGGCTTCCTCTGCCGCGGAAGTGCGGAAGGTAATTTCTGCAACAGGCAGTCCGCCGTCGCTCAGCGCTTTACACAGCGGTATGGCGTCCTGTGCATCATTTACCGCGATTACGGGCACCAAGCCCGCCAAAGACAGCTGTTTAATCATGTCCATTGTGGTGATCCCCTTTCTTTGATTGGCCATGTGAGTGTGTTTATAGTGCCTTGAGTACACGCTCGATACGGTCCTTCGCCCGTAACAGCAGCTTGCCCCAGGCGCTGATCTCCGCACCGTTTACCCGAAAACTTGGCGCGGAAATGCTCAATGCGTAAGCGGGCTTCCCCTCCCGGTCGCAGATGGCCACACCAATGCAGCTGACGTTCACAGCGTTTTCCTGGTCCTCTACGGCGATGCCTGTTTGGCGGATCTCCCGCAGCTGCTCCATTAGCTGATCTAGACTGGTAATGGTGTGCTCTGTCAGGGGCGCCAGGGAGACCCCGTTGAAAAGTGTGCGCACCGCTTCGTCCGGCATGGCGGCCAGAAAAGCCTTGCCCATGGCGGTGGCATACAGCGGCATGCG